>NZ_JABMCN010000121.1 GCF_013179515.1 Pseudomonas sp. CM27
GTTCATCGGGGGGAATGCTCAGCAGTGCCTTGTCGAGAATGGCTTGCAGCTGAGGCTGGTCCGGGGCCACGGCGAAGGCGGCCACGGCCGCGTCGTCATCCAGCACGCTGGCGATGCGCAGGCGGTCCTTGAACACGTGGCTGATGTAGTAGGCGGCATTGATATGGCTGCTCAGGGCAACGTCGGCAGTCCCGTTGGCCACCGCTTCCATCAGGCCTAGCGGGTTGTCCACCTCGACCACCTTGGCCTGGGCGAAGCGTCCCTCCAGCGCCGCCCGTTGCGGGGAGCCGCGCACAAGGGCGATGCGCTGACCGTCCAGTGCCCTGGCCTGCGCCGGTGCGGAGCCATCGTTGCGGGTGACCAGCACCCTTGGGCTGACCAGGTAGGGGCGGGTATAGCGCATCTGCTTCGAACGGTCTGCGCCATAACCCAGGGCACCGATCATCTGCGCCTCACCGCGGGCCAGACGTTCGACCATTTCCTGCGCCGAGGAGCTCTCCAGCGGTTTGAAATGCAGCCCCGTTCGCAGGGAGATCTGCTTGAGCAGGTCGATGGTGATGCCGCTGGGACGGTGCTGGGCATCGTTGAATGTGAGGGGTGCCAGGCCGGTATTGACCAGCACGTTGACGGTCGGATTGCTGGCTATCCAGGCTTGCTCCTCTGCGCTCAGCACTGACAGGTGGCGCTGAAGCAGCAGGCTGGTGTTGCCGCTGCTCCAGCGGCGCAGGATGTTCAGGCGTTCGCTTTCGCTGATGCGGGCCAACGCCTGATCGACCAGTCGGTGCAAGCGCGGGTTGTCGCTGGCCAAGGCAAAGGCGAACTCGCCAGGGGCAACCTGGCTGAAGTGGTCGATCTTCAGCGTGTTCTGGTAGCTCTTGCCCATGGTGAAATCGGTGCTGATCGCATCGCCCAGGTAGGCGTCGGCCTCGCCGAGCTCGACAGCGGCAAGGCCGGCCAGGGTTGAGCGATACAGGCTTAGCTGGGCCTTGGGATACAGGGCGTGCACGGCGCTGGCCGGCAGGTAATGGTCGACCATGGCCAGGCGCATGCCGGCAAGGTCACGCGCATTCTTCAGGTCACTGCCTTTGCGGGTGACAACGACAGGCAGATCATCGGCATAGGGGGTACTGAGGTTGAGCTCGGCGTCCGCCGCCTCGAATGCGTTGGAGCTGCCCAGCAGGTCGATCCGGCCCTCGCGCAGGGCCGCGATGGCTTCATGGCGGCTGTCGTACCGGCGCACTTCGATCGCAATACCCAGTTGCTCGGCGATGATGCCGGCGTAATCGGCGCTCAGCCCTTCGTAGTCACGCTGGCTGACGTTGATTTCGAACGGTGGATAGTCAGGCCGGGAGCTACCCAGCACCAGCCGCTGTCGTCGCGCGAGCCAGTCACGGTCGTCGCTGGGCAGTTGCAGCGGGGTGGCAGCGCTGACGGAACGCGCCAGCAGCTGTCGGGGTTCGCTGTCGGCAAGCAGACTTGCCGAGGCCGAAAGGCCAATGGCGATAACGGCACTGGCCAGCAGACGTTTCATGGTGGCCAAGCGCTCAGTTGACGTCGTTGCGTCTGGCCAGGTCGACCATTTCAACCAGCGACTCGGTCCTGAGCTTTTCCATGATACGGCCTCGGTAGGTACTGATGGTCTTGGCGCTGAGGTTCATGCAGTGCCCGATGTTCTTGTTGTTTTCACCGCGCGCCAGGCGCCGCAGCACTTCCATTTCACGGTTGGAGAGGCTTTCCAGGCGCACGGGTTCGCTCTCCAGCGAGTTGCTGTTGACCGACATCTGCGGGAAGGTCGAATAGCCCTTGATCAGGGCCTTGAGGGCAAACACCAACGGATCGGTATCTTCATCCTTGGTGACGAAGGCGCCGATGCCGGCATCCAGACAGCGGCGTACGTACAGATCGGTGGCCTGACCGGTCAGGACCATGATTTTCGGCACTGCCTCCAGGCACTGCAGGCGTTTGATCACTTCCATGCCGTCCAGCCCGGGTAGCCCGATGTCCAGAATTACAACGTCCGGGCGCAGCTCGCGGGCCACCTGCGCCACGATCCGGCCGTCGCCCACTTCGCCGACAACATGGAAGCGCTCGCGCTCGAGGATAGTGCGCAAAGCGACCCGGACGATCGGGTGGTCATCGACGATCAGCACGGTTGTCATGAGAAAACTCCTGTCAGGATGTGGTCCGCCTTCCTGGATCACTCAGGAATACGTCTGCAAGCGGGTTAATCGGAAGCGCTGCAAGATACGACCAATCCTGAAGTTTGGTAATGCCGAGTATAGAAGTGTTGATAATCCTCGGGTGCCTTGTTGAAAATTCCTACAAATAATGGAAAGACATCACCGCTAACAAGGCGGAGTGTCGATTTTCTGGTCGGTCAATTGCAGGCGAGGTGTGTTTTATTCACGCGCAAGGGCGAGGCGGGGTTGTTGGCCAAGGCCTGGCCGACCCGCGTCGGACGGGTCACCAGCTGGCCTTTGCAGTTCGGGCAATAGCCCTGCAAGCGGGTTTCGACGCAGGTGCGGCAGAAGGTGCATTCAAAGGAACAGATCAGCGCGTCAGGGCTGTCGCCAGGCAGGTCGATATCGCAGCATTCGCAGTTGGGGCGTAGATCCAGCATGAGCTTGACTCCGGTTCGCAAGCGGGAACCCGGAGTCTGCTACGCCTGTGGTGAGCCTGGCAATGCTCAGTCGCCAGGGCGATACAAGTGGGCGTGCCCTGCGCGGTACAAGGCCGAATCGGCGAACGGAGTGTTGCCCAGCACATGCCCCACCAGAATCAGTGCGGTGCGGCGGAAGTCCTTGGCGGCGACACGTTCGGCGATGTCGCCAAGGCTGCCACGAACCCAGTCCTGGTCTGGCCATGTGGCGCGGTGCACGACCGCCACCGGGCAGTCTGCGCCATAGTGTGGCAGCAGTTCGTCGACGATCCGCGAGAGGTGCTTGACCCCCAGGTGAATCGCAAGCGTGCTGCCATGGCGCGCCAGGTCCGCCAGCTGCTCGCCGGGTGGCATCGGCGAGCTGTCGCCATAGCGGGTCAGGATCACCGTCTGTGCCACCTGCGGCAGGGTCAGCTCGCAGCCGAGCAGGGCGGCGCTGGCGGCCGTGGCGGTGACACCGGGGATGATCTGGTAATCGATACCCAGCGCCTGCAGGTGGCGGATCTGCTCGCCGATGGCGCCGTACAGGCTGGGGTCCCCGCTATGCACGCGGGCGACGTCCTGGCCTTGCTGGTGCGCCGTGCGCATGGCGGCGATGATCTGCTCCAGGTGCAGCTCGGCACTGTTGATCACGGTTTCGGCCCGGTGGCCTTCGAGCACGGCAGCAGGCACCAGCGAGCCGGCGTAGATGATCACCGGGCACTGACGAATCAGCCGTTGCCCCTTGACCGTGATCAGTTCCGGGTCGCCGGGGCCGGCGCCGATGAAGTAGACCGTCATGGAAAGTCCTTGCAAGAAATGAGGGTGCAGCGTTCAGCAGGCCAGCGCGAGGGTTGCCGGGCCCATCACCTGGCGTGTGAGCAGCAACCGCGCTGTGCCGAGCCCCTGGCTTGCCAGGGCCAACGCCGCGCTCTCGGCCACCCCCCAGCAACCCGTGTGGGCATGGGCCACAGCAGAACGGTGGCTGAGCAGGTTGGAATAGGGTTGCAGTTGCGCGCCATGGTACAGCACCAAAGGCAAACCGAGGTGTTCGGCCAGTTGCTGTAACCCCGGTTCGTTGGCCTTCAGGCTGATGCTGGCGATACCGTGCAGGTCGGCCAGCGCCAGGCCCTGATTATCCAGGGCCTGGCGCAGAAGGCTGAGCAGCGTATCCACCGGGCAGCCCCGGCGGCAGCCAAAACCGGCGTAAAAAACTGGCATCAGGCCTGGCTTGAGCGGCGGAACAGCCAGGCGCTTAGCAGGCCCAGGGCCAGCCAGAAGGCGGCGTTGGTCAGCCAGGAGGCCAGCTTGAACTGGGCTTCCAGTGCTTCGGGAGCCAGGCTTTCGTGCACCTCCGGTTGCGGCGCGCCAATTACATGCGGCACCACCAGCAGCACGGCGCCCAGCGCTTTCAGCAGCCCGTGGCGGGCAAACGCCAGCAAGGCCAGGCCCAGGGCGGTGGCGCTGGCGGTGCCAATCCACCAGGCCTGACGTTGCCCAAGGTCGGCCGCAGCCGTACCTGGCAGTTCTGGGGGCAGGCCCAGGGTTGGCGCGAGGCAGAACACGGCGAAGCCCGCCAGCCCCCACAAAGCCCCCGTGCTGGCGCGCTTCGGAGCGCGCAGGCTGTAGAGCGCGGCCAGGATCAGGGCGAAGCCGACCGCCACCACCAGGTTGCCACCGGTCGTAGACAGCACGCGCTGCCAGCCGTCTTCCGGCGACCAGGCTTCGGCGCTGTGCTCATGGGCAGCGACTTCGCTGCCATGTTCGTGGTGTGCGGCCGGGGCCGAAGACTCGTAGGTTTCCGCCTGAAGAATCAACGGGGCCACCCAGAAGCTTTGCAACAAGGTCAGCAACAAGGCCGCAAGCAGCCCGCTGAAGCCCGCAGTACGGGCAATGCGCGTGATCATCGGGCGTACTCAGTGGCAGGGGAAGGCGGCGCTGTGGCGGGTATCGTGGGCAGCGTTGTGCACGGCCTCGATGTGCGAAAAACCGGCGAAGTAGACCAGGCACAGGCCGAGCAGGCTGGCGCCGACGGCGATGACGACGCGTTGGCTTAGCGTGGTGGGGGTGGCAAGGCTGTGTGGCTTGGCGCTGGTGACGGGCATGACGCGTTCCTCTGCTTTTTTGTGGGCAACGGACAAGCGCGGCAGCCCCGAGCGTGATTGCCCAGGGAATGCGACAGCGCCCGCCCACCGCGGGGTGTTCATGAACGCCAGGCCGGTCTCCGGGCTTGCGAGGAAGAGCAGGGCTCCTGAAAAGCGTCACCTTCCCATGCCGAACTACGGGCACAGTGGTACAGACGCTTCGCTCGCTTACCGTTGCGGGGGCAGCACCGGGCTAGTCCGACCCTGCTGAAGGGCCGCGACGCACCGGTTTCCCGTTTCACCCCAGAAGGGGCACCTGAACGCAGGCATAAGGAGAGCATGGGGCGGGCGTGGCGTCAATTGCGGGATATGAGCTGGGCCCTGATGCCCCCCCTAACAGCGGCTCTCCCGCCCCATCAACCGCGAGCAAACGCCGCCAGCTTCTCCCCGTCCAGGCGATAGCGCACCCACTCGTCCTGCGCCTCGGCCCCCAGCTTCTGGTAAAAGCCGATCGCCGGCTCGTTCCAGTCCAGCACGCTCCACTCCAGCCGCCCGCAGTTGTTCGCTACCGCTTCGCGCGCAATGTGCTGCAGCACTTGCCGCCCCGCGCCATCGCCGCGCTGCTCGGGCGTGATATACAAGTCTTCCAGGTAGATGCCGTTGCGCCCGAGCCAGGTCGAGTAGCTGTAGAAATACACGGCGAAGCCGATTGCCTGGCCATCGCGTTCGCACATCAGGCCATGCACCGTGCTGCCCTCGTCGAACAGGCTGTGCTCGATGTCGGCGACGCTGGCGATCACTTCGTGACGGGCACGCTCATACTCGGCCAGTTCGGTAATGAAGGCCAGAATCTGTTGCGCATCGGTGCGAACGGCAGGGCGAATGGTAACGCTCATGTTGACGGCTTCCTTGATTCGGGTAGCAATACAGTGAGGTGTATCTACATAATTTAATGGAACTGTACTGGTCGCAGGGGAGGGCGACTCCGTTAGTGTGACAGCACCTATAAAGAAAGTGGACCGCCCCTATGCTCGCCTCTGCCGACCTGCTGACCGCCTTCGTGCTGTTTGCCTTCGTGTCCTCCATCACGCCCGGCCCCAACAACACCATGTTGCTGGCCTCGGGGGTGAACTTCGGCGTGCGCCGCTCGATTCCTCACGCTGTGGGCATCAGCGTCGGTTTCATGGTCATGGTGCTGGCCGTTGGTCTGGGCCTGGGCGAGGTGTTCAAGGCCTGGCCGCCGCTGTACACAGTGCTGCGCTACACCGGGGCGGCCTACCTGCTGTACCTGGCCTGGAAAATCGCCACTTCCGGGCCAGTCGGCACGGCTTCGTCCGGTGCTCGCAAACCCATGGGCTTCTGGGGCGCAGCGGCGTTCCAGTGGGTCAATCCAAAGGCCTGGGTGATGGCGGTGGGGGCGATCACAACCTATACACCGGCGCAAGGCTATGTGACCAACGTGATCGTCATCGCCGCCTTGTTCGCGCTGGTCAACCTGCCCAGCGTGGGCGTGTGGGTGATGTTTGGCAGCGCGCTGCGCAACCTGCTGCAGAACCCGCGTTGGCTGATGCTGTTCAATGTCCTGATGGCCCTGTTGCTGGTGATTTCACTGTACCCGCTTCTGTTTGTAGAATCGGCGTTTTCCTAGCCCGCGAGTTGCTCAAGCCCATGCAGTTGATCCCCTGGTCCCACGAATGTGCCGAAGGCTTCACCCTGCGTGGCTGGCGCACCGCGGCCAGCGGCAAGCCGCTGCTGCATTTCTTGCACGGTAACGGCTTCTGCTGCCTGGCCTATCAGCCTTTGCTGATGCGCCTGGGCGAGCATTTCGACCTGTGGCTGTGCGATGTCCAGGGGCACGGTGACAGTGACCATGGCGGGGCGTTTCGCGGCTGGAACCGTACCGCCGCGTTGGCCGTGGAGGCATTTCAGGCCGGGCGTGGCGAGTACGGCGAAGTGCCGCGCTTTGCCGTCGGGCACAGCTTTGGCGGCGTGCTCACCGGGCTGATGCTGGCCAGTGAGCCGCAGCTGTTTGCACGTGCCGTGTTGCTTGACCCGGTGCTGTTCAGCCGGCGCATGCTTGGCGTGATGGGCGCGGCGGCCCTGGTTGGCCTGCACCAGCGCCACGCCCTGGCGCGCAAGGCCGCGAGCCGGCGCAGCCACTGGCCTGATCGCGAAGCGGCGCTCGCTTCACTGCAAGGCCGTGGCATCTTCAAGGGCTGGGCAGATGCGGCGCTGCAGGCCTATGTCGAACATGCCATCGGTGATTGCGGCGAAGCGGTGGTCCTCAAATGCCGGCCCAGCCGTGAGGTGGAAATATTCAGCTCGTTCCCCAGGCGCATGTGGGCAAGCCTTGCTGCGATCAGCACCCCTACGCAGGTGTTGTATGGCGAGCACACCTATCCCTTCGTGCCACACTCGGTAAGTCGGCTGGCGGCGCTCAACCCGAATGTGACTGCGCAACAGGTAGCGGGCGGGCATTGTTTCATGCAGGAGGACCCTGGCAAGGCAGCTGATCAGGTGATAGATTTCTTGCAGGGCTGATTGTTCCATCTATGGAACGATGCATGCCAAAACAGCTGACTACCGCCCGATTGACATCATTGATAAGGTTATCCCAGCCAAGAGAGGAGCCTTCTCATGAAAAAGATTCTGGGTATCCACCGCAACCCGCACGCTCATTGGGTGGGGGATGGTTTTCCGGTGCGCAGCCTGTTCACCTACGACAACCTGGCCAGCCAGATCAGCCCGTTCCTGCTGCTTGACTATGCCGGCCCCCATGATTTCACCCCGACTGCTGCACGACGGGGTGTGGGCCAGCACCCGCACCGCGGCTTTGAGACTGTGACCATCGTCTATCAGGGCGAGCTGGAGCACCGTGACTCCACCGGCGCTGGCGGTCTGATCGGCCCTGGGGACGTGCAGTGGATGACCGCCGCCAATGGCATCATCCATGAAGAGTTCCACTCCCCAGCCTTCGCCCGCAGCGGCGGCACGCTGGAAATGGTACAGCTGTGGGTCAACCTGCCGGCGCGGGACAAGCGGGCAGCGGCCGGGTATCAGACGCTGCTGGCCAACGATATCCCGGTGGTTGCACTGGACGGCGAGGGCGGTAGTTTGCGGGTCATTGCCGGTAACTACCTTGGGCACCAAGGCCCGGCGCGGACTTTTACCGCAATGGATGTGTGGGACCTGCGCCTGACTGCTGGTGCAGCCTTGCAGCTCCCGGTGGCCGCAGGGCGCAACGCGGCGTTGGTGGTGTTGCGCGGGACCGTGCGGGTCAACGGCGAGCGCGAGGCCGGCCCGTCCAGCCTGGTGCTCCTTGACCCGGCTGGCGAGGATATTACCCTCGAGGCGCCGGAAGGTGCCAGTGTGCTGCTGCTCAGCGGGGAACCGATCGATGAGCCAATCGTCGGCTACGGCCCGTTCGTCATGAACAGCCAGGCCGAGATTGCCGAGTCGTTCGACGATTTCCATGCCGGAAGGTTTGGGCAAATGCAGGATGCGCGGGACGGCGCTGCGCATTGATCATGGCTGATTGAATCGCCCGTACCGGCGACAAGGCCGGTACAGGCTACCGGTTTGCTGGCATGATGCAGCCATGCCCAAGCTCACCCGCCTGCACGCCGTGCGCCGATCATTTCCTTCCCCACACCACCACATGCTGTGGCTGCGCTACCGTGCCCCCTATCACTGGCCTTCGACCGTGGCATTCCTCGCCGCCCGCTGTATCCCTGGCATCGAAACCTGCCTCGACGGCACCTACAGCCGCTCGTTGGTGATTGCCGGTCAACACGCGGTGATGCACGCCACCCCTTTACCTGACCAACGCCTGCAGGTCCGCCTTGAAGGGGTGCCCTGCGCTGCGCTACCCGGCCTGATCGCCAGGCTTCGCCGGGTATTCGACCTCGACGCCGACCCTGTGCGCATCGCCGCCGAGCTCTCTCGTGACCCACTGATGGCCCGGCTGCTGCAACAGCGTCCAGGCCTGCGTGTACCGCAAGGCTGGGACGCTTGCGAGCAGGCCATGCGCACGGTACTCGGGCAGCAGATCAGCGTCGCCGGCGCCATGACCCTGGCCGGCCGGCTGGTACAACGCCACGGTGTCCGGCTGCGTCTCTCGGCGCCGGGGTTGAGCCACGTTTTCCCTGCTTTGTCAGTGCTGGCGGCTGCCCGGTTCGAGAACCTGGGCATGCCCAAGGCAAGGGCCGCCACCCTGGGCACGCTGGCCAATGCCTTGCTCGCCGAACCGGGCCTGTTGCGCACAGGGCAAGTGCTGGATGTGCTGCTGGGTAACCTCTGCAAACTCAAAGGCATCGGTCCATGGAGTGCGCAGTACCTCGCCCTGCGCCAGGCCGGCGCTGCCGACGCGATGCCGCTGGGCGATGTGGCCCTGGTCAAGGCGTTGCGCTCGCTGGAGGGGGCTGATGCGCAACTGGCTGACCGGGCATTGGCATGGCGACCGTGGCGAGCCTACGCAGCCCAGCATCTGTGGGCGTCGTTGGCCACAGGCGAGACCGCTCGTCGTTAAGTGCGCCATTGCGATCGAACACCGCCCAGCCTCTGCGGATCTTCCACTAAGGTGCTAGATGATTCTCACGGAAAGATCATTGCCCCGGCGCATGGACGCCTGCCCGGGCATGCGCAATATCAATTGGCGCCCTGCCTGACAAAGGTGTACTTAAACACAACAGGCCATCCCACAGAGAGGGTCGTACCATGTCGTTGATTGGAGTTTCGATGCTAGAGATGCGGCAGATGATCGAGCAGGCCTGCCTGCCCGACCGTTGTGAAGTCAGTTGCCCGGATGGCGCCAACCTGACTATCCGCCTGGGTCAGGGCCAGAGTCTCGAAGCAGGCGTGACCCTGAGCGGGGTCCCGCTGCACAACCTGAACAGTTGCCGGGACCTGGTCACGCTGGTGGCGCAGCTCCACGCGTTACGCGCGAGCCACCCGGTCCCCCTCAAGGCCATTGCCTGAGGGAGCCTGTGCCCCGGCCAGTCCAGGCTGGCCGGGGACATCTGGCCCCGCCTCAGACTGAACCTATAGCAACTCCAGCAGCAGGTTCATGCCGCCGTCTCCGCATTTACCCTTGTCGCGTACCACTCCCCGATAGCTGCGCCCGTCCCAGACGAAAGCCACGCTGTGCGCCCGCTCGACCTTGTCGGGCAGCGGCGGGCAGATATGCAGGCGCAACCCCGGCCGCCCTTTGAGGGTCAGGTCGGCCATCTGGCATTCGCACTCCACGCTCTGGGCCACAGGGCCAAACAGGGTGTCGCGCACGTAATCGAGTTGCAGCGAGGCGTTGGGCGAACGGCCGGGCATTTTCATGGGCGCGGCACTCCGTATTGAAGGTGTGAAGGGTAAGGCGGGTTAGGCATGGCAAGCTCCAGGCAAAGCTAAGGCGCGACAAGGTATTTGAAGCCTGCCTGGCGAAGATGTTCAACATGTTTCAGCCACCGGTGCTGAACGGTGGGTTGCCTGCCAGCGTCAGCCACCGGCCTTGCGCAACGTCAGGTTGATACGCCGCTCACCCAGACGCGGGTGCACGCCGGGCTTGATCGGTAGCACGCCATGGAAACGCAAACGGTCTTCGCCACCCCAGACCAGCACATCGCCGTGGTTCAGCGGGATGCGCCGGGTCTTGTCGGCACGCTGCAGGCCACCAAACAGGAACACCGCCGGCAAGCCCAGCGATACCGAGACGATGGGCTGGGCGAAGTCCTGCTCGTCGCGATCCTGGTGCAGGCTCAGGCGGGTGCCGGGCAGGTAGTGGTTGACCAGGCAGGCATCGGGCACAAAACCGTCAAAGCCGGCCATGGCGGCGGCGCGGGTTGCGAGGTTCAGCAGCAGCGCAGGCAGCGCGGGCCAAGGCTCGCCGCTGAGCGGGTCGCAACGGCTGTAGCGGTAGCCGTGTTCATCACTCACCCAACCCAGCGCACCACAGTTGGTCAGGCCCACCGCCATGCGCAGGCCCCCGGGGGTGGTCATGTGCCGGAACGGCGCGGCACGCAGCACCGGGCGCAGGGCGTCGAGCAGTGGCTCGATTTCGGCCAGGGCAAAGCCGGGTAGCAGCACGGTGTGGCTGGCCAGGCGTTGCGGCTGGGGGCCGAACAGGTTGAGGTCGGACTGGATCATGGGGGAGGGTCAGGTCAGGTTTTGACCATTGTAGTGTGCTTGGCAGGTCTGGCCTATTCGCGGGTGAACCCGCTTCCACAGATACTGCACAGGCCTGAGGACAGTGGAGAACCTGTGGCAGCGGGCTCACCCGTGAACAGGCCGCATAAAAAAACAAACAGGGCAGGAAAAAAAGGAACCGCGGCACCAGGGAGAGAAGCACCGCGGTTCAAGGGGGAGCCGTCTACTTCTGGGTCACAGTAGCCATGTTGGCGTTGCCCAGCTGGCTGATGGTGGCGGTTTGAGCCATACCGCTCTGGTCGACGAACGCCTTGTTGCCCTGGCCCCCTTGGGTCACGTAGGCGACGTTGATGCTGTCAGCCTGTTTGATGGTGGCTTCGTTGCCACTGCCATACAGCTGGTTGGTGTAGCTCTGGTTGCTGTAGCCGGACTGGTCCAGGGTGATGCTGTTGCCAGTGCCCTGGCTGTTGCCGTAGGCATAGTTGTCGGTACCACGCTGGTCGGCAATCAGGATGTTGTCGGTGCCGTTCTGCTCGAAGTACAACTCGTTGTTGCTGTCGGCCTGCTTGGTCTGCATCTGGTTGCCGGTGCCTTTCTGGTTCAGCGTGGCCACGTGGTTTTCACCATTCTGGGTCAGGTTGACGCCGTTGCCGGTACCGTTCTGGTTGATGGTGGCGGTCTGGTTGGCGCCGAACTGGCCGCCCATCTTGGCGCCTTTCCAGTTGCTGGCGGTGATGGTGTTGCCGTTGCCCTTGGTGTTGATGGCAAGGCTGAGGTTTTCGCCGTTCTGGTAGGTGTAGTGCAGGTTGTTGTTACCGGTCTGGGTAATGGTAGTGTTCGAATTGTTGGTTTCGAACTGATCCGACCAGCTGGCGTTGGCACGGCCCTGCTGTGACAGGCTGACCTTGTTGTCAGCGCCGAAGCTCTGGTCGATATAGGCTTCGTTGAGCTGCCCGGTCTGGGTGACGGCGGCTTGGCTGCCGATCTGCGTGTCCTGCCACACTTCCGCCGAGTTGCCGGTGCCGTATTGACCGATGCCGATGGTGCCGCCAGTACCGTCGCGCTGGTCGCCATAGGCCCAGTTTTCGCGGCCGTCCTGGTAGATCTGGACATCGCCATCGATGTGGTTCAGGTGCTCGGCGGCGGCGTAGTTGTCCTGGCCGGTCTGGGTCACCGTGCTGCGGTTGTTGCTGCCGCCGAAAGTCTGCTCGATGAAGGCTTCGTTGCGCTGGCCGGACTGCGAGGTGGTGGCCTTGCTGCCTTCCTGAGTGTCCTGCCACACGGTCGAGACGTTTCCGGTGCCTTGCTGGGTTTGCAGGGCCTCGTTGTTGTTGCCCAGCGACTGGCTGGCGAAGGCATCGTTGGTGGTGCCACCGGCCTGCTGGGTGATCTGGCTGCCGTTCTCGAACAGTTGCTCGGCGTAGCCGGCGTTGAGCGAGCCGGTGGCGCTTTGCTTGATGTCGCTGGTGCTCTCGGTCTGCACCGCCAGGTGGTTGTGGCCCTTGCCGGTCTGGTTCTGGGTGGCCGAGGCGAAGGATGCGGCAGTCTGGCTGACTTCGGCGATGTTTTCCTTGCCGTCCTGGGTCTGGGACGAGGTGCTGTCAGCAGCCATGGCCTGACCTGCGAGGGCCAGGACGATAGCGGCACTTAAGGGAGCGAGCTTGTACATGGTGGTGCCTCCAGGTCTATCGGTATTGGGTGATCTGAACATGCTGGCCATTGCCTGCCTGGGTCACGGAGCTGTTGAGGCCCGTGCCGGACTGCACGATGCTGGCGCTGTTGTCGTTGCCGATCTGTTCGATGGCTGCGCTATTGCTGCTGCCGCTCTGGCGGATCGACGCGCTGTTGCCATTGCCCTGCTGGCTGATGCTGGCCATCAGGTCACTGCCTTCTTGCAGGATGTACGCCTCCTGCGCGCCACCGGTCTGGACGATGCGGCCCAGCAGGGCCTGGCCGTTCTGGTCGAGGGCGGCGCGGTTGCCCGACCCTTGCTGCTCGATCACCGCCGCCTGACCGGCGCCGACCGGCAGCAGGCGGATGATCACTGGGTCACCCAGGTCATTGCCGGGTGCGAGGTCGGCATTGTCCATCAGGTCTTCGGCCCAACTGGCCTGGCCCGCCAGGGCCAGGCTGAGCAGCAGTGGATACAGGCGTTTCATGGCGTTACTCCGGCCGTTACTGCACAACCACGTTGACGGTGCGCGTGGTACCCGGGCTGGTGGTGATGGTCGCCGTCGGCGCGGCGGTCGGGATCAAGGTGGTGCTGTTGCTCACTGCCAGGCGCCAGCGGCCGGTCACCGGTACGGTGGCGGTGCCCAAGGTCTGCACGCCTGTGGTGGTGGTGACGCGCACCGTCACGACGTTGCCGGTGGTCACCGACGAGGTACCGCTGATGTCCCAGTTGAAGCGGTTGTTGGAGCGCGCCGTGACCGTGGCGGCCGTGACTGTGAAGGTCTCGGCAGCCGGACGTGGCGACACGTTGACGGTGACGGTGCCCGCGTTGGATAGCGCCCCCAGCGAGTCACGCGCCTGGTAGGTGAAGGTGGTCGTGAAGGCTGCGGTTACCGTAGCCGGTGGCGTGTAGGTCACGGTGGTGCCGTCGGTGCTCACCGTACCCCGGCCAGCAGCCGGCTGGGTAACGGCGGCCACGGCCAGCGGCAGGTTGCCTTCCGGGTCGGTGTCATTGGCCAGTACGTTGATGGTCAACGGCACGCCCAGGGTGGCGACGGTTTCCGGGACGGCAGTGGGTGCCTGGTTAGGCGCGACGTTGACGGTGACCGTGGCCGGTTCCGACTTCAGGCCCTTGGCGTCTGTTGCCCGGTAGCTGAAGCTGGCCACCAGCGGTTGCGTGGCGCCGACTGGCGGGGTGTAGGTGACCGAGGTGGTACCGTTCAGCACCACGCCGCCCAGGCCGGTACCGGGTTGGGTGAGGTCGCTGATGGTCAGCGGCACGTTGCCGTCCGGGTCGCTGTCGTTCAGCAGCAGGTTGAGGGTGATCGGGATACCGACACTGGTGCTGCCGACATCGGCCTGGGCCAGCGGTGGCTGGTTGGCCGCCTCGACCGGGGCGTTGCCGACCACGATCACCGGCTCGACATCGCTGCCGCCATGGGCAGACTTGACGGTGACGGTGGCTGGCGGCTGCAACACATCGTTGACGGTCAGGCTTTGCAGCGTGCCCGATTTCGACATGCGGCCATAGCCCTGGGCAAGCAGGTCGGGGATCGCCACCTCGTCGCTGGATGCGGCTTCGATCAGCAGGCGTTTATTGGCCCAGTCATAACGTGCGGTGCTGACCTGGACCACGTCGGTCAGCTTGCTCGACAACGCGGTAGGCTGGGTGCCGCCGGCCGCGTTGCTGGCGGTGACCACCACCACTGCAGGCTGCACGGCCTGGCTGAACTGCTGGCTGAAGAACAAGCCGTTGTTGTCCGCAGTCAGGGTGAACTGGCACGGCGACGGCGGTGTGCCGATCAGTGCCAGGCCATTGCGCATGCACAGGCTGGCCTCTTTGGGGGCCTTGGCGAACACCTCTACCCGGGTGCCGCTGCCGTTACGCGAGTAGGTGGCGCGCTCCAGGGTGACCGGGGTTTGCGCACGCTGGTCCAATACTTTGCCCGAGACGGTGAATACGGCGGTCTCGATGCGCCCGGGTGGGCCGTCGATACGGATGAAGTTGGTGTCGAACGGGCTGCCGACCACGGCCTCCGGGCGGTTGGGGTCGCCGATGAAGGTTTCGGTCGCGCCGGTGTCCGGGTTGACCTCGGTGTAAGGCCCGCCAGCCCCGCGCAGCCATGGCCCGAGCGCGCCGTTGAGTGCGCCGCGGAAGTTGCCTGGTGCGCCGATGCCGATGTCACGGGTGATGTTGATCGCGCGTCGACCGGGTGTGGTGACATTGACGGTTTCGACACCGTAGGGGTGGGTGATGGTGTAGACACCTGCACGCGGTACCGAGACGCGGATACGAATGCGCGCAAAGCTCTGCTGGTCGCCGTCAACCGGGTTTTCGGCAGCGAACGCCGCTTCAAGGCCGGCGACGTAGGCATCGAGCTCGTAACCGCTGTTACCGACTGCAGGGATGGTGGCTTCGGCCAGGAACCAGAACATCTCCGGCGGCCAGTTGTCGGGGAACACCAGCGGCAAGGCGTCGTCGTAGATACCCGGTTCCGGTAGCAGGGTGCACATGTACGAAGGTGCGGCCGGGGTCCCCGGCACCCGGGTACTGGTCGCCCGGGACTGGCACAGCTCCAGGGACTGGTCGAGGCCGTCCTTGTACCACATCGGGTAACCACCGGTGGCGAAGGTGTATGGCCCCGGGTCGACATCAGACAGCGCGGCAAACGCGGCGCTGGTAACGGTGAGGGAGAAACCGGCGGCCAACAGCGCACGGCGCGACCAAGTGTTCATACTGCCTCCTTGAAGGCTGAGCCTTTGTCTGTTCATGGCACCAGCACCACGTCTTCGGTATCGCTACCGCCATTGGCGCTGGTGACCTGCACCTTGGCCGGCGGGATCGGCGACAGCGACATGCTTAGTGTCTTGACGGCGCCGTTGCCGCTCAGGGCGCCGATCAACGTACCGTTGCCGGTATGCGCGGTGAGCACAGGCGGGGAGGTCTCGTCGCTGGTGCTGGCCACCAGGGTCAGTTCGCCGGTAGACAAGCGGTACTGCGCCTGGGTGATGGTGACCAGGTCGGTCAGCGGCAGGTTGCTGGTGGTCAGGCTGCTGGTGGGGATTGCCACGCTGTTGTCGGCAGTCAGCGTGACGATGGTGCCGGCAGCCGGGTTGAGCGCCGACTGGGCGTACCAGGCCCCGGTGCCATTGGCTTCGGTCAGGTTCAGGTTGGGCGTCTGGCTGGTCAGCGTAACGCTGGCCGGTGGCGGTGGGGCCATCACGAAGATGTCCTGCTGGGCACGCAGGTCGCCGTTCTCGGTATGCCGCGAGTAGGTGCTGCGTTGTGGCATCAGCGGGGTCGGCAGGGCGACTGTCGAGAGTTTGCCGGAAATCGAGAACAGCTCGGTGCGCAGGTCGATGCCGCCCGGGCCCTCGATGCGCACATAGTTGGTATTGAAGGGGCTGCCAGTGACCTGTTCATCCAGGTTCGGGTCGCCGATGAAGCGCTCGCTGCCCTCGGTGTAGGGGCCGTTGACGCTGCGCAGGAACGGCCCGACATCACCCTTCAACGCGCCGGAGAAGTCGCCGGCGCCGGCAATGCCGATGTCGCGGGTCATGTTGATTGCCCGGCGCCCGGCGGCCGGTACATCGAAGACTTCGACGCCGTAGGGGTGGGTGACCACATAGGTGCCGGCGGTTGGCACATCGACCCGGATGCGCACCCGGGCAAAGCTGACCTGGTCGCCCTCCACCGGCTCTTCGGCGGCGAACGCCGCTTCGATCGCCGTACCGTAGCTCAGGTCGATACCGCGGGCGGCGTCGACGATGGCGGCGTCGGCGGTAAACCAGAACGCTTCGTCAGGAAAGTTGCTGGGGAAGGCGATGGGTTGGGTATCGTCGAACACGCCGGGGGTGGGCAGCAGCGTGCACATGTACGACGGCGCGCCGGGGGCGCCGGCCACGCGTGAGCTGACCGCCTTGGTCAGGCACAGGTCGAGGGTTCGACCGTGGCTGTCCTGGTACCAGGCGGGGAAGCCGCCGTTGGCGGGCACGTAGGCGCCTGGATCGACTGCGTTCAAGGCAGCCTGCGCCGGGAGCTGGAGCATGCCGGCGAAAATCGCCACTGCCAGCGGGTGGGGTATCGGTCGGTGCATGAGTCAATTCCTCCTGCAAACGGGCCCATGGACTTGGGGCGTCTGGGAGGAGATCGGCAATAGCTGTGCCAACACTTGAAAAATGCGTTGCAGGCCTTGTGGGGCAAGGCGTCCGGTTTTTTTACAGGGCCATCTTCGAGCTTTTGGCAGTGGGTCCGGTTGCCCCAAGGTTGGGGATTGGGGGCAGGGGGGCCGGGCCCATCACCGGGAGATCTGAGGGTCAGGCCCTGATACAGTCTGCGCTTCCATCCCCGACCCGAGCCCAGCAATGCAACCCCTCGACCCCCTGTCCCTGAACCTGTTCATCATCGTCTGCGAAGCGGGCACCATCGCCCGCGCCGGCGAGCGTGCGTTCATGGCGCCGTCTGCTGTCAGCAAACGCATCTCGGACATCGAGGCGCGCTTCGGCACCGCCTTGCTCACTCGCAGCAAGCGCGGTGTCGAGCCGACCCCGGCAGGCCTGGCCCTGTTGCGCCATGCGCGGGAAATGACCCGCGCCATGGAACGCCTGGACAGCGAGCTGAGCGAATACGCCGACGGTGCGCGTGGTCATGTGCGGGTTCTGGCCAATGTGTCGTCGATCATGGAGTTCCTGCCCGAGGAACTGTCGGCGTTCATGCTGGAAAACCCGCTGATCCAGGCCGACATCGAAGAGCGTTTCAGCCCCGACGTGGTACGAGGCGTGGCCGAAGGCAACGCAGACCTGGGCATCTGTCGCAAATCCATGGCAACCGGCGACCTGGAGTTCGTGCCCTACCGGCAGGACCACCTGGCCGTGGTGGTCGGTGCGGACCACCCCTTGGC
>NZ_JABMCN010000122.1 GCF_013179515.1 Pseudomonas sp. CM27
ACCTTAGAATGAGCACAGCAATCAGTCCGACTGCTTATAACTATAAGGTCGTCCGCCAGTTCGCCATCATGACGGTGGTCTGGGGGATCCTTGGCATGGGCCTCGGCGTCTTCATCGCCTCGCAGCTGGTGTGGCCGCAACTGAACCTGGACCTGCCCTGGACCAGCTTCGGCCGCCTGCGCCCGCTGCACACCAACCTGGTGATCTTCGCCTTCGGCGGCTGTGCGCTGTTCGGCACCAGCTACTACGTGGTGCAGCGCACCTGCCAGACCCGGCTGATCTCCGACAGCATGGCCGCCTTCACCTTCTGGGGCTGGCAGGCAGTGATCGTCGGCGCACTGATCACCCTGCCGATGGGCTACACCACCACCAAGGAATACGCCGAGCTCGAATGGCCGCTGGCAATCCTGCTGGCCATCGTCTGGGTCACCTACGGGCTGGTGTTCTTCGGCACCATCGTCAAGCGCAAGACCAAGCACATCTATGTCGGCAACTGGTTCTACGGTGCCTTCATCGTGGTCACCGCGATGCTGCACATCGTCAACCACATCTCGCTGCCGGTAAGCCTGTTCAAGTCATATTCGGCCTACGCCGGCGCCACCGACGCGATGATCCAGTGGTGGTACGGCCACAACGCGGTGGGCTTCTTCCTGACCACCGGTTTCCTGGGGATGATGTACTACTTCGTGCCCAAACAGGCCGAGCGGCCGATCTACTCGTATCGGCTGTCGATCGTGCACTTCTGGGCGCTGATCACTCTGTACATCTGGGCCGGCCCGCACCACCTGCACTACACCGCCCTGCCTGACTGGGCGCAGTCGCTGGGCATGGTGATGTCGATCATCCTGCTGGCGCCAAGCTGGGGCGGCATGATCAACGGCATGATGACGTTGTCCGGCGCCTGGCACAAACTGCGCACCGACCCGATCCTGCGCTTCCTGGTGGTGTCGCTGGCGTTCTACGGCATGTCCACCTTCGAAGGCCCGATGATGGCCATCAAGACCGTCAACTCGCTGTCGCACTACACCGACTGGACCATCGGCCACGTGCACGCCGGCGCCCTCGGCTGGGTGGCGATGATCTCCATCGGTGCCGTGTACCACATGATCCCGCGCCTGTATGGCCGCGAGCAGATGCACAGCGTCGGCCTGATCAACGCGCACTTCTGGCTGGCCACCATCGGTACCGTGCTGTACATCGCCTCGATGTGGGTCAACGGCATCACCCAAGGCCTGATGTGGCGCGCCATCAACGATGACGGCACCCTCACCTACTCCTTCGTCGAAGCCCTGCAGGCCAGCCACCCGGGCTATATCGTCCGCGCGCTGGGCGGTGCGTTCTTCGCCAGCGGCATGCTGCTGATGGCCTACAACGTGTTCCGTACCGTACGTGCCGCCAACCCGGTAGAGGCTGAGGAAGCCGCCAAGATTGTTGTCGTGGGAGCGCACTGATGAAGCATGAAGCCGTCGAGAAGAACATAGGCCTGCTGGCCTTCTTCATGGTCATCGCCGTGAGCGTCGGTGGCCTGACCCAGATCGTCCCGCTGTTTTTCCAGGATGTGACCAACAAGCCGGTGGAAGGCATGAAGCCGCGCACCGCGCTGGAGCTGGAAGGCCGCGACATCTACATCCGCGAGGGCTGCGTGGGCTGCCACTCGCAGATGATCCGCCCGTTCCGCGCCGAAACCGAACGCTACGGCCACTACTCGGTGGCTGGCGAGAGCGTGTGGGACCACCCGTTCCTGTGGGGCTCCAAGCGAACCGGGCCGGACCTGGCCCGGGTCGGTGGCCGCTACTCCGATGACTGGCACCGTGCGCACCTGTACAACCCGCGCAACGTGGTACCGGAATCGAAGATGCCGTCCTACCCCTGGCTGGTCGAGAACAAGCTCGACGGCAAGGACACCGCGAAGAAGATGGAAGTGCTGCGCACACTCGGCACCCCGTACACCGACGCCGACATCGCCGGCGCGCGTGACGCGGTCAAGGGCAAGACTGAAATGGACGCCATCGTTGCGTACCTGCAGGGTCTTGGCACCATCATCAAGAGCAAACGGTGACGCTGATGGATATCGGGATGATTCGCGGCCTGGGCACCGTGGTAGTGATGGTGGCCTTCGTGGGCCTGGCGCTGTGGGTGTTCAACCCGCGGCGTAAAAAGGACTTCGACGAAGCGACCCAGCTGCCCTTCGCAGATGACCCCGATGCCAGCCGCCACGTTGAGCACGAGCACGCAAAAGCTTCTGGGAGCAAAAAACAATGACAACCTTCTGGAGTCTGTACGTTACCGTCCTGACCCTGGGCACCATCTTCGCGCTGACCTGGCTGTTGCTGTCGACCCGCAAGGGCCAGCGCGAGGAGGTGACCGATGAAACCGTGGGGCACGCCTTCGACGGCATCGAGGAATACGACAACCCGCTGCCGAAATGGTGGTTCTGGCTGTTCGTCGGCACCATCATCTTCGCCCTCGGCTACCTGGTGCTATACCCGGGCCTGGGCAACTGGAAAGGCATCCTGCCGGGCTATTCGTACCTGGACAGCGAGAAGCAGACCGAGTTTTCCAACGGCCAGCCGGGCTGGACCGGCGTGCACGAGTGGGAAAAGGAAATGGCCAAGGCCGACGCACGCTTCGGGCCGATCTTCGCCAAGTATGCCGCCATGCCCATCGAAGAGGTGGCCAAGGACCCGCAGGCGCTGAAAATGGGCGCGCGGCTGTTCGCCTCCAACTGCTCGGTCTGCCACGGTTCCGACGCCAAGGGTGCCTTCGGCTTCCCCAACCTGACCGACAACGACTGGCGCTGGGGCGGCGAGCCGGAAACCATCAAGACCACCATCATGGGCGGCCGCCACGGCGTGATGCCGGGCTGGGCCGAGGTGATCGGTGACCAGGGCGTGGCCGACGTGGCTGCGTTCGTGGTCAGCAAGCTCGATGGCCGTACCCTGCCAGAGGGCGCGAAGGCCGATGCCGAGAACGGGCAGAAGATCTTCGCAGCCAACTGCGTGGCCTGCCACGGGCCGGAGGGCAAGGGCACGCCGGCCATGGGCGCACCGAACCTGACCCACCCGCAGGCGTTCATCTATGGGTCGAGCTTTGCGCAACTGCAGCAGACCATTCGCTATGGCCGTCAGGGGCAGATGCCGGCCCAGGAGCAGATGCAGGGTAACGACAAGGTGCATTTGCTGGCGGCTTATGTGTACAGCCTCTCGCACAAGGACCAGGAACAGGCCAAGGCTGAGTAAGGCAGGCCGGGCCCTGTCGCAGGCAAGCCAGCCCCATAGCTTCCGAACTTGATGGCGGACCTGTGGGAGCTGGCTTGCCGGCGATGAGGCCGGTACAGCCCTGCATTTCTTGCAGGCAAATGACCTGGATCAATTGACACCTGCCATAACACGTTTCACACCCCAAACCCAACGCGACTAAAGGTCGCAGCGAGGTCCCATACCGCCACCAGCGGCGTATCATGGACCGCAGAGCGCTAGCAGATTGCGCGAGACTGCGGCCGGCACGCACTGGCCGCGGCGTTTCTCCACTGCCGTGGGACTTGATGATGAGCAAGCAAATTCCGGTACATGATGTAACCCCGCCTGCCAACAAAGGGAAGGATTCCGTCGACCTCTACGCCTCCCGCGAGAAAATCTACACCCGCGCCTTCACCGGCGTATTCCGCCGCCTGCGCATGGTTGGCGGGGCGCTGCTGTTCCTGCTGTACTTCGGCACCGTCTGGCTGAACTGGGGCGGGCACCAGGCCGTGTGGTGGAACCTGCCCGAACGCAAGTTCTACATCTTCGGCGCCACCATTTGGCCACAGGACTTCATCCTGCTCTCGGGCATCCTCATCGTCGCCGCCTTCGGCCTGTTCTTCGTCACTGTCTATGCCGGGCGCGTTTGGTGCGGCTACACCTGCCCGCAAAGCGTGTGGACGTGGATCTTCATGTGGTGCGAAAAGGTCACCGAAGGCGATCGCAACCAGCGCATGAAACTGGACAAGTCGCCCATGAGCGGCAACAAGTTCCTGCGCAAGTTCGCCAAGCACAGCCTGTGGCTGCTGATCGGCTTTGTCACCGGCATGACCTTCGTCGGCTACTTCTCGCCGATCCGTGAACTGGTCATCGAATTCTTCACCGGCCAGGCCGACGGCTGGGCCTACTTCTGGGTCGGTTTCTTCACCCTCGCCACCTACGGCAACGCCGGATGGCTGCGCGAACAGGTGTGCGTTTACATGTGCCCGTATGCACGCTTCCAGAGCGTGATGTTCGACAAGGACACGCTGATCGTTTCCTACGACCCGCGCCGTGGCGAAACCCGTGGCCCGCGCAAGAAAGACGCCGACTACAAAGCCCAGGGCCTGGGCGACTGCATCGACTGCACGATGTGCGTGCAAGTCTGCCCTACCGGCATCGACATCCGTGATGGCCTGCAGATCGAGTGCATCGGCTGCGCCGCCTGCATCGACGCCTGCGACAGCATCATGGACAAGATGAACTACCCCAAAGGCCTGATCAGCTATACCACCGAGCACAACCTGTCCGGGCAGAAGACCCACATGCTGCGCCCGCGCCTGATCGGCTATGCCGCCGTGCTGCTGGTGATGATGATCGGCCTGGCCACTGCCTTCGCCACCCGCTCGCTGGTCGGCTTCGACGTCAGCAAGGACCGCGTGCTGTACCGTGAGAATGCCCAGGGCCGAATCGAGAACGTGTACAGCCTGAAGGTGATGAACAAGGACCAGCGCGACCACGTCTACGTGCTGGAGGCCGCCGGCCTGCCGGACCTCAAGCTGGAAGGCCAGCGCGAGATCCGCGTCGCCGCCGGTGACATCGTCAGCCTGCCGGTGCAGCTGTCGGTAGCCCCTGAAAAACTGCCGTCGACCACCAACGAAATCACCTTCATCCTCAAAAGCGCCGACGACAGCGACGCCCAGGTTGAAGCCAAGAGCCGCTTCATCGGCCCACAGATCCGCTAACAGAGAGATATCGCACAATGCCTGCCGCCACCGCTGCCAGCCCCTGGTACAAGCACCTCTGGCCCTGGATCATCATTGGCATCCTCACCACCTCGGTGTGCCTGAGCCTGACCATGGTCAGCATCGCCGTGAGCAACCCGGACAACCTGGTGAACGACAACTACTACGAGGCAGGCAAGGGCATCAACCGCTCGCTGGACCGTGAACTGCTGGCGCAGAACCTGAACCTGAAAGCCAGCGTACACCTGGACGAGCTGACCGGCGAAGTGGACCTGCGCCTGGCCGGCAACAGCGACCCGCAGAGCCTGGAACTGAACCTGATTTCGCCGACCCAGCCGCAGAAGGACCGCAAGGTACTGCTGAGCCGGGTCGAGGCCGGGCGTTACGTGGGGCAGCTGGAGGATGAGGTCGACGGGCGCCGCTTTGTGGAACTGCTGGGTAGCGAAGGTGGCCAGGTGTGGCGCTTGTTCGAGGAGGAAAAGGTCGAGCATGGCGTGACCTTGCAACTGGGTGACGAAGCCATCCAGGGCGCCGAGCACCATTAACCAAATCACCGCCGCCAATCCCTGTGGGAGCGGGTTTACCCGCGAATGCGTCAGACCTGAGCCCATCATTACCTGAGCTGACGCATTCGCGGGTGAACCCGCTCCCACTGGTACTGTGACCGGCCCGCGCTATGTGCAAGGCAATGATGTGATGACCCAACCCACCCCCTGCTACCACTGCGCCCTGCCCGTCCCGGCCGGCAACCGCTTCAGCGCCGTGGTCCT
This sequence comes from Pseudomonas sp. CM27, assembly GCF_013179515.1. Taxonomy (GTDB): domain Bacteria; phylum Pseudomonadota; class Gammaproteobacteria; order Pseudomonadales; family Pseudomonadaceae; genus Aquipseudomonas. Next base: position 5,734 of record NZ_JABMCN010000122.1, read on the forward strand.
CGGCCAACCCAGGCAGTTCTGCTGCCCCGGCTGCCAGGCAGTTGCCGAGTCGATCGTTGCCGGCGGCCTGGAGCACTATTACCAGCACCGCAGCGACAACAGCGCCAACCCCGAAGCCCTGCCCAGGCAGTTGCAGGACGAACTGGCCCTGTACGACCGCAGCGACGTGCAACAAAGCTTCGTCCGCCACCAGGGCCAGCTGGCCGAAACCACCCTGCTGGTCGAAGGCATCAGCTGCGCCGCCTGCGGCTGGCTGATCGAAAAGCACCTGCGCAAACTGCCTGCCGTCGCCGAAGCCCGCCTCAACCTGTCCAACCACCGCCTGCTGCTGAGCTGGGACGACCAGCAGCTGCCGCTGTCACGCCTGCTCGCCGAGCTGCGCCAGATCGGCTACGCCGCCCACCCGTACCAGCCGGACCAGGCTGCCGAGCAGCTGGCCCGGGAAAACCGCAGCGCCCTGCGCCGGCTGGGCGTGGCCGGGCTGCTGTGGTTCCAGGCGATGATGGCGACCATGGCCACCTGGCCGGAATTCAACATCGACCTGTCGCCCGAATTGCACACCATCCTGCGTTGGGTGGCGCTGTTTCTCACCATCCCCATCGTGTTCTACAGCTGTGCGCCGTTCTTCAAGGGTGCAGCGCGCGACCTGCGCACCCGCCACCTGACCATGGACGTGTCGGTATCGTTGGCCATCGCCCTGGCGTTCGGTGCAGGTATCTGGACCGCAATCACCGGCAGCGGCGAGCTGTATTTCGACACCGTGGGCATGTTTGCGCTGTTCCTGCTGACCGGCCGCTACCTGGAACGCCGCGCCCGCGAACGCACTGCCGCGGCCACCGCGCAGCTGGTCAACCTGCTGCCGGCTTCCTGCCTGCGCCTGGACGCCATTGGCCGCAGCGAGCGCATCCTGCTCAGCGAGCTGCACTGCGGTGACACGGTGCAGGTGCTGCCGGGTGCAGTCATCCCCGCCGACGGGCGCATCGTCGAAGGCCGCTCCAGCGTCGACGAATCGCTGCTGACCGGGGAATACCTGCCGCAACCGCGCCGGGTTGGCGAACGGGTCACTGGCGGCACACTGAACGTCGAGAGCACCCTCAACGTGGAAGTCGAAGCCCTCGGCCACGATTCGCGGCTGTCGGCCATCGTTCGCCTGCTGGAGCGGGCCCAGACCGAAAAACCGCGCCTGGCGGAAATCGCCGACCGGGCCTCGCAGTGGTTCCTGTTGTTCTCGCTGCTGGCGGCCGCGGCCATCGGCCTGTGGTGGTGGCACCACGACCCTTCACGGGCGTTCTGGATTGTCCTGGCCATGCTGGTAGCGACCTGCCCGTGCGCCCTGTCGCTGGCCACGCCAACGGCGCTGACGGCAGCCACCGGCACCCTGCACAAGCTCGGCCTGCTGATCACCCGCGGGCATGTGCTGGAAGGCTTGAGCCAGATCGATACCGTGATTTTCGACAAGACCGGTACGCTGACCGAAGGCCGCCTGACCCTGCGCAGCATTCGGCCGCTCGGCAACCTGGCTGCCGACCGCTGCCTGGCCCTGGCGGCAGCCCTGGAAAACCGCTCCGAGCACCCCATCGCCCGCGCCTTCGGCCGCACCGCCACACCGGCCGACGACGTGCAGACCATGCCCGGCCTGGGCCTGGAAGGGCTGGTCGAAGGGCAGCGCCTGCGCATTGGCCAGGCCACCTTCGTCTGCGCCCTGAGCGGCGCAGAAATCCCCGGCGTGCCAGAGCCTCGCGGCCAGTGGCTGCTACTGGGCGACCGCCAGGGGCCGCTGGCCTGGTTCGGCCTGGACGACCGCCTGCGCGACGATGCCCCGGCCCTGCTGGCCGCCTGCAAGGCCCGTGGCTGGCGCACGTTGCTGTTGTCGGGCGACAGCTCACCGATGGTCGCTGAAGTGGCCGCGCGACTGGGCATTGACGAAGCTATTGGCGGCCTGCGTCCGGACGACAAGCTGGACCGCCTGAAGGCACTGCAAGCGGCCGGGTGCAAGGTGCTGATGCTGGGCGACGGCGTCAACGACGTACCCGTGCTGGCCGCTGCCGACATCAGCATCGCCATGGGCAGCGCCACCGACCTGGCCAAGACCAGCGCCGATGCCGTGCTGCTGTCCAACCGCCTGCAGGCGCTGGTGCAGGCCTTCGAACTGGCCCGCCGCACCCGCCGCAACATCCTCGAGAATCTGCTCTGGGCGACCCTGTATAATGGCCTGATGCTGCCGTTTGCCGCGCTCGGCTGGATCACCCCGGTATGGGCCGCCATCGGCATGTCGGTCAGCTCGCTGATCGTGGTGCTCAATGCCCTGCGCCTGACCCGCATCACGGCATCGGGCTTGCCGACACCTGCAACCCACTTGCCCGCGAGGAAGTCGCCATGCCCGCCCTCTATGTCATGATCCCCGCGGCCCTGCTGCTGGTCGGCGTGGCCGTGTACATCTTCTTCTGGGCGGTGGACAGCGGCCAGTACGACGACCTCGAAGGCCCTGCCCACAGCATCCTGTTCGACGACCAGGACCCGCGCCACCAGGCGGCAGTGAACCCTGACGACGCCCCGGCTGACGCCGACAAGGAACCACCACCCCGTGCCTGACCTGCTTCCCCTGCTCGGCTCGGCTTTGATCCTCGGTCTGCTCGGCGGCGGCCACTGCCTGGGCATGTGCGGCGGCCTGATGGGCGCGCTGACCCTGGCCATCCCGCCCGAGCAACGCGGTCGGCGCCTGCGCCTGCTGCTGGCGTACAACCTTGGGCGTGTGCTGAGCTATGCCAGTGCCGGCCTGTTGCTGGGCCTGGCCGGCTGGGCCGTGGCCAGCAGCCCGGCGGCGCTGGCGCTGCGGGTGCTGGCAGCGCTGCTGCTGATTGCCATGGGGCTGTACCTGGCCGGCTGGTGGAGCGGGTTGACCCGTATCGAAGCACTGGGCCGTGGGCTGTGGCGGCATGTCCAGCCGGTGGCGTCGCGCTTGCTGCCGGTATCCAGCCTGCCCCGCGCGTTGCTGCTCGGGGCCTTGTGGGGGTGGTTGCCGTGCGGGCTGGTGTACAGCACCCTGCTGTGGGCGGCCAGCCAGGGCAATGCTGGCCATAGCGCAGCGCTGATGCTGGCGTTCGGGCTGGGAACCTGGCCGGTGTTGCTGGCCACGGGTCTGGCGGCGGAGCAGGTCAACAGGTTGTTGAAACGGCGCAGTGTGCGCGTTGCCGGCGGTGTGCTGGTGATCCTGTTCGGGGTATGGACCCTGCCCGGCCCGCACCAGCATTGGCTGATGGGGCATTGAAAGGGGCAGCACAAAGCTTGAGACTTGCACGCCCCCCTGTGGGAGCTGGCTTGCCGGCGATTGGGCCGCACAGCGGCCCTCGATAGCACGCCGACTCCCCTTGATACAAATCAACACAGATTCCTACGCGCGACCATAGACTCCGGTGCACTGCTGCTCTTTCCAGGGACCGCCTTCATGCTCGACGACCTACGTTGGGATACCGACCTGATCCGCCGCTACGATCTGGCCGGGCCACGCTATACCTCCTATCCGACCGCCGTGCAGCTGCACAGCGAAGTGGGCTCGTTCGACCTGCTCCACGCCCTGCGCGAAAGCCGCAGGGCGGTGCGCCCTCTGTCGCTGTACGTGCACGTGCCGTTCTGCGCCAACATCTGCTACTACTGCGCCTGCAACAAGGTCATCACCAAAGACCGCGCCCGCGCTGCGCCCTACCTGCAGCGCCTGGAGCAGGAAATCCGCCTGATCGCCTGCCACCTGGCGCCTGGGCAACGGGTCGAGCAACTGCATTTCGGCGGCGGCACGCCGACCTTCCTCAGCCATGTGGAATTGCGCCAGCTGATGGCCACCCTGCGCCAGCATTTCCACTTGCTGGAGGACGATTCCGGGGACTACGGCATCGAGCTCGACCCCCGCGAGGCCGACTGGTCGACCATGGGCCTGCTGCGCGAGCTGGGCTTCAACCGCGTCAGCCTCGGCGTGCAGGACCTCGACCCGGCCGTGCAGCGCGCAGTCAACCGCCTGCAAAGCCTGGAGCAGACCCGCACCCTGATCGAGGCTGCGCGCACGCTGCAGTTCCGCTCGGTCAACCTCGACCTCATCTACGGGCTGCCCAAGCAAACCCCGGAAGGCTTTGCCCGTACCGTCGAAGAAGTGATCCGCCTGCAACCCGACCGGCTCTCGGTGTTCAACTACGCCCACCTGCCCGAGCGGTTCATGCCACAGCGGCGCATCGACAGCAACGACCTGCCCAACGCGGCCGCCAAGCTGGAGATGCTGCACGCGACCATCGACCAGCTGACCGCAGCCGGCTACCGCTACATCGGCATGGACCACTTCGCCCTGCCCGACGACGAGCTGGCGATTGCCCAGGAAGAAGGCACCCTGAAGCGCAATTTCCAGGGCTACACCACCCATGGCCATTGCGACCTGATCGGGCTGGGCGTGTCGGCCATCAGCCAGATCGGCGACCTGTATTGCCAGAACAGCAGCGACCTCGCCACCTACCAGGAAAGCCTGTCCAACGCCCAGCTGGCCACCCAGCGTGGTCTGCTCTGCAGCCAGGACGACCGCGTACGCCGGGCGGTGATCCAGCAGCTGATCTGCCATTTCGAACTGGACTTCGAGCCCATCGAACAGGCTTTCACCCTCGACTTTCGCGGCTACTTCAACGACCTCTGGCCCCAGCTGCTGAACTTGCAGCGCGACGGCCTGATCAGCCTGGACGACAAGGGCATCCGCATCCTGCCAGCTGGCCGCCTGCTGGCGCGCTCGGTGTGCATGGTGTTCGACGCCTACCTGGCGATGCAGAACCGCCAACGCTTCTCACGGGTGATCTGAACACCGAGTCGTTCGACCGCATGGACAAGTTTCCTTGTCGGGCACACTATTGGGCACACAAGGACTCCCGGCAGGCCACTGCCGGGGTTTCGCCACGGCGCACCATCATCGCGCACGCTGGCCTACACCCTGTGTCGTGGGTTACCCTTACGACTTATGTGTGCTTTCCCACAAGGATCGATTCAAATGTCCGAGCCAGTCAAACTGCGCCCACACAACCAGGCCCATTGCAAGGATTGCAGCCTGGCCCCCCTGTGCCTGCCTCTTTCACTGAATCTGGAAGACATGGATGCACTGGATGAAATCGTCAAGCGCGGGCGACCGCTGAAAAAAGGCGAGTTCCTGTTCCGCCAGGGGGACAGTTTTGGCTCGGTTTACGCGGTACGTTCCGGCGCCCTGAAAACCTTCAGCCTGAGCGACAGCGGCGAGGAGCAGATAACCGGCTTCCACCTGCCCAGCGAGCTGGTCGGCCTGTCGGGCATGGATACCGAAGCCTATCCGGTATCGGCCCAGGCTCAGGAAACCACTTCGGTGTGCGAAATCCCCTTCGAGCGCCTCGACGAGCTGTCGGTGCAACTGCCGCAGCTACGCCGCCAGCTGATGCGGGTGATGAGCCGGGAGATTCGTGACGACCAGCAAATGATGCTGCTGCTGTCGAAAAAGACCGCTGACGAGCGCATCGCCACCTTCCTGGTCAACCTGTCCGCACGTTTCCGCGCACGCGGCTATTCGGCCAACCAGTTCCGCCTGAGCATGTCGCGCAACGAAATCGGCAATTACCTGGGCCTGGCGGTGGAAACCGTGTCGCGGGTGTTCACCCGCTTCCAGCAGAACGGCCTGCTGCGCGCCGAAGGCAAGGAAGTGCACATCCTCGACCCGATCCAGCTGTGTGCGCTGGCCGGTGGCGCAATCGAGGCCTGAGGCCTGCGTTTAGCGGGTATACTTGGCCATTCGTTTTCCCAGGATACCCGCAACAATGCACAGCGACGCTTTCGACCTCAAAGCCCTGATCCGCCCGGTAGTGGACTTCCCGAAACCAGGCGTGATCTTCCGCGACATCACCCCGCTGTTCCAGTCGCCGCGTGGGCTGCGCTATGTCGCCGACCAGTTCATCGAGCGCTATGTCGAGGCTGAGTTCAGCCACATCGGCGCCATGGACGCGCGGGGCTTCCTGATCGGCTCGATCATCGCGCACCAGTTGAACAAGCCGCTGATCCTGTTCCGCAAGCAAGGCAAGCTGCCGGCTGACGTGCTTAGCGAGGGTTACCAGACCGAATACGGCGAAGCCTTCCTGGAAGTGCATGCCGACAGCCTGTGCGAAGGGGATTCGGTGCTGATCTTCGACGACCTGATTGCTACGGGCGGCACCCTGCTGGCAGCAGCGAACCTGGTGCGTAGGACCGGGGCGCAGGTGTTTGAGGCGGCGGCGATCATCGACCTGCCAGAGCTGGAGGGGTCGCGCCGGCTGCAGGCGGCCGGGGTGCCTACCTTCTGCCTTACCGAATTTTCTCTCAGCGAATACTGATTATTCGGGGCCGCAAAGCGGCCCCCGACAATTCCGAATCACAGCGAAATCGGCCGCCGCCCTGCAAAGGCGTGGGCCAAGGTCCCACCATCCACCAGCTCCAGCTCGCCGCCCAGCGGCACGCCATGGGCAATGCGCGACGCCACCAGGCCCTTCTCGTTCAGCAACTGCGCAATGTAATGCGCCGTCGCCTCACCCTCCACCGTCGGGTTGGTCGCCAGGATCACCTCAGTGAAGGTGCCCTGCTCCTCGATCCGCGCCATCAGCTGCGGAATACCGATCGCCTCCGGCCCCAGGCCGTCCAGCGGCGACAAGTGGCCCTTGAGCACGAAGTAACGGCCCCGGTAGCCGGTCTGCTCCACCGCATACACATCCACCGGGCCCTCGACCACGCACAGCTGGGTGTCGTCACGACGCGTATCGGCGCATTGCGGGCACAGCTCCTGCTCGGTCAAGGTACGGCACTGGCGGCAGTGGCCCACCCCTTCCATGGCCTGGGTCAGCGCCTGGGCCAGGCGCAGGCCGCCGCTGCGGTCACGCTCGAGCAGTTGCAGGGCCATGCGCTGGGCGGTTTTCTGGCCGACACCCGGCAGAATGCGCAGGCCGTCGATCAATTGGCGGATGAGGGGGCTGAAGCTCATGGGAATGGCCTGACAAATCAATAAGAGGCGGTTTATACCCAGCGTGGGCAGTGGCGTCAAATCAGCCTCCAGCCCCACACCGTCCTTGTAGGAGCGGCCTTGTGTCGCGATGGGGCGCGCAGCGGCCCCAGGAGCTTTGCTTCGCAGCATGAATTGCCGCGGCTGATGCGCAGCCCTATCCGACCGGTCCGGCGCCCCGGCAAGGCCGCTCCTACAAAAGAGCAGACCGCATCTGGCCTGAAATTTCTGCACAAAAAAACCGCCGCTGTTGTCAGCGGCGGTTTCGGTATCGCAATGCCCTTAGAACGGCATCTTGAAGCCCGGAGGCAGTTGCATGCCGGCGGTCATGCCGCCCATCTTGTCCTGGCTGCTCTGCTCGATCTTGCGCACGGCATCGTTAAGCGCGGCGGCGATCAGGTCTTCCAGCACTTCCTTGTCGTCTTCTTCAGTCGACATCAGGCTCTGGTCGATGCTGACGCGCTTCACGTCGTGACGACCGGTCATCACCACGCTCACCAGGCCGCCACCGGACTGACCGGTGACTTCGGCGTTGGCCAGTTCTTCCTGCATCTTGGCCATTTTTTCCTGCATCTGCTGGGCCTGCTTCATCAGGCCGGCCATGCCACCTTTCATCATGGGGTATACCTCGATTGGGTCATGTGATGCGGCCCGGCACCGGGCCGGCCGCATGGTTATCCGTTACTGGCCCTGATTGGCCAGGGCCTCTACAGGCTCAATAGTATCCTGCCGCACCTTGGCACCGAACAACTTGATCATTTGCTGGATCAACGGATCCTGCTCGATCGAGGTGACCGCGTCCTGCTGGCGCTCGGCACGCTTGCGCGCCCCTGCCTGGGCCGGGGTTTCCTGCTCGGGCAGGATCAGCTCGATACGCAGGTTCAGGGTACGCCCCAGGTGCTGGTTGAGCGCATCGTTCAGGCGCCGCTGCTGGGTGGCGTTGAACAGCGCGCCTTGGCCAGGGTCCAGGTGCAGCAGCCAGTCATCGCCATCGGCGGCGATCAGGGTACAGTTTGCCGCGATGTTGCCTGTCATCCCGGACACAGGCAACTGCGGGAATAATTCCAGCCATTGCAGGGCCAGGCCGGTGGCCGGCTTGGCCGCTGGCAGCGGTTGCGCGACAGGTTTGGGCGCCTCTTCCTGGATGTGTTCGGCCAGTTCGTCCAGGTAGCTGAAGCCGACCGGGTCGCTTTCACCGCCGTAATAGTCGTCGTCCAGCGGCGGCTCATCGTCGCGATCCATGCCCACGGCGGCGTAGGCGGACGGATCGAAAGGCGGCGCGTCGGCTTCAGGCTGAGGTGCCGGCCGGGTTGCCGGCGGCGCAGGCTGAGGCGCTGCCTGCGGGGCAGCCAAGGGCTCTGGCACAGGCTCGACCGGCGCAGGCTCGGAGGCTGCGACCGGCTCCTCCCAAGGCAGGTCAACCACCTCGGCAACCGGCTCGGGCACTGAAATGGCCTCGATCTCGGCTTTCAGCGCGGTGTCTGGTTCCTGTTCCGGTTCATGGTCAGCTGTGGCAGGCGGCGGCACTACCAGCGGCGCAGTGGCAGGGGCAGCTTCTGGCGACACAGCCTCGGCAGGGGGCGGCGCCACGGCAACCGCTGGCGCTGCCACCGGGGTTGCAGGATCAGCTGTGGCCTGGCTGATCCCCACTGGCTTTAGCACCGGCTTCGGCGCATCGTCGGTGTCGGCCGGGCGGAACGCCAGCATGCGCAGCAACACCATTTCGAAGCCGCCACGCGGATCCGGCGCCAAGGGCAGGTCACGGCGACCGATCAGGCCCATCTGGTAGTAGAACTGCACGTCCTCGGCGGGCAGCGCCGACGCCAGCGCCAGCACCCGGTCACGGTCGCCCTGGCCGTTGTCCACGGCCTCTGGCAGCGCCTGGGCAATGGCTACGCGGTGCAGCACATTGAGCATTTCGGCCAGCACGCCAGCCCAGTCCGGCCCCTGCTCGGCCAGGTTGCGCACGGCCTCGAGCAAGGCCCGGGCGTCGCCTTCGAGCAGTGCCTGCAACACACCATAGACCTGGCCGTGGTCAAGGCTGCCAAGCATCGCGCGCACATCGGCCGCCAGCACCTTGCCCTCGCCAAAGGCGATGGCCTGGTCGGTCAGGCTCATGGCGTCGCGCATCGAGCCATCGGCGGCGCGGCCCAGCAGCCACAGGGCATCGGGTTCGAACGGCACGTTCTCAGCGGCCAGCACGTGACTCAGGTGCTCGACCACCCGCTCCGGGCTCATGTTCTTCAGCGAGAACTGCAGGCAGCGCGACAGGATGGTGGCCGGCAGCTTCTGCGGGTCGGTAGTGGCCAGGATGAACTTGACGTAGGGAGGCGGCTCTTCCAGCGTCTTGAGCAAGGCGTTGAACGAGTGGGTCGAGAGCATGTGCACTTCGTCGATCAGGTAGACCTTGAAGCGCCCGCGGCTGGGGGCGTACTGCACGTTATCGAGCAGTTCGCGGGTGTCCTCGACCTTGGTACGGCTGGCGGCGTCGATCTCGATCAGGTCGACGAAGCGGCCCTCGTCGATTTCCCGGCACACCGAACAAGTGCCGCAGGGTGTAGAGGTGATGCCGGTTTCGCAGTTCAGGCACTTGGCGATGATTCGGGCGATGGTAGTCTTGCCCACGCCACGGGTACCGGTAAACAGGTAGGCATGGTGCAGGCGCTGGTTGTCCAAGGCATTGATCAAGGCCTTGAGCACATGGGCCTGGCCGACCATTTCGCGAAACGAGCGCGGACGCCATTTACGTGCAAGAACCTGATAACTCATCGAAAAACCATCGTAGCCTGATCGAGCGGAAGATCGCTAATGCTAGCGGAGCGGGGGCAAAATTGCACCCTGCGCGAGTCGTCTAAGCTTCAATACTGACGCGCTGTCCAGGGAGGATTGCTTTTGCGAACACTGCTGACCCTGTTACTGCTTTGGTGCTCCTGCAGCCTGGCTGAGCAGCCCGTAGTGCGTTTTTCCGTAGCTGAAAGCTGGAGCATGCCACTGGTGCGCATCGAAGGCGACCAGCCGGTGGAGGGTTTGCTGTACGACCTGATGCAGGCCATGGCCAGGGAAGTGGGCGTCCGCCCGGCGTTTCACGTGATGGCCCGCCTGCGCTTGCAGGAGGCCATGAACAGTGGCGATATCGATGTGCGCTGCTATGTGAGCACCCAATGGTTCAATGACCGGCCGGGGGATTTTGTCTGGAGCATCCCGCTGATTCACCAACGTGACGTGCTGGTGGGGGGGGTGGGTGAAAGCCACCCGATGCCACCTGAGGATCTGCCACCCCAGACGGTCGGCACCGTGCTGGGCTACACCTATTCGACCCTGCAGCCTCTGCTGGACCAAGGCCGATTGCAACGCGAAGACAGCCGCAGCCAGCTGCTGGTGCTGCAGAAGCTGCAGGCGGGGCGGTATCGGCATGCGGTAAGCAACCAGCTGTCGTTGCAGTGGTTCAACCAGGGCTTGCCGGCGCAGCAGCAGCTGCCTGCGCTGGCAGTGCTGGAGGAACAGGACCTGGGGTGCATGGTGCGCAATGATCCGGCGATACCGACGCAGAGGCTGCTGCGGGCCTTGGTGCGGATGAAGCAGTCCGGTGAGATCGAGCGGATTGTGCAGCGGTATGGGGGGATCGGGTTGGTTGGGGTACGGCGGTAGTGCTTGATGGCGCAGCCGTGCCAGCACTGCCGCATCTCCCTATCTCCTCACACCGAAGCCAGCAGCCGCGCACTCACAAACAGCCCTACGCCAAACACGAAGTGCGTGGCCAGGCTCTTAAGGCAGTTACGCGCAGGCATCGGCGTTTTTGACGCAAAGAACCCCGCCCCCATCGCCGGCTGCATGAAGCACAATGGCGCCACGACGGTCAGCACACCTAGCGCCAGCGCTGGCACCAAGGTAGGGACCAGCAACCACCCCTCCCCCGCAACCACCACCAGAAGCACCGCGAACAGCACGCCAATGGCGTAATGAATCACCCAGCCCAACGCCAGTTCATGCCGAACCGGCTCGGCCTTGGCAATCGCCTGATGCCGCACACGCCCGCTCAGCAAATGCCCCGCCCAGCGCCCGACCATGGCCATATTCAACGTGGCGATACCCAGCCGCCTGAGCAGAAGCGCCCACAGGTCCATCACTACCGTGGCACCGATACCAATGGGCAACGCAGCGGAAAATATCGATAAAAATGTCATGCAAAAGCCCTCCAGGATTGACGATCAACACCATGCCGCGCAGCATAGAAGTTGAAGTCAACTTCAAGTCAAGGGCCCGAATGGATATTGCTGACGTCGCCAAGCGCACAGGCGTACGTGCATCGACGCTGCGTTATTACGAGAAGAAAGGCTTGCTCAAGTCCTTGGCCGGACCTGGGCAACGGCGGCAGTTCGCCGCCGATGTTGCGGACCGCCTGGCGTTGATCGCCCTAGGGCAGGCTGCAGGTTTTTCACTGGACGAAGTGGGGGCGATGCTGGTGGACCTGCAGGTAGACCGGCAGATGCTGATGGCTAAGGCGGACGAACTTGATGCGCGGATCAAGCAGTTGCAGGCCATGAGCAAGGGCTTGCGGCACGCAGCGCAATGCCCGGAAGAAGATCATTTGGCATGCCCGAAATTCCGCCGCCTGATGCAGCTAGCTGCGGCGGGGCTTGGGAAAAAAGGGGGCTA
>NZ_JABMCN010000123.1 GCF_013179515.1 Pseudomonas sp. CM27
CTGCAGAAGGCCCCACAGTCGCGTAAACTACGCCGCCCACGTGGAGGCATCATGCAAGACGACGATTTTTCCCTGTTCAAGGCCGAAGTGCGCGGTGTCAAACCGATCCGGCACGACCGCGCCGAAGTCGGCAAGCCCAAGGCCGACCGCACCCAGCTGGCCGGCCTGCGCCAGGCGGCGACCGTGCGCAGTGACAAAGCCCTGGTGATCGACGGCATGTCCGACCAGTTCGTCATCGACGTTGGCGCCGAAGACGAGCTGATGTGGCGCCGCGACGGCGTGCAGGAAGGCCAGTTGCGCAAGCTCAAGCTGGGCCAGATCCCGTTCGAAGGCAGCCTCGACCTGCACGGCATGACCGTGGAAAAGGCTCGCGAGACGCTGTGGGACTTCATCGCCGAAGCCACCAAGCTGGAAGTGCGCTGCGTGCGCGTGACCCACGGCAAGGCCGCACGCCTGGACGGCAAGCGCCCGATGATCAAGAGCCACGTCAACACCTGGCTGCGCCAGCACCAGCAGGTGCTCGGTTTTGCCTCGTGCAGCGCCCGCCACGGCGGCACTGGCGCGGTGTATGTGATGCTCAAGCGAACCATGCTCGAAGGCCGCGACGAGTAACGCCGCGCTTGCAGCGCCGCCGTTGCCGCCGTACCCTTCGTTTTTGCGATTTTTCCAACAGGTAGATCCATGTCCCTGGAACAGAACTACACCGAGATCCTCAGCCAGATTGGCGAGGACGTCTCCCGTGAGGGCCTGCTCGACACGCCCAAGCGGGCTGCAAAGGCGATGAAGTACCTTTGCCGCGGTTATGAGCAAACCCTGGAAGAAGTCACCAACAACGCGCTGTTCAGCTCTGACAACAGCGAAATGGTGCTGGTCCGGGACATCGAGCTGTATTCGATGTGCGAACACCACATGCTGCCCTTCATCGGCAAGGCCCACGTGGCCTACCTGCCCAAGGGCAAGGTGCTGGGCCTGTCGAAGGTGGCGCGCATCGTCGACATGTACGCCCGCCGCCTGCAGATCCAGGAAAACCTCAGCCGCCAGATCGCCGAAGCCGTGCAGCAGGTCACCGGCGCCGCAGGCGTGGCCGTGGTTGTCGAAGCCAAGCACATGTGCATGATGATGCGCGGTGTGGAAAAGCAGAATTCGAGCATGATCACTTCGGTGATGCTGGGCGAGTTCCGCGATAACGCCGCCACCCGCAGCGAGTTCCTCAGCCTGATCAAGTGATCGGTCGCTGACACCAGGCCGACCCTGCCGGGTCGGCCTTTTGCATTTCAGGAGTTGCCCATGATCGTCAAAGCCCTGCGGGTTGGCCTCGGCCAGCTCATCGTGTTCGGTGACTGGGTCAGCCGCCCGGCCAAGCGCAAGCGCGACGCCGCGGCCCAGGCCCGCGTCGAGCAAGCGGCCAAGGGCCTGGCGCTGTACCAGTTCCATGCCTGCCCGTTCTGCGTCAAGACCCGCCGCACCCTGCACCGCCTGAACGTGCCGTTGGCGCTGCGCGATGCCAAGAACGACCCGGTGCACCGCCAGGCCCTGCAGGAAGGTGGCGGGCGGGTGAAAGTGCCGTGCCTGCGCATTGAAGAGGCCGGCAAGGTGACCTGGATGTATGAGTCCAAGGCCATCATTGCCTACCTGGATGAGCGGTTTGCTGCCATCTGACAGCTTGTAGCTCTCCTGTCCGGGCCCTATCGCCGGCAAGCCAGCTCCCACAGGTTTACCACAGGCCCAGGCATTGTGGATTACCTGTGGGAGCTGGCTTGCCGGCGATAGGGCCGGTACAGGCTGAAGGTCAGCCCACCATCGGCACATGCCGCGGGTGGCTGGCGACGCGCTCCAGCCAGGCCCGTACCGCCGGGTAGTCGGCCAGGTCGAACCCGCCCTGATGCGCCACATGGGTGTAGGCATACAACGCCACATCGGCAATCGAATACTGCTCACCCACCAGGTACGGGGTCATCTGCAGCTGCCGCTCCATCACCTTCAGCGCCTTGTAGCCGCCCTTGTGCAGCTTGCGGTATTCCTCTACGCGGTCATCCGGCAGGCCCAGGTAAAACTGGATGAAGCGCGCCACGGCAATGTACGGCTCATGGCTGTACTGCTCGAAGAACTGCCATTGCAAAACCTGAGTGCGCAGGCGCGGCTCGCTGGGCAGGAACGCACTGCCATCGGCCAGGTAGTTGAGGATGGCATTGGACTCCCACAGGTAGCTGCCGTCTTCAAGCTCCAGCACCGGCACCTTGCCGTTGGGGTTCATGGCCAGGAACTCGGGCGTTTCGGTCTCGCCCTTGAGGATGTCCACCGGGTGCCATTGATAGGGCTTGCCCAGCAGGCTCAGCATCAACTTGACCTTGTAGCAGTTGCCCGACTGGTAATCGCCATAAACCTTGTACATCGCCCCTCCCCCTGTGAAACAGAAATGCCCATGTCGGGCGCCAACCTGTGCAGTTGTGTAATCCCGCCCAATAGTTGGCGACTGTACGGCTAAAAGCAATGGCCGCTGTATGGCAAGGATCAACCTTTCGCGCTGTAGTCTGAAAAAACTGCTTACACCTTTACAAGGATTTTGTTCATGACCGATGCCACTTCCGCACGCCTGCGGCCCCTGGCAGATACCTCCCCGTCGGCGGTTGTCGCCGGTTTTATCGCCATGCTGACCGGCTATACCAGCTCACTGGTGCTGATGTTCCAGGCAGGCCAGGCCGCCGGGCTGACCACTGCGCAGATCTCGTCATGGATCTGGGCGCTGTCGATCGGCATGGCGGTGTGCAGCATCGGCCTGTCGCTGCGCTACCGCACGCCCATCACCATTGCCTGGTCCACCCCCGGCGCCGCCTTGCTGATCACCAGCCTGGGCGGGGTCAGCTATGGCGAAGCGATTGGTGCGTACATCACCTGCGCCCTGCTGGTGCTGGTGTGCGGCCTGACCGGCAGTTTCGAGCGGCTGGTCAAGCGCATTCCGGCCTCGTTGGCGTCGGCGCTGCTGGCCGGCATCCTGTTCAAGATCGGCAGCGAGATCTTCGTCGCCGCGCAGCACCGCACCTTGCTGGTACTGGGCATGTTTTTCAGCTACCTGCTGGTCAAGCGCCTGTCGCCGCGCTATTGCGTACTGGCGGCGCTGCTGGTGGGCACGGCGTTGTCTGGCGCGCTGGGCTTGCTGGACTTCAGCGGCTTCCATCTGGAGGTGGCCAAGCCGGTGTGGACCACGCCGAGCTTTTCTTTGGCAGCCACTATCAGCATTGGCATTCCGCTGTTCGTGGTGGCCATGACCTCGCAGAACATGCCCGGCGTGGCCGTGCTGCGCGCCGACGGCTACCAGGTGCCGGCCTCGCCGTTGATTTCGGCCACCGGCTTTGCCTCGCTGCTGCTGGCGCCGTTTGGCTCGCACGGGGTCAACCTGGCGGCCATCAGTGCGGCGATCTGCACCGGGCCGCATGCCCATGAAGACCCGAGCAAACGCTACACCGCCGCGGTGTGGTGCGGGATTTTCTACGGCATTGCCGGGGTGTTCGGGGCGACGCTGGCGGCGCTGTTTGCCGCATTGCCGAAAGAGCTGGTGCTGTCGATTGCGGCGCTGGCGCTGTTTGGCTCGATCATGAACGGGCTGACCGTGGCCATGAGCGAAGCGCGTGAGCGTGAGGCGGCGGTGATTACCTTCATGGTCACGGCTTCGGGGCTGACCCTGTTCTCGATCGGCTCGGCGTTCTGGGGGATCGTGGCTGGGGTGTTGGCGTTGGTGATCCTTAACCCCCGCAAGGCCTGAGGGTTTTTATTGCCTGTGCCGGCCTATTCGCGGGTGAACCCGCTCCCACAGAGTAATCACAAGGTCTGAAGCCTGTGGTGGACAGTGATATCCCTGTGGGAGCGGGTTCACCCGCGAAGAGGCCAGCACAGGCAACCCAAAAACCGCCAGCATCACAACCGGAAATGCCCCACCATCCCCTTCAGGTCGGTACCCAGCTGCGCCAGCTCGATACTCGACCGGGCATTGTCCTGCATCGCCAGCGCCGCCTGGTCCGCACTGCCGCGGATCTGCGTGACACTGCGGCTGATCTCTTCGGCCACCGAACTCTGCTGCTCGGCGGCCGCCGCAATCTGCTGGTTCATCTGCTGAATCAATGACACCGCCGCCGCAATGCTGCCCAGCGCACTCTCCGTGTGCAACGCATCCGCCACCGCCAGGCGCACCAGCTCGGTACTGCCGCGAATCTGCGCCACCGATTGCTGGGCATTGCCGCGCAAGCTGGCAACCAAGGCCTCGATCTGTTCGGTGGACTGCCGGGTACGCCGCGCCAGCGCGCGCACCTCATCGGCCACCACGGCAAAGCCACGGCCCTGCTCGCCGGCCCGGGCGGCTTCGATGGCGGCATTCAGCGCCAGCAGGTTGGTCTGCTCGGCCACGCTCTTGATCACCGCCAGCACGTCGCCAATGGTGTGGATCTCGGCACTGAGGCTATCGATGCCGGCGCTGGCGGTTTCCGCCGCCGCCGCCAGCTGTTCGATGCGCTGCATGCTCTGGCGCACCACCTGCTGGCCGGAACCGACCTTGTCGTCCGCCGCCTGGGCCGCCTGCGCCGCCTGTTCGGCATTGCGCGCCACATCGTGCACGGTGGCGGTCATCTGCTGCATGGCGGTGGCCACCTGTTCGGTTTCTTCCTTCTGGCTGCCGACCTCACGGTTGGTCTGCTCGGTCACCGCCGACAAGGCCTGGGCGTTGCCCGCCAGTTGCTCGATACCCTGCTGCAAGCCGCTGACCATGCCCGACAGGCCCACCGCCATCTGCTGCATGGCCTGCAGCAGCTGCCCCACTTCGTCACGGCGCGGGGCCTGGGCAGCAAAGCCCAGCTCGCCGGCGGCAATGCGCTGCGCGCGGGCGATCACCTGCTTGAGCGGGCCGACCACGGCGCGGGTGATCAGCCAGGCCGCCAGCACGCCTACCAGCAGCGCCAGGCCGGTGGCCAGGGCGATGGCCACGGCATTGCGCTGCAACTCAGCCTGCAGGGCCTGCTGCTGCACCCGGAAGGCCTGATCGACACGGCCAGTCACCTGCTCGGCAGTGGCCTGCAACTGCGCCTTCAGCCCTTGCTCACGGGCCAGCTGGTCAGTGTATTCATTGAGTTTTTCCGAGAAGCTGCCAATGTGCCCGGCCACTTCGCCCAGCACGCTCTGGTAGCCGGCATCACCCACCGCGCCCTGCAGCTGGCCGACCAGGCTGGCCGCCTCCACTGTCTGGGCGATGCGTTGCTGGCCAGCGCCCTCTTCGCCTTTGCGGCTTTTTTCCAGGCGCACCCGTGCTTCGTCCATGGCCTGCAGCATCAAGCGCGAAACCTGTGCCACCTGCGCGGCCTGCTCCAGAAACTCGCCACCCTGCTGGCCCTGGGACTGCTTGAGGGTATACACGCCGTCATCGGCCAGCCCGACCTGCAGCACATCCAGGTTGTTGGCGACACTGGACACCGACCAGCTGGCCGTGTCCAGCGCCAGCTCCTTGGCTTGCACCGCCTCGACAAACGCCTCGAATGCCTGGCCGTAAGCCGCCAGCTCGGTTTCGGCCGCCGCCAGCGCCGGCAAGCTGCGGGCGCGCTCGGCCAGGCCCTGCAGCCCAGTGCGCAAAGCCTCGGCCTGGTGGATGTCCGAGCTCAGGGCAAAGGCCTGCTCATGCTGGCGCAGGCGCAGCAGGTCGGTATTGAACTGCGACAACTGGCGCAAACCGTCGAAGCGCTGGCCGACGCTGTGCAGTGCGGCGATGCCGATGGCCGCCACCGCCACGGTCAGCAGCAGCACCAGGGCAAAGCCCAGGCCTAGTTTGCGGGCCATGCCCAGGTTGGCCAGCACACCATGCTTGCTCGTGCCCATCGCCGATCCCCTTTCAGCCAGTGAGGTTATCCAGAGGCCAAGGGTGGCAACGTTGTCAGCCGCTGAACAAGGGCTTGGCGCCGGAATAGTATCAAATAGCTATGTATTGTCGTTTTTGGCTGCCTTGATGTCGTTTCTGGTGAATTTTCGAGTGCCATCACAAAGCCATCAAGCTTAGCCCAACCTGATCCTTCACAAAGTCCGGAACAATATTAAATAGAAGCAACTCAAGTCCCGATTTATTCCGTTCCTTTCTTTATGAAGTTACCTTGGCGCCATTTAATTTGCGCCAAATCTGGGGCATCAAAAAAATATTAAAGAGCCACTACCGCGGCAAAAACACCGCTATCGTAATGCGTAACTGGCCCGCCCTCTGGACCCGTAGTGCATCAATGGAGTTCTTTATGAAAAGAGCCATTTTTACTGCAGTGGTCACCCCCTTGCTGTTCGGCAGTATTGCAACTATTGCCCACGCCGCCACTTCCACAGGGCCGCTATTGACCCTGGGCGCGCAAGGCAGCTACACCGAGCTGGAATTGAATGGCCGCGGCAATGACACCGAGCACCTGCCTGAAGGCGGCGTGTTCATCAGCTACGGCAACAAGATGACGGCCAAGGCGGGCCTGGTCTACAACGCAGAAGCCAGCGGCATGTACTCGAAGCAGCATAACCAGAAGCTCAAGGACGGCCAGGCCGACCTGGACCTGGGCTGGCGCCTCGAGCTGAGCGAGCGCCACTCGCTGGACGTGCTGCTGGGCGGCGGCTACAAGTGGAACCGCCTGCAACCCAATACCAGCCGCTATGACGTCGACCTCACCAACCGCACCCCGTTTGCCAAGATTGCCGCCGGTTACAACTACCGCTTCAACAATGCCACGCTGCGTTTTGAAGCGGGTATACGGCAAGTTATCAATGGCGATTCGCAACTGGAAATACATGGCATCAGTAGCGAAGACGTTGATTTGAAAGATACCAGCAACCCCTTTGCCGAACTTAGCCTGCTGTTCAATCAGAACGGTTCCGTCCCGGTACTTGCTTCGCTGTATTACAGCCGCTACGAGTACGACCTGGACGGGCAGTTCCTGATGACCGATTCGGACGAGCAGACCCGCAATGAATATGGGGTGAAACTAGGTATCAGCTTTTAGCCCGAGCGGATCATGACCGGCCTGCTTGCTCAAGGAAGGCCTGGGCACGTGCATCCTGCCCATACGCGACATTGATGCGCAGCCAGTCGCTGGAGGCGCCCTGGTAATCGAAGGCACTGCCGGGTGTCAGCAACACGGCATGCGCCAGGGCCAGGCGCTCCAGGCTGGCAAAGCTTTGCCCCGGCATACGCGCCCAGATGAACATCCCGCCATACGGCTCGCAGAACACCTGCCACCCCCACTGCTCCAGCTGCCGCAGCAACCGGGCCATGTGCTGGCCCAGGCGCACACGCAGGCGCTGCACACTCTTGCGATAACTGCCATTGGCCAGCATCTGCCCCACTACCTGTTCGGCAAAGCGCGACGTGCCGATGCCGCTGACCATTTTCAGCTCGGCCAGGCGCGCCAGCAGCGCAGGGTCGGCGACCAGGTAGCCCACCCGCAGCGAGCTGCTGAGGGTTTTCGAGAAACTGGCCATGTAGATCACCCGCTGCTCACTGTCCAGGGTGGACAGGCGCGTGGCCGGGCCTTCCTGGAAGTCTGCATAGATGTCGTCCTCGATAATGCGCAGGTCATGCTCGCGCGCCAGCTCCAGCAGGCGGTAGGCCACCTTGGGCGTAAGGCTGGTGCCGGTTGGGTTCTGGTACAGGCTGTTGATGAACAGGCAGCGCGGCTTGTGCGCGGCCAGCAAGGCTTCGAGGGCAGCCAGGTCGGGGCCTTCGGCGGTGCGCGCCAGCGGCAGCATGTGCACCTGGTGCTGGCGCAGCAGGTTGTACAGGTTGTAGTAGCCGGGGTTTTCCACCAGCACCGTGTCGCCCGGGCGCAGCAGGGTGCGCACCAGCAGGTCCAGCCCGTGGCTGGCGCCGTGGGTGGTGAGGATGCGCTCGGGGCCGGCGGCGATACCGGCTTGCGCCAGGCGTTTGTGCAACTGCTGGCGCAGGCTGGCCAGGCCCAGGGGTGGACAATAGTCGAACAGGTCCTGCGGGTTGCCGCGGCTGACCTGGCGCACGGCCTGGGCCAGCTCGGTGGCGGCGCGCCAGCTGTTGGGCAGCCAGCCACACCCCAGTTTCAGCAGTTGCTCATGGCCTTCGCGAAACTGCCGCCAGCTGCCGTCGCCCGCGTCGCCCCAGGGTTGTGCGTCTTCCACCGGCAGCCCGGGTTTGCGCTCGGCGACGAAAAAGCCGGTGCCGTGGCGGGCCTCCAGCCAGCCGCTGGCGACCAGGCGGTCGTAGGCCTCGATCACGCACGACGCACTGACCGCCTGGCTGCGCGCCAGCGCACGGATCGACGGCAGGCGCGCCCCTGGGCGCAGGCGTTGCTGGCTGATCCAGGTTTGCAGGTGGTCGGTGAGTTGCTGCACCAAGGGGGTGGTGCTGGTGCGGTCGAGGGGGAAGTGCATGGGCTAGGTGTTCGCTGATTTTGAGCGAACAGTTAAGCATAAATGGGCGCTGGGTGTATCTGGAGAGGCGATGGGCCAGCGATCACAGTGAGCAGGCCCGGCGTTTTCGCAGGTAAACCCCGCCAATATGCCGGTACAGCCACCCAGAATCAGGACCCAACCCCATGCCCTGCGCCCCGGCCCGCCTGGCCTTCGCCCTCTGCCTGATCACCCTGGCGGTGAACCTGCAGGCCCCGCTGTACATCACCTACGCCGACCTGTCTGGCCAAGGCGCGGCAGCCACCGCCGTGGCCTTTTCCGGCTACGTGCTAGGCGTGCTCCCGGTACTGCTGGCCCTGGGCGGCCTGGCCGACCGGGTCGGCCGCCGGCCACTCATCCTGGCGGCACTGGCGCTGTCGATGATCGCCACGGTGTTGATGCTGCTGGCCCCCAGCCTGCAAACCCTGGCCCTGGCGCGCCTGTTGCTGGGCCTTGGCACCGGCCTGGCTTCGGCTACCGCCACGGCCTACATGGGCGAACTGATGGGCGGCGAGCACAGCACCCGCGCCGCCAACTGGGTTACCGCCAGCACTTCGCTGGGCTTTGGCCTGGGCGCCGCGCTGACCAGCCTGTTCCTGCTGCGCGGGCCCAGCCTGACCCCCGGCAGTTTCCACCTGCAGCTGTTGCTGGCGGCGCTGGCCGTCGTGCTGGCATGGCGCCTGCCCGACCCGCGCCCGGCACAGCGCCACCCCATGCTGCGCCTGCCCTTTTACCCGCGCGGCAGCGTGCCTTACGGCCTGGCGATTTTGCTGGCATGGGCCTGCGTGGGGCTGGTGATTGCCCTTCTGCCGGGCATCCTGCGCCAGCATGGCCTTAGCGACTGGTCGGGGTTCTCGACGTTTTGCGTGATCAGCTGCGGGCTGCTGTTCCAGCCGATGGCACGGCGCCTGAGCAGCCACACCGCCACCTTGCTGGGGCTGGTGATATTGCCGTGCAGTTATGCGCTGCTGGCCTGGGGCGCGCACGCCGGGCAGCTGGTTGCGGTGCTGCTGGGTGCGGTGGCGGCCAGCAGTGCGTGCTACGGGTTTGTCTACCTGGGCGGGCTGGCAGCGGTGAACCAGCTGGCGGGCAGCGAGAAGACCCGGGCCAGTGCCGGGTTTTTCCTGCTGGCGTACCTGGGGTTCAGCTTGCCGGTGATCTTTACCGGGATGCTGAGTGACCGGTTGGGGGCGGGGCTGGCCCTGGCGGTGTTTGGCGGGGTGCTGGTGCTGGGGTGCCTGGGTGTCGGGGTGGGTTTGCGGCGGGCTGACAGGGCCGTTTCACGGACAGATCCGCTTTTGGGGTGATAGGCCTTGGGGTGGGTTTGTGGGGGCGGGAAATTTACCAACATAAATTGCATCAGGGCTGACAGGTGCTTGCCATGAAATATGCAGCGCCTGTGAGATCGAGCGCCGCCCGCGCGGCGCATCGCGGATGAATCCGCTCCTTGTATGTTGTGTCTGACCCTGACGAGAGAGGTTATTCTGGTCAGGTTCGAGAAGCACTTCCGGGGAGACCGATCGCTCCTGAAGGCAGGCTTGCCCTGACCTTGTATGTAGAGAGGTCCCCCGCCTCATTGCCCACTACGAAGAGTATCGAGAAGCCGACTAGTCGGACTTCGCATTACAAGGTTGCAGCGGCATGAATTTCGAGGTCGGGGAACCGGAGGCCATTGTTACCTAACTCACATGCGGTGGGAAGAATGAGTGTCTGTGTTGGCGTGGATATCGGTTCGCGTACTTCGATTGCTGGGGTGCGTAAAGATGGGCGCCCTGTCGGGCAATGGGACATCGCCCAGACACCCGCTGGCCGCAAGGCAGCGGTGAAAAAACTGCAGGCCCTAAACCCAAGACGATCGTGATGGAGGCCACGGGGATCTATTATTTGGACCTCGCGCTTGAGCTGCATGCGGCCGACCTTCCTGTTTCAGTCATCAACCCCAAAAGTTTCCATAACTTCGCCAAGCTCATGCTGGTCAACAGCAAGACTGATGCAATAGATGCTCAGTTGCTAGCCGAGTACGGCGAGCGTATGACGCCGCGCTTGTGGACACCGCCAAGCCCTGTACAGCTTGAGCTCAGGGCCCTCGGTCGGCACATCAATCGGCTGGTAGGACACCGCACCAGGGCGAAAAATGAGCTGCATGCACTGCAGGCGACCGCTACGACCATTTCTATTTTGATCGAGGATCAGGAGGAGGCGATTGCCACCCTGGACACTCGCATTGAGCGCTTTCGTAAAGCAGGACGCGAACTGATCGCCCAATGTCCAACCCTCACCCAGCAATACAAGCAACTACTCGCAGGCCCCGGAATAGGAGAAGTTACGGCACTTGCAGCTTTGGCTGAATTGACCACACTGCCTGAACTGCTCAAGTCCTCTCAGGTAGCACGCCATGCGGGGCTGGATGTTCGACAGACACAATCTGGAACAAGCATCGACAAGCCAGGCCGGCTCGGTAAGAGTGGGAATGCGTATCTACGCGCAGCCATGTATATGCCAGCGTTGACTGCGGTGCGCTGTGACCCTTATGCAAAGGCCTTTTACGAGTCGCTGATCGGTAGAGGCAAGAAAAAAATGCAAGCTATCGCCGCTGTCATGCGCAAATACCTGACAGGTATCTGGGCATGCATGCGCGGGGATGTGCCATTTGATACGGCCAAGCTTTTCAGCTCTGAACACCTCAGAAAAGCTTGACCGCCAACAGAGTATCTACATTTGTTGCAACGTGGCCATGCCTGTGGAAGCGGGGTTGCCCGCCTTGGTGCTTGGCTTGAGACAGGCTGCATTGGGGCCAACCGGGAAATCCAGTCAAGCTGACAAGGCTGACAACCATGACCTTTCAGGTTAGGTACGTTGCAACAAATGTAGGAGCGGATTCATCCGCGATGCGCCGCGCGGGCGGCGCTCGATCTCACAGGCGCTGCATATGTTGCGGCAAGCACCTGTCAGCCCTGATCCGATCCCATGGAAACAGCAGCATCACCCAATCAGCCAACCAAAATCAAATCGCCGTAGCCCCACCATCCACGGTCAGGCAATGCCCGGTGGTAAACGCGGCGCCATCGCTGCACAGGTACAGCACGGCGCTGGCGATTTCCTCGACCTTGCCGATGCGCCCCACCGGGTGCATGGCAGCGGCAAACTCGGCCTTGCGCGGGTCGGCCTCGTACGCACGGCGGAACATGTCGGTGTCGATCACCGCCGGGCACACGGCATTCACGCGGATGCCCTTCTTCGCATACTCGATGGCCGCCGACTTGGTCAGGCCGATCACAGCATGCTTGGAAGCGCTGTAGATGCTCATCTTCGGCGCCGCCCCCAGCCCCGCCACCGAGGCGGTATTGACGATCACCCCGCCGCCCTGGGCCAGCAGCAACGGCAACTGGTACTTCATGCACAACCACACGCCCTTCACGTTCACGCCCATGATGGCATCGAACGCTGCCTCGCTGCCCTCGGCCAGGCGGCCTTGCTCGGTCTCGATGCCGGCGTTGTTGAAGGCGTAGTCCAGCCGGCCATAGCTGGCGATCAGGCGCTCGTGCAGCTGACGCACCTGGGCGTCGCGGGTAACGTCGCAGGCAATGAACAGCGCTTCCCCCCCTGCAGCGTGGATCAGCGCCACGGTAGCTTCGCCACCAACCGGGTCAAGGTCGGCCACCACCACTTTCAGGCCTTCCTGGGCGAACGCCAGGGCCGTTGCCCGGCCAATGCCGGCGGCGGCGCCGGTGACCAGGGCTACCTGGCCAGAAAAGGTCATGCTCATCGCGTGCTCCTGTACAAGGGTGGAGGGATTCAGAGCATAGCCAGCCACCACTGGGCCGAGCAGCATCATCACACCAACGGTTGAGCTACCATGCTTGTCAGTGATGTTGGCCACCTGCCTACATCAACAAGGTAAATTGAACGCCTTATACCCTCCACTGCCCACAAGGACCCGCCATGACCCAGACCAACCGCCGCTTCCTGCTTGCCAAACGCCCGGTCGGCGCCGTGCGCCGTGACGACTTCAGCTTCGAGCGCGTGCCTGCCGAACAACCCGGCGAAGGCCAGGTGCTGGTGAAAAACCTGTACCTGTCGCTGGACCCGGCCATGCGCGGCTGGATGAACGAAGGCAAGTCCTATATCCCGCCCGTGGGCCTGGGCCAGGTGATGCGGGCGCTGGGTGTTGGCGAAGTGATCGCCTCCAACCACCCCGATTTCAAACCCGGCGACAATGTCAGCGGTGCCCTGGGCGTGCAGGACTACTTCACCGGCGAGCCTCAGGGCCTGCACAAGATCGACCCTAAACTGGCCCCGCTGCCCCGCTACCTGTCGGCGCTGGGCATGACCGGCATGACCGCCTACTTCGCCCTGCTGGACGTTGGCCAGCCCAAGGCCGGCGAGACCGTGGTCATTTCCGGTGCGGCCGGTGCGGTGGGCAGCATCGTCGGGCAGATTGCCAAGCTCAAAGGCTGCCGCGTGGTCGGCATTGCCGGCGGCGCCGAGAAGTGCCAGTACCTGAAGGACGAGCTGGGCTTTGACGGGGTGATCGACTACAAGGCCGAAGACCCGCTGGCCGGCCTGAAGCGCGAATGCCCCAAAGGCGTGGACGTGTACTTCGACAACGTCGGCGGCGACATTCTGGATGCAGTGCTGACGCGCATCAACTTCAAGGCCCGCATCGTCATTTGCGGCGCGATCAGCCAGTACAACAACAAAGAAGCGGTAAAAGGCCCGGCCAATTACCTGTCGCTGCTGGTTAACCGCGCGCGCATGGAAGGGTTCGTGGTGATGGACCATGCCAAGGATTACGGCAAGGCCGCGCAGGAGATTGCCGGTTGGCTGGCCACCGGGCAGGTGAAGAGCAAGGAGGATGTGGTGGACGGGCTGGAGACGTTCCCCGAAACCTTGCTGAAGCTGTTCAGCGGGGAGAACTTTGGCAAGCTGGTACTGAAGGTATAACCGCCCCTGCGGGGCCAATTTAGGGACAGCGGTGTGTGTCGCAGGAGCTACGGTCTCGCGCAAAATTCAATAGCATGCGCGATCCCTGTGGGAGCGGGTTTATCGAGGCGTCGAACCGCCGCGAACACCGGCGCAGCCGGTGCCATGCACGTCGTGCTACACACTGCACCAACCCCAAACGAAAAGGCCAGCACACGCGTGCTGGCCTTTTTCAATACCGCAGGCTATTTACCCACGAATCTCCGCCACCACCGCAGCCAGCGCCTGCGCCGGGTCTGCCGCCTGGCTGATCGGCCGGCCGATCACCAGGTAATCCGAACCGGCATCCAGTGCCTGGCGCGGCGTCAGAATACGGCGCTGGTCATCCTGCGCACTGCCCGCCGGGCGAATACCCGGGGTTACCAGTTGCAGCGACGGGTGCGCCGCCTTCAGTGCCGGGGCCTCCAGCGCCGAGCACACCAGGCCGTCCATACCCGCCTTCTGCGCCAGCGCCGCCAGGCGCAGCACCTGCTCTTGCGGGTCGACATCCAGGCCGATACCGGCCAGGTCCTCACGCTCCATGCTGGTCAGCACGGTCACGCCAATCAGCAACGGCTGCGAGCCGCTGCGCTTGGCCAGCTCTTCGCGGCAGGCCGCCATCATGCGCAGGCCACCGGAGCAATGCACGTTGACCATCCACACGCCCATCTCGGCAGCGGCCTTTACCGCCATGGCCGTGGTGTTGGGGATATCGTGGAACTTGAGGTCCAGGAACACTTCGAAGCCCTTGTCGCACAAGGTTTCGACAATGCCCGAAGCGCTGCTGGTGAACAGCTCTTTGCCCACCTTGACCCGGCACAGCGCAGGGTCAAGCTGGTCAGCCAGCTTCAGGGCGGCCTCACGGGTAGGGAAATCCAGGGCGACGATCAGGGGCGTCTGGCAGGCGGACATGGGCAGGGTCTCTTGGCAAGTCGAAAACGGCGCGCATTGTAAACGAAGTGGCGCAGGCTTTGGGGGCCGCGGGTCACGGAATTGGCCCGGCGGCGGCTGGGTTCTATAATTGAACCAACGGAACGGCAATTTGCTCAAATTTCATACAAGCACTGCCTGTACCCGGTAAAGGAGAACGACAATGCCCTGGTATGCCTGGCTGATACTTATCTTAGCCCTTGGCTCGATCGTCGGCGGGCTGATGATGCTGCGCGACACCGCAAAAAAACTGCCACTGACCGACGAGCAACTGCGCAAGGTGCATGAGCGCAATGCAGAGGCAGATGCCAAGGATGCGCAGGACCGTTAGTGGGCCGGGCTTAAACGCAGACTGCGCGAGTATTAGCGGCGCCTATGAGATCGAGCGCCGCGCGGGCGGCGCTCGATCTCACCGGCGCTACATATCTTGCGCCAAGCACCTGTCAGCCCTGATGCAATCCCTGTAGGAGCTGGCTTGCCGGCGATGGGCCGCATAGCGGCCCCACTCCCCGCCCTCTATTCCACCATCACCTTGTCCCGATTACGCTCCAGCAACGCACTCCCAATCCCCTTGATCTCCAGCAACTCATCCACCGAAGCAAACTGCCCATGGGCCTCGCGGTAAGCCACAATAGCCTCGGCTTTCGCCTTACCAATCCCATTCAGCTCCTTCTGCAAGGTCAACGCATCGGCCTTGTTAAGGTCCAGCCGCCCCGGCTGCTGGGCCTGCTGCTGGCTTACCACCGGCACCGGCTCGGGTACCGCCATGGCACCGGCCGGGGCGGCGCTAAGGGAGAACGACAAGCTGGCGAACAGCGGCAGCAGCAGGTACGACAGAACGTTATTGCGCATGGTGAACACTCCTTCAGTTGGTCATTTGCCAGCAGCCGTTTTCCTTCGGCTGCGCAACAAACCCTAGCGGTTGCAGCGCCCTGCAGACAGCCACCCACAGCCGCGAATGGTTACTGAATCGGTCAACAACCTGGCCAACTTCACCCACCCAAAAAAAACAGCCGTTTTGCTCCCGCGAGCGCAAAACCAAGACCATCAATGGAATGATCCCGCGTGTGTAGCCGAATCCCTGCTTGCCCGATACCGCCTTCCCCGCCCTGCCCGCCCATCGCCCTACAACACCCGCCGCACAAGGCCCGCCCAGAAAACCCCATCCCGCAGCCCGAAATACACCCCGCTGCAGGCTGGCACCCCACTACCCAGCTGTTATCAACCCGAACCACGACCTGAACATGAGCAGCTGCGTCCTCTTCGATATCAAAGGGAACAAACGAGGCGGCCAGAGGCAATCTCACAGGCGGTACTGGCTCGAAACAGATTCAGGAGAGACGGTGCGGCGATCCGACTTGCCCCCGAATCGCCGCGCGGGCGGCGCTCGATGTCACAAGCACAACAAGATTCAACTCATGCGCCCGCCAGCCCAAGTGCATAGCCAGCGCGTCAGACTTTCCTGAAACCTTGCCCCACCTCTTCAGGTTGGGTGAGCAAGCGAACTATCCTACGCACCAGTCAGAAGCAGCTGAATTGTCGGGGAAATGCCCCAGGGATAACTTCACCGGGTCGCCATATTGGTGACCAGGTGTGAGAACCTGTTGCGAGTTACCTGGCTTGCCTGTCATGGCGGTCGTACCCGGGCAGACTTCTGTCTGGCCGAGCTTTGTAGCTCCCTCGGTTTCTCACCCCGTGTACGACTGCCGCCCTGATCCGTGAGAAAGATTCGCGTGGCAGTTCCACTAACCCGGGGCTACTACCATGAAAAACAACGATTACTCCCCCATCCTCACCGCAGGCATCGAAACCTTCCTCGAAGCCGGCAACCCCACTCTGGACCTGCTCCGCGTGCAACCCGGCGTCCCCGTCGACGATGCCTATGAACACGTCTCGGTCCTGCTGGGCTACTGCAAGCACCTGGTGCGCGAAGGCGACATGGAAGATGACCACAAAATGCTGGGCGCAGCGGACTATCTGCTGGCCATCGCCAAGGCCCTGATGAACGACATCGAGATTGCGAAGAACAAGCGCCACTGAAAGGCGCTACCCCAAGCCCGGCAGGGCGCTGCCCCGCTTGCCGCGACACGCAAGCCTGTGTGGGAGCGGGTTTACCCGCGAATGCGTCCGCACCGACAACTCCACATGGCCAGTAAAAACTGGCCAGCAGCCCCGTGTGGGCAAACCCGCGCCTGGGTGGCTAATGGGGCTGCTGCGCAGCACTTCGCCGCCAAGCCATGCGCCGTACGTGTGGGAGCCTGGCTTGCCGGCGATGGGCCGCAAAGCGGCCCCAATTATTTAACTGACTGGCATTTCCCTGTCAGCCCCCCTCAAATCACAGTTCGAGGATAAACACTGATAAACGCCGATATGGCGATCGGTTCCCCGTCATCCACTTTCACCCGCGGACTCTGCCCCGACCGTTTGATGTCAGAAGCAAAATCCGCCGCCTTGAATGCCTGCTCGAGCTCGTCACCACCCACCCCGGCATACACCACCACCTGAGTACCGGTATTGTGCTTTTGCAGAGGCAACTGCTTGATCTGCACCTGCACACCCGACTTGGTCAGCGCAACGGCTATTTCCTTGGCAAAGCGAACCGCCTCTTTGTCATCCTTGTGGATATTCAGCAGTACCACCGGTGCCAGCGTTTTAGCCTTCAACTCAACCGCCAACGCCTTGAATGCATCCTGCGCCTGCGGCGTCAGCGTTCGGGGCTTGAGGCTGGCTTCCAGCTTGAGCCTATCCGCCCTCTCCCGCTCCAGTTCGGCCCTCTCACGTTCGAGTTCGGCCTTGAGCGTCTCGTTCTGCTCCAGGAGCTGCTGGATTTCCAACTGCGCCTGCACATCCGATTCATTGACGACGTCAACCTCCTGCGAGGCCGGCGTAATCATCACTTCGGAGTGCTGGCTTTGCACGTCCGAGGTCATGTGGGCAAGTATCATCGCACTGGCCGCGATCAACGCTGCGATGACAGCAGTGGCAGATGCTATAGCGTGGATCAGGCTGGCGGTGCCTGCTGAGATATCCGGCATGAAAAGGTT
>NZ_JABMCN010000124.1 GCF_013179515.1 Pseudomonas sp. CM27
CTATGCGCTCAGTTCGCTGATGCTGATCAGCGTGTTCCTGCTGACCCTGCTCGGTCAGCTGTACTCGCGCCGCTACCACCCGATGCTGTACTGGCTGGTGATCCTCTCCACCAGCACCGCCGGCACCACCATGTCCGACTTCATGGACCGTACGCTGGGCCTGGGTTACGCCGCAGGTTCGGCCATCCTCATTGGCATCCTGCTGCTGACCTTCCTGGTCTGGCGCCTGAGCGGCAACCCGCTGGACGTCACCCGCATCAGGAACCGCGCCGGCGAGCTGTTCTACTGGGTGGCGATCCTGTTTTCCAACACCCTCGGCACCGCGTTGGGCGATTACCTGGCCGATGATTCCGGGCTTGGCTTTGCCGGTGGCGCGCTGTTGATCGGCAGCGCCATCGCATTGGTGGTGGTGTCCCGCTACTGGACGCGCATCCCCGGGCTGGTGCTGTTCTGGGTCGCGTTTGTGCTCACTCGCCCATTCGGCGCCACGTTGGGCGACTTCCTGACCAAGCCGCATGAAAAGGGCGGGCTGGACTTCGGCACCATCGGCGCTTCGGCGGTGCTGGGCGGGGTCTTGCTGGTGCTGGTGCTGATGGCTAGCTGGTATCAGCGCCGTGAGCCGCGTCAGGCGCTGGAGGTGTCCTGAGGATTGATGCGGTAACGAGTGCTGCGGCCCCCGCCCGGCAGGCGAGTCAGGCAGGCCTTGTAGAGCATGTCGGTGAGGTGGCGGGTCGCAGTGGCCTTGGACACCTTCGCTACTGCCTGATTGCTGGCGATCCGTCCTGTGAGCCGAATAAGCTGGTTATTCGGCTCATTGAGTGAGCCGAATAGGGATGGCAATCGGCTCACTGCCGCCTCTGCATCATGAAAAAAGGGCGCCCCATGCGATGGAGCGCCCCTTCAGTCTTGCAACTCCAGCATCAGTC
This sequence comes from Pseudomonas sp. CM27, assembly GCF_013179515.1. GTDB lineage: Bacteria > Pseudomonadota > Gammaproteobacteria > Pseudomonadales > Pseudomonadaceae > Aquipseudomonas. The sequence continues at coordinate 927 of NZ_JABMCN010000124.1, forward strand.
AGTAGTAATCCGCGAGTGCTGCTTGGTGTCCTTCATGGTCGCGTAAACCAGCAGCGAGCAGGCGATGCAGGCGGTGACGTACCAGTAGAAGCCGCTTTCCATGCCAACGCTCTTGAACCACAGGGCTATGTACTCGGCAGTGCCGCCGAAGATCGACACGGTCAGCGCGTAGGGCAGGCCCACGCCCAGTGCGCGAATTTCGGTAGGGAACAGCTCGGCTTTGACCACGGCGTTGATCGAGGTGTAACCGCTGACGATGATCAGCGCCGCCATGATCAGGAAGAACGCGCCCCACCAGGTCTGGATGGTGTGCAGCGTGCTCAGGATCGGCACGGTGAACAAGGTGCCGAGCACACCGAAGGCGATCAGGATAGGGCGTCGGCCGATCTTGTCGGACAGGCCGCCGATCACCGGCTGCAGGCACATGAACAGGAACAGCGTGGCGGCCGAGATGGTGGTCGAGTCGCTGATGCTCATGCCCACGGTGTTGACCAGGTACTTCTGCATGTAAGTGGTGTAGGTGTAGAAGGCCAGGGTGCCGCCCATGGTCAGGCCGACCACGGTCATCAGCTCCTTGGGGTGGCGCATCAGGGTGCGCATCAGGCTTTCCTTGGCCTTTTCCTTCTTGCTGAAGGAGGCGGTTTCTTCCATGCCGCGACGCAGGTACAGGGCAACCACGGCGCACAGGGCACCGATCACGAACGGCACGCGCCAGCCCCAGGCATACAGCTGCTCGGTGGTGAGGGTCTGTTGCAGGACGATCAGCACCGCCAGGGCGATGAGCTGGCCGGAGATCAGGGTCACGTACTGGAAGCTGGAGAAGAAGCCACGGCGTTCCTTGCTGGCCATTTCGCTCAGGTAGGTGGCCGAGGTGCCGTATTCGCCACCCACCGACAGCCCTTGCAGCAGGCGTGCGAAGACCAGCAGGATCGGGGCGGCCACGCCGATGGTTTCATAACCCGGGGTCAGGGCGATGACCAGCGAACCTGCGCACATCAGCAGCACCGAAGCCATCAGCGCGGCCTTGCGGCCTTTGCGGTCGGCGTACAGGCCCATCAGCCAGCCACCGATCGGGCGCATGAGGAAGCCGACGGCAAAGATCGCAGCGGTATTGAGCAGTTGTGCGGTGGAATCGCCGGCCGGGAAGAAGGCCTTGGCGAAGTACAGCGAGAATGCGGCGTAGACGTACCAGTCGTACCATTCCACCATGTTGCCGATGGACCCGCTGAAGATCGACTTCAGGCGGCTGGCGGTGGTTTTTTCTGCGGCAGGCGCGGTGGCCGCCCCGGCGGGCAGGGAGGTGGCGTTATCCATCAGGGATACCTTCTCGTTGTTTTTGTGGAGCGCGCCGTGGCGCAGCTTGCCAAGGCCATTGCAGAAGGTGTGCCAAATGGGTGCGTGGTGATTCATTCGGGGGCATTCAACCCCAAGTGAACCCCGTAATAAGCAGGCCGGCGCTGTCCCTGCAGGAGCGGCCTTGTGTGGCGTGGGTTGCAAAGCAGCCCCAAAATCTCGAAGCAATAAGCGGAATTCCGCTTGCTGTACGCACCCAATAAGCGGATTTCCGCTCATTACCTCCCGATAAAATCCTCGCGCACCAACCCATGCCGCTGCATCTTTTCGTTCAGCGTACGCCGTGGCAGCTGCAACGTTTCCATCACCGCCTTGATCTCGCCCCCATGCTGGCGCAACGCCGCACGCAGGCACTGCGCCTCGAACGCTTCGATCTGTTCGCCCAGCGACCGCCCGGCCGGGGCCACTTCGATGTTCGGCGCACCCAACCCCAGCGCATGCCGCTCTGCCGCATTGGCCAGCTCACGTACATTGCCCGGCCAGTCATGCGACAGTAGCTGTGCCAGCTGAGCGCCCGACAGCGGCGGCGCCACACGGCCAAGCTTTTCGCCAGCAGCCCGGGCAAAGTGCTGGAACAGCAGCGGGATGTCTTCACGCCGCTCGCGCAAGGGCGCCAGGCGCAGTTCAGCTACGTTCAGCCGGTAGGCGAGGTCCTCACGAAAACGCCCGGCCCGGGCCTCTTCAAGCAGGTCTGGCTTGGTTGCGGCAATGATGCGCAGGTCGACGCTGATGCTCTGGTTGGCCCCAAGGCGCTCCAGCTTCTGCTCCTGTATGACCCGCAACAGCTTGGCCTGCTGGGCCAGTGGCATGCTTTCGATCTCGTCGAGGAACACCGTGCCGCCGTTGGCATACTCCAGCTTGCCGATACGCTTGCCCTGGGCACCGGTGAAGGCGCCGCTTTCATGGCCAAAAAGCTCGGCCTCGAACAGTGACTCGGGGATTGCCGCGCAGTTGAGGGCGACAAAAGGCTTGCCGGCGCGAGGGCCAAAATCGTGCAGGCAGCGGGCTACCCGCTCCTTGCCACTGCCGGTTTCGCCACGGATCAGCACATTGACCGGCAGGCTGGCCAGGTCCAGCACTTGCCGGCGCAGGGCTTGCAGGCCTTGCGACATGCCCAGCAGCGTGTCCTCCAGGCGTGACTTGAGGTCCGCCTGTTCGTGCAACCGGCGGTTTTCCAGCACCAGCTGGCGCTTTTCCAGGGCACGGCGCAGGCTGCCGAGCAGGTGCTGCGGGGTAAAGGGCTTTTCCAGGAAGTCATAGGCCCCGCTGCGCATGGCCTCCACAGCCATGGGCACGTCGCCGTGGCCGGTCAGCAGGATTACCGGCAGGTCGGGGTCGTCCGCCTGCAGGCGCTCGAGCAATTGCAGGCCATCCATGCCGGGCATGCGCACATCGCTGATGATTACTCCGGGAAAGTGCGCGGGCAGGTGGGCCAGGCATTCATCGGCGCGCGGGAACAACTGCACGCTGAAGCCGGACAGACTTAGCCACTGTTCGACCGCGCTGAGGATACTGGCTTCATCATCGACAACGATCACTGAATTCAACATACAGGCTCCAGGTCTCGGGGCAGGGTCAGGCTGAAGCGAGCACCGCCGGGCAAGTTTTCGGCCAGCAGCTGGCCACCGGCCTCGTGGACGATCCCGTAGGAGATCGCCAGGCCAAGCCCCAGGCCTTCGCCCACCGGCTTGGTGGTGAAAAACGGGTCGAAGACCTTGGTCAGGTCGGCCTCGGCAATGCCGCCACCGGAGTCGAGCACACTCAGGCGCCACAGTTCGCCATCGCGCTCGATGCGCATCTCCAGGCGTTTGTAACGCTTGTCGGCCATGGCGTCGAGCGCGTTGCGCAGCAGGTTGATCAGCACCTGTTCCAGGCGGATGGCATCGCCGCGCACCCAGGCAGGGCGGGCCAGGTACAGGGCTACCTCAACTTGTTCGCTGCGAATGCGTGCCTCCAGCAAGTGCAAGGCCTGGTCGACCACGGTGGCCAGGTCCAGCCGCTCGCGCAGGCCCACTGGGCTATTGCGGGCGAAGGTCTTCAGGTGGCTGGTGAGCGCGGCCATGCGCGTCAGCATCTGCTCCAGCGGTTCCAGCGCCTGACGTGCTTCGTCATGACGGCCATGGTCGAGCAGCAGCCGCAGGGTTTCGAGCTGCATGCGCTGGGTGGTCAGCGGCTGGTTGATTTCATGGGCCATGGCCGCCGACATCTGCCCGAGCGCCGCCAGCTTGGCCGATTGCACCAGGCCCTCCTGAGCGGTGCGCAGCTCGCGGGTGCGCTCCTCGACCTGGCGTTTGAGTTCTTCCCGGTTGCGTTGCCGCAGGCGCGCCAGGCGCAGGCGCTGGCTAACGAACAGCGCGGCAAACACCAGGCTCAGCCACACTGCGGCAGCCCCCAGGGCGGCATTGCGGCCACTGGCGGCGACCTGCGGTTTACGCAACAGGTGCAGGGTCCAGGTCTCGCCAGGCAGCGGCAGGCTTTCCCACAGGTATTCGGTGCTGCCTTGCGGGCCCTGCACACGGCTGAGGTGGCTGTTTTCGGCAAAACGGGTCAGCACCTGGTGTTGCAAGGGCACCAGGGGTTGCTTGTCGTATTGCCGGGTTTCAGCCAGCTCGGCGCGGTCGGCACTGCTGAGCGGTTTGAGCTCGCGGTAGCGCCAGCCATCCTGGTTGGCGATGAAGGTGATGCCGCGGGCGTCGCTGACCAGCAGGATATCGCTGCCTTGGCGCCACTCGCGCTCCAGTTCAGGGAACTCCAGCTTGACCACCATGGCACCGAGGAAGCGGCCCTGCTCATCATTCACCGCGCTGGCGAGGAAGTAGCCCGGCACGCCGCTGGTCACGCCCACGGCATAGAAGCGGCCACTGCCCTGGCTACGGGTTTGCTTGAAGTACGGGCGAAAGCCGTAGTTGGAGCCGACGTAGCTGCTGGGCAGTCGCCAATTGCTGGCGGCAATCGCCAGGCCAGTGCGGTCGAGCAGTTCGAGGGTGGAGGAATTGGCGGCGCCATTGATGCGCTCAAGTTTGCGGTTCAGGGCGTCCTGCACCGCTTCGCTGACCGGGCCGCGCAGGGCGGCGATCAGTTCCGGGTCCAGCGCCAGTACGGCGGGCAGGGCGCGGTAGCGGTCGATCAGGGTGTGCAGGGCGTTGGCGTACAGCCCCAGTTGCTGGCTGGCACGCCGGGCGTCGTCTTCCATCGCCTGGCGCTTGGCCTGGTGCATGGCCCAGCCGGCGCTCAAGGCGGTACCCAGCGCGATCAGCAGGGTGATCAGCCCCAGACGCAGGGCGCGAAAGGAAAAGGGCATGGGGCGGATCCGGATGATTGGAATATCGGGACCGGCCCCTTCGCGGGCAAGCCCGCGAAAGGGCCAGTACAAGCGGCCGATCAGTTACAGCAATTCAAAACTCTGCTGCTGCACCGCCTGCGAATCCAGGCCCACCTGGACGTTGAACTCGCCAGGCTCGGCAACCCGTTGCAGTTGGCCATTGTAGAACTTCAGGGCTTCTTCGCTGATGCTGAAGGTCAAAGTCCGTGACTCACCCGGCTTGAGCATCAGCTTCTGGAAGTTCTTGAGCTCCTTCACCGGGCGGCTCATGGAGGCCGACACATCCTGCAGGTACAGCTGCACCACGGTCTCGCCGTCCCGCTTGCCGGTGTTCTTCACCGTCACCTTGGCCTGCAGCGTGTCGCCGCGCTTCAGGTCCTTGCTCGAGAGGGCCAGGCCCGACAGCTCGAAGCTGCTGTAGCTCAGGCCATAACCGAACGGGTACAGCGGGCCGTTGGGCTCCTCGAAGTACTGCGAGGTGTAGTTGCCCGGCTTGCCTGGGGTGAACGGCCGACCGATACGGGTGTGGTTGTAGTACATCGGGATCTGCCCGACCGAACGCGGGAAGGTAATGGCCAGCTTGCCGGACGGGTTGTAGTCACCGAACAGCACGTCGGCGATGGCGTTGCCGCCCTCGGTGCCGGCGAACCAGGTTTCGAGGATGGCGTCAGCCTGCTCGCGCTCCCAGCCGATCGACAGCGGCCGGCCGTTCATCAACACCAGCACCAGCGGTTTGCCGGTGGCCTTCAGGGCCTTGATGAGTTCACGCTGGCTGGCCGGGATCTCCAGGGTGGTGCGGCTGGACGATTCGTGGGACATGCCGCGGGATTCGCCGACCACTGCCACCACCACGTCGGACTGTTCCGCCGCCTTGACCGCCTCGTCGATCAGCACCGCAGGCGGGCGCGGGTCGTCGACGATTTCCGGGGCATCGAAGTTGAGGAAGTTCAGGTAGTCGAACATCGCCTTGTCGCCGGTGACGTTGGAACCCTTGGCATAGACCAGCTTCGCCTTGCCTTCGACGGCACGGCGCAAGCCTTCGCGCACGGTCACCGAATGCACCGGTTTGCCGTCGGCGGCCCAGCTGCCCATCATGTCGATCGGGGCATCGGCCAATGGGCCGACCAGGGCGATGGTGCCGGCCTTTTTCAACGGCAAGGTCTGCTTGTGGTTTTCCAGCAGTACCAGGCTGCGGCGTGCCACGTCACGCGCGGCATCGCGGTGCAGGCGGTCGTTGCCGTAGTAGTCCTTCAGGTCGTCTTCGGCCTTGGCGATGCGCACGTACGGGTCCTTGAACAGACCCATGTCGTACTTGGCGCCGAGTACCTCGCGCACGGCCTGGTCCAGTTCACCCTGGGTCACTTCGCCGGACTTCAGCAAGCCTGGCAGCTCTTCACCGTACAGGGTGTCGTTCATGCTCATGTCGATGCCGGCCTTGATCGCCAGCTTGGCAGCTTCACGGCCGTCACGGGCAACGCCGTGGCGGATCAGCTCCTGGATGGCGCCATGGTCGCTGATGGTCACGCCCTCGAAGCCCCACTCCTTGCGCAGCAGGTCGTTCATCAGCCAGGTGTTGGAGGTGGCCGGCACGCCGTTGATCGAGTTCAGCGCCACCATCACCCCGCCAGCACCGGCGTCGAGCGCGGCGCGGTAGGGTGGCAGATAGTCGTTGTACATCTTCGGCAGGCTCATATCGACCGTGTTGTAGTCGCGCCCGCCCTCCACCGCGCCGTACAGGGCGAAATGCTTGACGATGGCCATGATGCTATCGGGGTTGGCCGGGCTGCTGCCCTGGAACGAGCGCACCATCACCTGGCCGATCTTCGAGGTCAGGTAGGTGTCTTCACCGAAACCTTCGCTGGTGCGGCCCCAGCGCGGGTCGCGGGCGATGTCGACCATCGGCGCGAAGGTCATGTCCAGGGCATCGGCCGAGGCCTCGATGGCGGCGGTGCGGCCCACCTTGGCGACGGCGTCCATGTCCCAGGTGGCCGCCATGCCCAGCCCGATCGGGAAGATGGTGCGCTCGCCGTGGACGGTGTCGTAGGCGAAGAACATCGGGATCTTCAGGCGGCTGCGCATGGCGGCATCCTGCATCGGCCGGTTTTCGGGGGCGGTACGCGAGTTGAAGGTGCCGCCGATGCGGCCCGCAGCAATTTCCTCGCGGATCTTCTCGTGGGGCATTTCCGGGCCGATACTGATCAGTCGCAACTGGCCGATTTTCTCGGCCTCGGTCATCTGCCCGATCAGGTGGTCGATGAATGCCTGCTTGTCCTGCAGGGGCGGGGCGGAGGGGGCGGCCAAGGCCACCTGACTGGCAAGGCCCATGGCCAGGCCCAGCAAAGACAGTTTCATCATGAATTCCGTAGTAGGGCCTGTGCCGTATCCACGCTGATACGCGCGCGGCCGAAGTTTTCAGGCGGCTATTGTTGTACGATTCGCAGGCATTTCTTCCAGCGGCGGATTATGCCTGAATATGTGGCCCGCGGACGAAGCCCCGAATGCCGGGACAACAACAATAAGATCGCTCGAGAGACCGACGGCATGACCCCCTTCGACGAATATCACCAGCGGCAGATAGCCGAAGCCATTGCCCGTGCCGAACGGCGCACCGATGCCGAACTGGTCACGGTGCTGGCCCGTCGTGCCGACGATTACGCCTATTGGCCTTTATTGTGGGCCGCGGTGCTGGCCCTGGCGCTGCCTGGTTTGTTGCAGTGGCTGTCGGGGTGGCCCGGTGTACGTGGCCTGCTGGTGGCCAACGTGTTGCTGTTCATGGGTTTGTGCCTGTTGTTGCGCAACCCGCGCCTGGTCGGCTGGCTGATCCCCGGTGCGCTGCGCCGCTGGCGCGCCTCGCGGCTGGCACGGCAACAGTTTCGTGAACAGAACCTGCAGCGGACTGCGGGGGCCACGGGGGTGCTGATTTTTGTCAGTGAGGCCGAGCGGCATGTGGAGATACTGGTAGACCGTGGCATCGAGCGTTATCTGGATGCCGCCGCCCGTGCGGTGATCGTTGCCCGTTTTGCCGAGCAGGTGCGTCAGGGCCGGACCTTGCAGGGCTTTGTCGAGTGTATCGATGCCTGTGGCGAGCTGCTTGGCGAGCATGTGCCGCCTACGCATGCGCGTAACGAATTGCCGAACCGGCTGGTGATCCTCGATTGAGCAGCATGCAGCCGCCTCAACAAGGGCAGGCAGTTCAGGGCTGCTGTGCAGCCCATCGCCGGCAAGCCAGCTCCCACAGGTACAGCGCATGGCTTGAAATTGACGTGGTCGAAGTGGGAGCTGGCTTGCCGGCGATGGGCCGCAAAGCGGCCCTGAATGGCCAGGGTATGCCCGCTCGCACGGCACACGGTAGAATGAGTGTTCCGCTACTCAAGGCCCCTTTCTCCATGTCCGCCAGTAATTCCGCTCCCTCCGCGCCCGATGCGCGCGCCCGGTTTCTTGACCTGCTGAACGCCGCCCTGCACGGCAACACCTTGGTCAAACTGGTGCTGGCGCGCCATGTAGGTGCCGACCAGACCTTGCAACGAATCATTGCCAAGCCGCTGCAGGTCAAGGGCCAGCCGTGCCTGTCGCTGGTCTATCGTCACCAGACCCGCGACATCACCCAAAACCTGGCGCTGGACCAGGCCCAGGCGCTGGTCGCCGAGCTGCTGCCAGGCAGCTTCCGTAATGCCCACCTGTTCGACGCAGAGGGTGAAGTGCAGCTGACCTTCAGCAAGAAGGGCAAGCCCATGCTCCAGCGTCACGGCGCGCAGGCCGCACGCGAGGTTGCCGCCAGCAGCGGCCATGACCGTGAGAAAAAGCGCTACCTGGAGCTGGCACGGCCCTTCCTGCGTGACCTTGGCGTCACCGATGCACAAGGCGCACTGATCCCGTCCATGTCGCGCAAGTGGAAGCAGATCAACAAGTTCATCGAGGTCTTCGACCACGCCCTGGCCAGCGCCCCGGTGCCGCCAGAGCAGGCACTGCGGGTCGCCGATTTCGGTTCCGGCAAGGGCTACCTGACCTTTGCCATGCACGATTACCTGCGCAACAGCCTGGGCCGTGAAGCGCAGGTCACCGGTGTGGAACTGCGCCAGGACATGGTCGACCTGTGCAACGCGGCCGCCTCGCACCTGGAGCACCCGGGCCTGGAGTTCCAGTGTGGTGACGTGCGCAGCGTGGTACCCGAGGCCATCGAAGTGATGATCGCCCTGCATGCCTGCGACATCGCCACCGACTACGCCATCCATACCGGTATTCGCTGCAACGCCGCGATCATCATGTGCTCGCCGTGCTGCCACAAACAGATCCGCCCGCAACTGCACAGTCCGGGGTTGCTACAACCCATGCTGCAGTACGGTCTGCACCTGGGCCAGCAGGCCGAAATGCTCACCGACAGCCTGCGTGCGCTGTATCTGGAAGCCTGCGGGTACGAAACCAAGGTGTTCGAGTTCATCTCCCTGGAGCACACCAACAAGAACAAGATGATTCTTGCGGTGAAGCGCAAGCAGGCGGGGGATAACGGCGCGCTGCTGGAGAAAATTGCCCAGCTCAAGGCGTTCTATGGGGTGCAGGAGCATTGCCTGGAGACGCTGTTGCGGGCGGATGGGTTGCTTTGACAGGTTTCAGTGGCCGTCTTCAGCGCTGCCTATTGTGAGAGCGGTTGTCGCGAACGGTCGCGGATGGCTTGCTACGCTGCTGGGATCTTGCAGCCCATCGCGACACGAGGCCGATCCTGCAGGCCTCCTGCTAGCGCCCAGCGATTGGTGGCTTGACCGCCAACTCCGCCTGCCCCAACGGATGCGTATTGGCATCGAAGAAATGCAGCTCAATCCCCGCCAGGTCGCCAAAGCGATCGACAAAGTGCTGCTTCTGATTGATCACCGACGCCTCGTTCAACGGCCGTACAGCAATCGACAACTGCTTCGGCCGGGCCAGCCGGATAGCGTCAAGCAAGTGCTGGTCACTGCTGTCCAGATGCTGCCCGAACAGGCATAGCCCCTGGCTTTCCCCGGCCAGTTGCCCCAGGCACCAGCTCAGGTAGTCAGAATTGCGGATCGCACGCAGTTTCTCGTCGCTGCGGTCTTCGTTGACGAACAGCGGTACCTCGCCCGGGATGTTCACGGCAAACCCATCGAGCAGTTCGGCGTTGTCGGCACTGCGTTGGCGTGTGGTGCCGTCGGGCAGCTTCAGCAAGTGCATGCCGCCATGCAGGTGCAGCACCCGGGTGCCTTCGGTTTGGGTGCGGCGTACATCGAAGAAGCCCTGCTCGTCGAACAGGTCGGCGAAGCCGTGCGGAGCATGTTGCACCGCCCACGGCAGCAGCAGGTCGTAATTGCTGGTATAGACGTTGCGGTAGCCGCGCAGGGCCTGGTTGAGGGTGGTCAGCGTAGCCGGCGTCATCAGTGGCCACGGCAGGTGCACGGTGCGCACGGCGTGAATCAGCGCTTCCTTGATCGAGTAGTAGCGGTTCAGCGGTGCGGTGGAATTGATCGCCAGCGCGGCGTTGGTGCGAACCGTGGTGTTGAGGGCGCTGAGCACGGGTTCGAACAGCTCTGTCCCCAGCGACTTGAACAGTGCCTGGTCGCTGACGGCCAGGCCCTTCTTGCGGCCGGCGCGTTGCGCTTGCTCGAACAGCGAGAAATAGCCGAACGGTTTCCACAGTGCGCGGCTGGCGCCGTTGCCCAGCAGCAGCGCGTCACAGGGGTGGCGGGCGGCGAGTTCTGGCCAGGGAGAAAGGGTGGCGTCAAGTGCGGGCATGCTGGGATCCGTTGGGTGGCGCGGAGAACGGGGGCGACTTTAGCATGTCATGCAAGCTGGGCGACGGTTGGCCGTCAAGGCAATGTTCATGTGTTGTGTGTTCAAGCCTGGTCCGGTAGGGTCGCGTCGTCCTTGTTCCCAGTTTCTCAACGTTGCGACCTTGACATCGAAGCCTGCTTCAGCCCTGTTCTGCCACCTGCAAACTGCGGTTCCTGTTGCGCCAAACCCGATACGCCCGAATTCCCGCCCGCACCGAGCCGAACAGCAGTTTGTCTTCCATCTCCCGCGCCATCCCGGAGCGCACCAGCATGCGCAGGAAGGTGCCGCGGGCGCGGGCGATAGCGAAGAAGATGCCTTGCGCCGCCAGGGTGTCACGCACTTCGCGCAGGGCCGCGATGCCGCTGACATCGATGCTGGTTACCGCTTCGGCATCGAACAGCACGGCCTTGGGCTCGGCCTGACTCTGCACCGCTTCCAGCAGGCGCATCTTGAAGTAGTCGGCATTGAAGAACAGGATCGCGTCATCGAAGCGGTACACCACCAGCCCGGGCACGGTACGGGCATCCTTGAACTTGCGGATGTCTACCTGGCCTTCGGTGCCCGGCAGCCAGCCGAGCACGGCGTCGGTGGGCTGGTAGATGCTGTACAGCAGGCGCAGGATCGCCAAGGTCACGGCAAACACGATACCGGGCAGCACGCCCAGGCCCAGCACGCCCACCGTGGTCAGCAGGCACAGCCAGCACTCGAAGCGGCTCAGGCGGCGGATATGCCCCAGGGATTTGATGTCGATCAGCCCCCAGCCGGCCATCAGCAGCACGGCACCCAGTGCGGCCTGGGGGATCCACGCCATCGGCGCGGTGAAGAACATCAGTATCATGGCGATGACCAGCGCGGCGATGATGCCCACCAGCTGGCTTTTGCCGCCGACCATGTCGTTGACCGCAGTGCGCGAGTCGGCGCCGCTGATGGCGAAGCCCTGGGACGCGCCGGCCGCCAGGTTGCTTACGCCCAGGGCGACGAATTCGTGGTTGGCGTTGATCGCGTAACCGTGCCGGGCGGCAAAGCTGCGTGCGGTAAGCATGGCGCTGCAGAAGCTGACGGTGGCGATCCCCAGGGCATCGCGCAGCAAGCTCTTCATTTCTGCCAGGTTGCTGTGTGGCCATGCCAGCTGCGGGATACCCGCCGGCACCGGGCCGAGAATCGCCACCCCCAGGCGGTCCAGTCCAAGCAGGCCGACCAGTGACATGAACAGTGCCACCACGATCAGGGCGGCGGGCAGGCGCGGGTAGCGCCGTGGCAACCAGATCAGCAGGCCCAGCGCCGCCAGGCCGATAAGCAGCGTCACCCAGTGGATTTCGCCCAGGCGCTGGAAGAAATTGATCAGGCTGAGGATGAAACCGTCACCTTCGATCCTGAAGCCCACCACCTTGGACAATTGCCCGGCGATCAAGCTCAGGCCGATGCCGTTGAGGTAGCCGATCAGGATCGGCCGCGAAAAGAAGCTGGCGATGAACCCGGCGCGGGCCAGGCCGGCGCCGATCAACATCATCCCGACCAGCAGGGTGACGATCACCGAAAGCTCGGCAATCCGCTGCGGGTCGCCCATGGCCAGTGGCGCCACAGCGCCGGCGATCATCGCGCAGGTAGCGGCGTCAGGGCCGACCATCAGCTGGCGCGAGCTGCCGATCAAGGCGTAGACCATCATCGGCAGCACGCAGGCGTACAGGCCGTACTGCGGCGGCAGACCGACGATCTGCGCATAGGCGATAGCGATGGGAATCTGGATCGCTGCTACCGATAGACCGGCCTGCAGGTCGGCGTGGAACCATTCACGGCGGTACTGCAGCAGGTTGGCGAGGCCCGGGAGCCAGCGGGAGAGAAACATGCGTCGTCCTTTCGAAATGCTTCACAGATCCATTGAACATATGCGCTACAAGCCGTTTCGCTTGCACGCGCCTGCGCATTGAAACGGATCGACAGGCAAATGGCCATGGTCCAGGTTGATTGAAAGGCAGAAACGAAAAAAGGAGCCGGGGCTCCTTTTGACAGCGATGACGTTGCTGAAACGCCATGCGGAATGCAATGTGGAGCGGGTAGAGGGAATCGAACCCTCAACTAAAGCTTGGGAAGCTTTCGTTTTGCCACTAAACTATACCCGCGTCTGCGCAGCACTTTTTACCAGAACCCTCAACGAATTAGAAGCCCAAGTTATCAAAAAGCTTGTCGGCACCCAGTAGCCTTGCGGGTATCTGCCAAAGGGCGCCGAGCTGCTCAGATGGCCAATGCATGCTGCCCCTGTTGCACGTGCTGGTAGCGTGGACGGTGCTCGCGCGACGTCGGCTTGAGGAAGCCGAGCAGCACGTTGCGGGTATCTTCACAGGCAACCTTGTTTTCCATGTCGAGGAAGTGGCCAGCGTCCCGGATCACGCGGAAGTGGCTATTGCCCACGTGCTTGCCAAATTCCCGGGCATCTTCGACCGTGGTGTACTCGTCGCGGTCGCCGTTGATGAACAGCACCGGGATGTCGATATTGCGCGCACCTTTCAGCGCCCGCTCCAGGTCGTTCTGCAGCACTTCGTTGATGTGATAGTGCATCTGCGCGTACTCGTGGCTGTCCAGGCTGCTGACATGCCGGTAATTGAAGCGTTTGAACAGCGACGGCAGGTGCTTGCCGATGGTGTCGTTGACCAGGTTGCCGACCTGGTAGCGGTCGCAGGCGGCCAGGTACTGGCAGCCCCGGTCCAGGTAATCACGCATCGGTTCGTTGATCACTGGCGAGAACGAACTGACCACGGCCTTTTTCACCCGTTGCGGCTGGTGCGCCAGCGCCAGCAGCGTGCTTGCACCACCCCACGAGAACGACATCACGTGATCGGCCTGGAAATGCTCGATCAGCTCCAGCAGGATGTGCGCCTCGGTCTCCTTGGAGATCAGCCGCTCCTGACGGTTGTGCGGCTTGGATTTGCCCGCATACGGCTGGTCGAACAATACAACGTTGAATTGCGGGTGCAGGTTACGAACCGTCTGGGCGAACGAGGCCGTGGTGGCCAACGAGCCGTTGACCAGGATGATCGTCTTCTCGGCCGCATCCGCGCGATGGAACTCCGTGTAAACCCGATACTGACCTTGGATATCAAGTACAGCGATTTCTGGCCTCATGTCATCGACTCCTGGCGCAAAAAGGGTATTCGCGTCACCTAGGGTGCACGTTCTTTATGACAGGTAGGCATTCGCCTGAAGAGTAACCGAGGGGGCCCTGTGTCGATCCTTGGCACTTGCGTCGACGGTATTGTTTTTGGCGGGCAATCTGCCGTGCCCCAAGGCATCTAGGCCTTGGGTGGCCGGCAAAAAGTTGTCCTCGACTGCGGTTGTGACTTGGTAGTCACATGCAGACTGACGATTTGGATTCAAGCAGTGGGTTGCGGATCCCGCAAGTGCCGTTCGGGCGAAAGTGTGACTTTTGTCGCCGAGCGGTCGTGTGACGACCCTTTGCGGTCTGTTCCGGCCCTTTCGCGGGTGAACCCGCTCCCACAGGTCCAGCGCAGCTCTCGAGCGCGACGAGGTCCCTGTAGGGGCGGGTTTACCCGCGAACAGGCCAGGGCAGACACCCTAGACAGTGGCGATTTCACCCACCGTCAGTTCACGAAATGCCCCGGGCGCCAACCCCGGGTCCAGCTGGATCGCCCCCATGCTCTCGCGATGCAGCCCCACCACCTTGTTGTCGAAATGGCCGAACATGCGCTTGACCTGGTGATAACGCCCTTCGACGATTGCCAGGCGAGCCCGGCGCGGCCCGAGGATGTCCAGCTGCGCAGGCTGGGTGGTGAGGTCCTCGAAGGCAAAATAGAACCCTTCCCGGAATCTGGCGACATAGTGCTCGCCAATCTCGTCCTCGGTTTCCACCAGGTAATGCTTGGGCAGCTTGGTGGCAGGTTGGGTCAGGCGTCGCGACCATTGCCCGTCGTTGGTCAGGATCATCAGGCCGGTGGTGTTGAAGTCCAGGCGCCCAGCTATGTGCAGGTCATCACGCATTGCGGCTGGCAGCAGGTCGAGCACAGTGCGGTGTTGCGGGTCGCGCGTCGCGCTCACGCAGCCCGCAGGTTTGTGCAGCATCAGGTAGCGCGCCGGGCGGCCGGCCTGCAGCAACTGGTCGTCCAGCTCGACGCGGCTGAATTCGCGGACCTCGGCCAGCGGGTCGCTGACCACCTGGCCGTCCACCCGCACACGGCGTTGCGCCAGCATCAGGCGGACTTGCTGGCGGTTGTAGCTGGGCAGGTTGGCGAGGAAACGGTCAAGGCGCATGGCAAGGGTCAGTCGGCGGCAGGTGATCGGAGTTGTTCTTCAACGGCTGCGCAGCGCGGGCACAGGCAGGCTTTGTCACGCAACTCGGCGGGCAGGGCCTGGAGCACCGCCGGGTCGATGCTCACGCTGTAGCACCAGCAGGCCTGGGTGGCGAGGCGCGGGTCAGCCAGGCTGCACTGGTTGAGCGCACCGCAAGCGGGGCAGTATTGGCTGTCATTCATGGTCGGTTTCACTGCAGACGCGGTTGCGGCCGGCCTGCTTGGCACGATAAAGCGCGCGGTCGGCGCGGGTCAGCAGGGTATGCAAGGTATCCCCAGGTTGCAGGCTGCTCAGACCGATGCTGGTGGTCAGGCGCAGCGGCTGGTCGTCGTAGCTGAAGGTCAGCTGCTCGGTGCGCCGGCGGATCTTTTCCGCCACTTCGATGGCCGGGCGGCCTTCGGCTTCACGCAGCAGCACGATGAATTCCTCGCCACCCCAGCGGCAGAGTATATCCGACTGGCGCAGGCTGCCTTGCAGCACATTGGCGAACTGGCGCAGCACTTCGTCGCCTGCCAGGTGGCCGTGGGTGTCATTCAGCGCCTTGAAATGGTCCAGGTCGATCAGCAATGCTACCAGCGGACCACTGTCGCGCTGGGCTTCGTGCAAGGCCTGGGCGGCCAGCAGGTCGAAGCTGCGCCGGTTGGGCAGGCCGGTGAGGCTGTCGAGGGTGGCCAGCGCCTCGGTGCTGGCCTGGTGGCGGCGGACCATGGCGTGAATCAGCGCCAGTACCACCAAGGTGATCATCGCGCAGATGACCAGGTTCAGGTACAGCGAGTGACGGATTCGGTCGAGGGCGCCGGTTTCGCGCTTGTCCACCAGCAGGTACCAGTCAAGCTCGGGCAGGTGGCGCACGTTCAGAAAGTGGCTGTGGTTATCGCTGTCGCGGTATTCGTGGCTGCCTTCGCCGGGTACCGGTTGCGCGGCCAGCAGGTCATCCAGTTCGGGGTTGGCGCTGAGCGGCTGGCCGACCCGCAAGCCCTGCGGGCCGCCTTCGGAGCCCGTCAGCAGGACCTTGCCCTTGGCGTCGGTGAACAGCACCGAACGCTGGTAGCGGCGTTGGTACTGATCGATCAGCTTGACCACCGACGAGACGCTCAGCCCGACCCCGGCGGCGCCGATGAAGCGTTGCTGGTAGTCATGCACCTGATAGTTGATGAACACGGTCAGGCTGTCCTGATTGGCCATGTCCAGGTCGACGTTGATTTCGTAGGGGGCCTTGAGTTCGCGCAGGCGGAAGTACCAGGCATCGCGCCAGGTGCCGGGTTCGACTTTCTTGAGCACGCCCTTGGCCTGGTAGTAGGTCAAGGTACGGTTGGAGACAAAAAAGGACGTGAAGGTGTCCTGTTTGCCCATCACCTCGCCAAGGTAGCGGGTCATGCGCCGGGTATCCTGCTCACCGGACAGCACCCAGTCACGCAGGAAGGTGTCCTGGGCCATCATCGAGGCGATCAGGACCGGGCGAATCAGGTCTTTCTGGATTTCCGAGTAGACCGTGTCGGAGGTGAGCGGCAGCTCGGTGTTGATGATGCCGTCGCGGATGGCGCTGCGTGAGGCGAAGTAGCTGAGCAGGGAAG
>NZ_JABMCN010000125.1 GCF_013179515.1 Pseudomonas sp. CM27
TGCAGGGTCGGATGGACAAAATGCGGGTCGAGGTTGAAGCCGCCCATGCTGTTGCGCGTCAGCTTGACCAGCGGGCAGTGGCTGTAGCCGTCCAGGCTGTCGCCGTCGACCAGCAGCACCACGTTCAGGCGCAGGCTGGTGATTTCGTTTTCCAGCTCGCCTTCGTTGAGGTCGGGCAGGGTGTCGAACTGTTTGCGAAAGCGCCGTGCCGCCTTGTGTTCCTGGCCGTCCTCGACGTAGTTGCGGCCAAACGGCTCGGCCAGCTTCAGCGCGGCATGGACTTTCAGGTCGTTGGCCTTGAGCAGGTCCTTCAGGTCGCGCGCGGCGGGCAGCGGGTCGTGCTGCGGTGCGTCGTAGAGGCTGCCGTCGGGAAACACCAGCTTCAGCCGCTTGAGCTGCAACGTACCGTTGGCCAGGGCATCCTCGTCCACCTGCAGCGCCTGCACGCCCCAGTTGAACGGCGTTGCGCGCAGCGAAGCCTCGGCCAGCTGGTGCTGGTGAAACTCATCCTGATACTGGAAATGCTGGGGCAGCAGGAACATGCCTTCCGACCACATGACCCGGCTCTGCTTACTCATTTGGTGCCATCCACGAGAGAGTTGAAGGTTGAATCCATGGCGTTGCGTGCCGACTGGCCGGCGGCATCGCTGGCCTTGTCGAGCACCGCGTCCTGCACCTTGTCGGTGAGGCCTGGCGGGGCCTGCTCGGCGTTTTGCGCGGCGACCAGCGGGTCCGCAGCAGGCGCTGTGTTCAGCACGTCGACGCCACGCATGGCGCTGATTTCGGTGTTGTCCACCAGCACCCGCAGGCCATCGGAGGAGAACCAGATACCGTCCTTGCGCAGCGAGTTGGCGTCGAACGCGACTTTCCAGCGTGCCCCCTGTTCATCGCGGAAAAACGCCGCCATGCCGACGTAGCGCGCGTTCTTCGGCAGCGGCCACTGGTCGATCTGGCCGATGCCTGGCAGCAGGGTGATTTCGCGAGCCTCGACCAAGGTGTTGCCCAAGGCTTTTTCCGGGCTGGCCCACAGGGTCTCGGCGTCGGCCGCGGCGAAGCGCTCGAGGTCGGTCAGCTGGTACACGCGCATCACCACCGACAGCGGCTGACCGTTGGCGTCGGGGTTGAGGTGGTTGCCGCCGTCGGACGTCAGGATGACCTTCTCGCTGTCGGCCAGCATGTCGGCTGCCCAGCTGTCTTCCATACGCTTGCCGATGCGGTCGGTGACCCCGCAGCCGGCCAGCGCCAGCAGCAGGGCTGCGGCGGTCAGGCGTTTGAGGGCGGTGTGCTGGTGATGCATGACGGCTTAATCTCCGAAAACGGTTCAGGCCAGGCGATAGGCGAAATCGCCATCGCTACCCAGTTCGATCACCAGGCGCTCGATTGGCGAGCCCTGGGCCATGCGCTCGAGCACGCGCTGGGCAAGCTCAGGCATCAAGGTCTGGGACAGGATGTTGTCGATGTTGCGCGCACCGCTGTCGACCTCGGTGCAGCGTGCCGCGATGGCGTTGACCAGCGCTTCGTCGTAGCTGAGTTCAGCCTGGTGGTTGCGGGCGAAACGCCTGGCAATGCGCTCGAGCTTGAGCGCGACGATGCGCGCCAGGATCTGGTCCTGCACCGGGTAGAACGGCACGATGCTCAGGCGGCCGAGGAAGGCAGGCTTGAACACCTGATTGAGCTCGTCGCGCAGGCCTTCGACGATGGCCGCGGGCGTTGGTCGCTCGGCGGCATTCAGGCAGGTCTGCATGATGCGCTCGGTGCCGGTGTTGGAGGTGAGGATGATCACGGTATTGCGGAAGTTGATCTCGCGCCCTTCGCCATCGTCCAGCACACCCTTGTCGAACACCTGGAAGAACAGTTCGAGCACATCGGGGTGGGCTTTTTCTACCTCGTCGAGCAGCACCACGCTGTACGGCTTGCGGCGCACGGCTTCGGTCAGCACACCGCCTTCGCCGTAGCCGACGTAGCCCGGTGGCGAGCCCTTCAGGCTCGATACGGTGTGCGCTTCCTGGTATTCGGACATGTTGATGGTGATCAGGTTGCGCTCGCCGCCATACAGGGTATCGGCCAGGGCCAGGGCGGTTTCGGTCTTGCCGACGCCACTGGGCCCGAGCAACAGGAACACGCCGATAGGCTTGTTCGGGTCTTCCATGCGCGCGCGGGAAATCTTGATGCGTTTGCCTATTTCGTGCAGGGCGTGGTCCTGGCCCAGCACGCGCTCGCCGAGCAGGGCCGGCAGGCGCTGCACGGTGTCGATCTCGTCACGCAGCATCTTGCCCAGGGGGATGCCGGTCCAGCCGCTGATCACCTGGGCGATGGCGCCACTGTCGACCAGCGCGTGCACCAGTGGTTGGTCGCCTTGCACGCGGGCCAGCTCGGCACGCAGGGCATTGAGCTGGTGGGCGTCGGCGTCGTTTTCGGCATCCAGGGCCTTGAGCTGTTCGACCAGTTCCAGCTCCTGCTGCCATTGGCTGCTCAGCTGTTGCTCGCGCTGCTGCTCGGCCTGCAGGGCAGCCTGCAGCTCGCCCAGACGGCGGGCATGGTCGTGGCCCTTGCCGGCTTCGTGGCCAAGCACGGCGATTTCCGCCTGCAGGTTGTCGATCTGTCGGCGACAGTCTTCCAGCGCCCCAGGCTGCGATGACTGCGCCAGGGCAATGCGCGCACAGGCGGTGTCGAGCACGCTGACCGCCTTGTCGGGCAGCTGGCGGCCGGTGATGTAGCGGCTGGACAGGCGCACCGCCTGCACCAGCGCTTCGTCCATTACCGCTACCTTGTGATGCTCGCGCATTTTCCCGAGCAGGCCACGCAGCATGTGAATGGCCTTGTCTTCGTCGGGCTCTTCGACCTTGACCACCTGGAAGCGGCGGGCGAGGGCGGCGTCCTTCTCGAAGTACTTCTTGTATTCGGCCCAGGTGGTGGCGGCAATGGTGCGCAGCTCGCCACGGGCGAGGGCGGGCTTGAGCAGGTTCGCGGCATCGTTCTGCCCGGCCTGGCCGCCGGAGCCGATCAGGGTGTGCGCTTCGTCGATGAACAGGATGATCGGGTGCAGGCTGCGCTTGACCTCCTCGATCACTGCCTTGAGGCGGTTCTCGAACTCGCCCTTGACCCCGGCGCCTGCCTGCAGCAGGCCCAGGTCCAGGGTATGCACGGCCACGTCCTTGAGCACTGCCGGCACATCGCCTTGGGCGATGCGCAGGGCCAGGCCTTCGACCACTGCGGTTTTGCCGACCCCGGCTTCACCGGTGAGGATGGGGTTGTTCTGGCGGCGGCGAGTGAGAATATCGACCATCTGCCGAACTTCGAACTCGCGGCCCAGCACCGGGTCGATACGGCCTTCACGGGCGCTTTGGGTGAGGTTGATGGTGTACTGGTCCAGCGCCGGGGTCTTGCCGCCGGCCTTGGCACTGCTGGCTGCCGGTGCTGCCGGGCTGGCCAGCGGGCTGGCTTGCCGGGATTCGGTGCTGCCTTCTACCAGGCCAGTGAGGTTCAGGCGCAGGTCGTCGGCGTTGATTTTCTCCAGCTCCGGCGCCGAGGCGATCAGCACGCGCCGCAGTTCAGCGTCGTCGAGCAGGGCCAGCAACAGGTAACCGCTGCGCACCTGGCCGACACCGTATTCGATCGACGCCAACAGCCAGGCCTGCTCGATCATGCGGGTGATATATGGCGACAGCGCCGGGGTGCGGGTATTGCCTTTCTTGAACGTGCCCAAAGCCGTGACCAGCTGCGCCTGCAGGCGTTCGGCGACCACATCGTAGTGGCGCATGATCGGCGCCAGGTCGCTGTCGCCGGCGTCGAGCAGCTGCAGCAGCAGGTGCTCCACTTCGACGTCGTAATGGTGCTCCGACAGGCACAGGGCCGCCGCGCTTTCAGTGGCCGTGCGGCTGGTTTCGTTGAGCTTGGCGAACAGAGACTTCAGGTTCACAAGGCGACCCCATCGTAAGGTATTTGGAAGACGGCGCAACGCGAAGGCTCCGCGTCACGACCGGGGCGTTTGAGCCAGCCCAGCCAGCCCAGCGCAACATTGCCGCTGCGGCCCAGCTGGGCGCGCGGCACTGCCTCACGCTGCAGGCGCGGGGCGATTTCGAAGTCCAGCTGGGCGCCGATATAGAAGCGCACCAGCTCGACCAGCTTGCGGTAGCACGCGGTGCCCGGCTGAAAGCGCCGGTAATCGGCCAGGCTCAACGGGCCCAGCTCGATACGAATGCTCGACTGGTAGTCCCAGACCCGGTTGCCGGCCACGGCGCTGTGGCCGAGCTGGGCGTTCTTGCGCCCGAGCTGGGTGCACTGTTCGGGCTGCAGGTGCAGCCAGCGCCCGGCAAACTGGCACACCGTGACCGGCAGCGCGAAATAGAAGCCGAGCATGCGCTCAAGGTTCAGCGCGTTGCGCGGCTTCTGGCTGAGCAGGCCGGCAAAATAGCTGAACAGCTCGCGGCGCAGCGCCGTCGGCTGCTGCTCGAACTTGAGCTGCTGCGCGCGCGGGCCCAGGCCGACCAGGTTGAGCAGGTAGCCATCGAACGCCGAAGCCCCATTGCGTTCGTGTTCGATATGAAATTTGTACTTCTGCCAGGCCTCGTAGAACAGCGTGGTCATGCGGTGCGAGAAAATGTCGAGAAACGCATGGGCCGCATCGTCGCGGTACTGCACATGGCGCTCGAGCAGCAGCTCGGTGTACGGCCGCGGCAGTACGCCCGACGGCCCGACCAGGCCCATGAACGTGACCTGCAGCTCGGACAGCGGCAGGCCGGCCGGCGACACTTTGCCTTCACGCTCGAAGTGCAAGTCGCTGACCTCGCTGGCGGGGAACGCCAGCGACAGCTGGGTGCGAAAGCGCAGCGGGTCTTCATGCGGCCGGGTTGCCAGGTCCATGCGCCCGGTACGGCTGTAGTGCAGGCGGAGCAGACGCACCAATTGAAAGAATTCGAATCGGTGCGGCTCGGCTCGGGCCTGATCGATCAGACCAGGGGCTGATCGCCAGTGCGGGCTGGCCATTGGGCGACTCTCTTTTCTCGTTGTTGGGTGCGCAGGGTCAGTTGGGTAAAGCTGTTCATCGAGCAGTACTGGCCGAAGAAATGGTCCAGCACCGTGCCGAACAGAAACACGCCGCTGCCGGTGAACTGGCTCTCGTCCAGGGTCAGGGTAATGCCGACACCGCGCACGAAGTTCGGCCGCGGGTGGCCGATACGGGCAACCACCGGCTCGCTGTCGATGGCCTTGATGCCATTGATCTGCTTGCGGATGGCCGACACGTTGCGGTAGTTGTAAAGCGACAGCAGTTCGAGCAGCACCTCGCGGCCCTGGCTGACCAGCGACAGGTGGTTGAGCGAAAGGTGGGCGATAAGCCGCCAGATCAGCCCTTTGCCCAGTGGCACCCGCACGGTGGCGGTAGGCTTGCGCAGGCAGCGGATGTCCTTGATCACCGAGTTGGCCGGGATGTTGAAGTCGCCGCGCTCGCCACCGAACGGCAGCATCAGCGGTACATCGCGGTTGCTGCAGGTCAGCCCGATGCTGAGGGTGTCATTGCTGGCGTCGATCAGTTCGAGGTTGCGGTCGACCACGCGGATGCTCATGGCCGTGGCATCGCCCTGGCTGCGTCGCCGGGCCGTCCAGAAACTGCTGCGCGGGTCCTGTTCGCCACGTGGCTCGAAGAACGGCTGGCAGGTGTCGACCTGATCGACGCCGCCCAGCTTGCGCACCCGCCTTACGCGGTCGATCGATACCACTTCGGCGGCATTGTGCAGCCGTGTGTCCGGGGTGACCGGGTACTCGTGGCGGGTGTGCGTCAGCTTGATCGGCTCGGCCTGCTGGCGGAACAGGTTGATGATCGGGGTGCAGTTGAGCTTGAAGTTGTTGCGCCCGATGTTCTGGGTCAGCCGGGTCAGGCGATCGCTGAGGTCGTAATCGGAGAAATAGAAATTCAGCTCCACCTGCTCGACGGCCTTGCCCTGCAGGATGCGGGCAAAGCCGCTGAGGTCGAAGAACATGAACTTGTCGGGGAAAGTGAAGTACTCGTGCAGCAGGCGGTAACCCAGGAACGAGCGTTCGGAGTAGTCCACCAGGCCTTCGTCGCGGGCATAGCCCACGGGCTTCAGGGCATCGGCCGCAAGGGCCACTTCGCGGGTGCGGCCCTGGTCCTGGAAGCTCAGGGTAACCTTGGCCAGGTTGTTGAACAGCAGCTCGTACAGCTGCAGCATCAGCGTCGCTTCGCCGTCGAGGAAAAACCTCAGGCAGTCCATTTCCATCTGCCCGAACAGGGCATCGCCGGTAGCCCCCAGGCGGATCCGCAGGTGCGCCACCAGGTCGGCGCTGTGGCCATTGAATGCCGACCGTTCCATCTCGCTGAACGAGGCTTGCTGCACGGCGATAGGCCACAGCGCTACCGGGTAGCAGGTGCGGAACTTGCAGACCACGCCTTCCACGGCATTGGCATGCATCTCGGTATGCCGTGCAACGCGGTAGGCTTCGGTGACCTTCTCGTGCTTGCCCAGGCTCAGCTCGGCGATCGACATCGACGGGGTAGGGCGCAGGTAGTGGGGGTACAGCACCTCGAGGAAAGACTCGACGATTTCCGGAAACTCGTCATCGAGCTTTTTGTGCACCCGCGCAGACAGGAACGAGAACGCCTCGATCAGGCGCTCGGTGTGCGGGTCCTCGCAGTTGTCGCCCTCTATCAGCAGCCGCGAGGCGATCTTGGGGTACTGCGCAGCAAACTCCTGGCCGAGGAAGCGCAGGTGCGACAGTTCCCTTTCGTAGTAGGGCAGCAGTTCGTCGAGCATCAGTTGAGGTTCTGCACTTTGTATTCCTGGGTGTTGACCTGCAGCACAGCGTCGAACGACACCTGGCGGCTGATGTCCTGCAGGCGCAGCACGGCGTCTACCCGGAAGGTCAACATGCGATGGCCGTTCTGCTGGGCCAGCAGCTGCACACGGACCCGGCGAAAGCGCCGGTCGCCGGTGCTGATCGCCCGTTCCAGCTGTTGCTGGATCAGGCGACGATCATGCGGGTCGAGCACGCTGCGGCTGATGAAGTCGGGCATGCCGTATTCAAGGATGGAGCCACCAAGCTGGCTGAAGCCGGCGAGCTCGGCGGCGACCAGGGACTGGCGGGTATTCACCAGCACCTCGAGGTCGCGGACGATGCTGGCCTTGTACTCGGCCAGCGAGCAGGTGCGTTGCACCGCCGGCTCGGCCGACTGAAAGGGTCGGTCGTCCAGCAGCCGGTCGAGCAGCGAGGGCAGCAGGCGGGCCTGGTTACTCATGTGTCATCCCTGTACACACCGGGCCGTCAGCCGCGCGCGCCTTGTGGCAGTTCGGCGACCAGCCGCAGCGAAGCGGTCAGTTCGTCCAGCTGGTAGTGCGGGCGCAGGTAGGTCACGGCCTTGTACACGCCTGGCTTGCCTGGCACCTCGAACACCTCGGCGCGGGCCTCGCGCAGCGGGAATTTGGCCTTGGCCTCCTGGCTGGCGGTGTCGTCGAGCAGCACGTAGCTGGCCAGCCACTGGTTGAGGAACCGTTCCACGTCCATGCGCGAGGCGAAGCTGCCGATCTTGTCGCGCATGATCGCTTTCATGTAATGGGCGATGCGCGAGGTGGCGAAAATGTACTGCAGCTGCGCAGACAGGCGGGCGTTGGCGTTGGCGATGTCGGTGTTGTACTGCTTCTGCTTTTGCGCCGACTGGGTGCCGAAGAACGCGGCGTAGTCGGTGCCCTTGCAGTGCACCAGGGGAATGAAGCCCAGGTCCGACAGTTCTTTTTCGCGGCGGTCGGTGATGGCGATCTCGGTCGGGCACTTGAGGGCGATCTCGCCATCGTCGGTCTTGAAGGTATGGGTCGGCAGGCCTTCGACCAGGCCACCGCCTTCCACACCGCGAATCGCCACGCACCAGCCGTAGCGGGCAAAGGCATCGGTGACCCGGGTGCCAAGGGCGTAGGCGGCGTTCATCCACAGGTATTTGTCGTGGTCGCGGCCGTCGACGCTTTCGACGAAGTTGAATTCCTCCACCGGCGTGGTATCGGGGCCATAGGGCAGGCGCCCGAGCACGTGTGGCAGGGTAAGGCCGACGTAGCGCGAGTCTTCCGAGGCGCGGAACGACTTCCACTTGGCGTATTCGACGGTATCGAAGATGTTTGCCAGGTCACGCGGGCCGGACATTTCGGTAAATGAATCCCAGCCGAACAGTTCGGGGGAGGCCGCCGAGATGAACGGCGCGTGGGCCGCAGCTGCCACGTGCGAGACTTCTTCGAGCAGGTACAGGTCTTCGGGGTTGCGGTTGAACTCGTAGTCGCCGATCAGCATGCCGAACGGCGCACCACCGAAGGTGCCGTACTCTTCTTCGTAGACCTTCTTGAACAGCGCGCTCTGGTCGAATTCGCTGGCGGCCTTGAGGTCGCGTACCAGGTCCTTCTTCGAGGCGTTGAGCAGGTGGATCTTCAGCGTGGTGCTGGTTTCGGTCTGGTCGACCTGGTATTTCAGGCCGCGCCAGGACGCTTCCAGCTGCTGGAACTCACGGGCGTGCATGATCTCGTTCATCTGCTCGGAGAGCATCGCGTCGATTTCGGCGATACGCGAATCGAGCACGGCGATCAGGTCCTTGCTCGGGGTCATCTCGCCCTCGAGCACCTGGTTCACCAGTTCGCCGATCAGGTCGCGGGTGCGGTTGCGCTCGGTGTCGGAGCGGGCCACGCGGCTTTGCGAAATGATGCTGTCGAGCAGCGAGGGCTGTGGCGCGAAGTTTTCCACTTCGACCAGGTCGCCGGCCTGTTGCGGTGCGGTTTGCTTGTCGGTCATGTTCGGGCTCCTGCTCAGGCGCGATCGCTGCTGGATGGGTCGTTCTCTTCGGCTTCACGGCCGAATTCCTTGCCCAGGGTCTTGAGCTTTTCGGTGTTCTGCAGCACATCCATCAGCAGCTCTTCGAGCTTGTCGTTGCCGCCCATCTTGTTGCGCAGGTCGGCCAGCTTGTTGCGCACTTCCAGCAGCTTGCGCAGCGGCTCGACCTGCTTGACCACGTTCTGCGGCTCGAAGTCTTCGAGGCTGTTGAAGTTCAGCTCCACGCCCAGCTGGGTGCCGTTACGGGCCAGGGTGTTGTCGACGCGGTAGGTGAGACGCGGCTTGATGCCCTTGAGCACGCCGTTGAAGTTGTCGCGGTCGATGAACACGAACTTGCGGTCCTTGAGCTTGGGCAGCGGTTCCAGCGGGTTGCCGGAAAAGTCGCCCAGTACGCCGACGACGAAGGGCAGTTCCTTCTTCTCGATGGCATCGCCGATGTCCACGTCGTAGGTGATATGAACCCGAGGCGCGCGAACGCGGTCGAGTTTGTGCTGGGTGCTTTCCTTCTTCGCCATCGTGTTCTCCATTGCGAGCAGTTCGCTGCGAATCATTGCGCGGGCCGTTGCCAGGCCCTTCGCGTTACAGGCCTTCGATCGTCAGCAGCAGGCGCTGACGGATTTCGTCGTTCATTTCCAGAATGTTGTCGCGGCCGACCAGCTCTTCGAAGCTGGTGTTGCCGGCAATTTGCGTGCTGCTGCGGATAACCGAATCGTCGGGTAGTGCCGATCGCACCGGCGAGCTGATAACGCAGAACGGCAGGTCGCCCAGGCCCTTGAGGCGCTCGAAGCTGAGGCTGAAACGCAGCCCTTCGAACAGCCGGCCAAGGCCTGGCGACTTGCTCAGGCAGTAGAACAGCACCAGGTAATGCACCACGAAGCGGTACAGCTCGGCGCTGCTGCGGTTGGGGTCATTGATGACCGCGCGAAAACGCGCCAGCTCGAAGCCCTGGAAGCCCACCACCCAACGCACCGGGCTGGTGATCCGGATGACCTGCCCACTGGGGGCCAGGACCTTGTCGTATTCCAGCGGGAACAGTTCGGGTGTGGTGCTGATGAGGTTGAGCGGCACTTCCAGCTCACTGACCAGCTGGAACGGTGCGGCCGAGCCGATGCGTTCGTAGAGTTCGATCAGCGACTGGAAGTGGCCCTGGGTTTCACGCCCGCTGCTGCGCTGGGCGCCTTGCAGGTATTCGCCAAACAGGTTTTGCGGACGAATCAGCGGCGCCGCGGTGGCGAGGTAATCAGCCGCCTGCGCTTTCAGCGCATCGGCGATCGCCCGCGTCTGGCTACGCAGCTTGATCAGTGCTTCGACATCGAATGTCTGGGTCATCGGTGCATCGTCCATGTGCCTGCTTGATCGTCCTGAAACGCCAGTGGCGAGGACCTGAAAATCGCGCCTTTCGGCTGCGGAAAATTGGGTGCTGGCACATGAATATCGTGTTGCCAGCAATGCCGAGTAGGGCACCCCGCTGCGGAAGAAGTTCCGGCAAGGGAGGCGATTTTTTCCCCGTTTTGTGCAGAGACGCAATAATGGCGCCGTGACATTGGCTGTGTGTTGGGGGCG
Organism: Pseudomonas sp. CM27; assembly: GCF_013179515.1. Lineage (GTDB taxonomy): Bacteria > Pseudomonadota > Gammaproteobacteria > Pseudomonadales > Pseudomonadaceae > Aquipseudomonas. Next base: position 10,384 of record NZ_JABMCN010000125.1, read on the forward strand.
CAGAAAACGGGGCCTCGCCCCTAAAACGTGGGCGTGCAGGGCTAAAAAAAATGCTGAAAATCGCGGGTAAAAATTTTTTATAAAAAGTGAAGCAGGTCTCACTTTTGGGCCTGGGCGCAATCGTATGGGCATTGGCAAGGTTGCCGTATGATGATGGCAGTACGGGCAGGGGCTGGGCATCGAGAGCGTGCATCACGCATGATGATTGGCAGCTACGGCAGTAACGGCTAGCGCTCACCGCTCTCCAGGCAGGCATAAATCACTGCCAGTCAGTCAAGGCGAATGGGGCTGCTGCGCAGCCCATCGCCGGCAAGCCAGCTCCCACCCAGACTGCATCGAATTCATGTGGGAGCCTGGCTTGCCGGCGATGGGCCGCAAAGCGGCCCCAATTGCCTTTTCGCTGCGCGGCCAGATCGGTCGCCTTTCGCACATAACCGAAAGAAATCGTGGGTTTCCTGGCGTACCTGATGTGATCAGTTTGACGTAATCAGGGCTTGCTCATTTTAGCTTGGAGCATCTGAAAAGCTTTCGAGCTTCGGCCGTCGATGAGTTCGATGTAAAACGAGGCATAGAGCGCTTCAAGGTCGCGGCATGCGCCCAGCCGGGTTTCGGTGAAGTAGCGATGGCCAGGGATATCGCGCGCCTCCATGGGGGTGGTAATTTCTTTATTCGCAGCACGCTTGAGCAAGCCATCCAGATCCTGAAGCAACAGGGCTGCAGCGCGCTCTTGCTGTTGATAGTGCTCAAGCGAGTCGCGCAATGCCATGGCTGCGAGTTTCAGTGCATCTGGATTCATCGTTGGATTCCTGGTTGTCTATCGAACCGAGAAGCCTTGAGTGTTGATCATTCGCCCCGGTTAGGGGCCAAGTGCCGAAGCGCTTCGCCTGCTCGCTATAGGCTATCTGGGCGCGGTTTTCAGTTTATGCGGCATCAGTCGTAGGCCGGAGGTCTTTTTTAGCGGCCATCGACCTGAACGCAAATATCCTTGCCATCGATTACCTTGCATGGCCAGTTATCGTTGATGTAATGATCCGGCTTGAAACATACCCGCTCATCGTTGACCCAGAATAAATGCCAGGCTGAGCCTGAGATCAGCAATTTTGAACAGGGCGTGTAACCTCTGGCCAGTAATGCGCCGGAGGTCAGGATCATTACGGCAGGTACGATATAGAAAAGTGTTTTCAGCGACAGTGCGAACATCAATGTCTGGAAGCGGTGCAGGCGCGAGCCGAGGGGTGGGTCAAACTTCTTGCCTGTCAGTGCGCACGTAGCTGTTCCCACTAGCAGAATGGCAAGCGCTGGCGGCGCCATAAGCAGGCCAAAAGCCAAGTAGGGGGTTTCTACTACGGGCGCTGCCCGGTAAAGCCTGCCGTACAGGGGCAGCAGGTAGTGCGCATAGGCGTACACCGAGAAACCACCGACCAGCAGTAGCATGATGATGAATACGATAGCCAGCAGTCTGAATTTGACCGGTGTGAGTTCCAGTGATGGCAGAGTCGGGTGCATGTTCGTCATTAAAATTTAGGTAGATTGAATGTGGGCAGAGACGGAATTGAAGGCAATCTGGGCGCACTCGGCCAAGCGGGTAGATCGATCCCGTCCGGGCGTAGCTTGCGGATAACCCATGACTTGGCCTCATCATAAAGCTGGTCTGCAATGTTGCCAGCAATGTTGGCGGTGGTTTCTTTCAGGTAGTTTTGCAGGTCCGCCGCCTTGATTTCGGTAAGTGTCTGGTGGAGTGATTCCAGATGGTCAGTTGCATAGCGCAACCCGGCTTTTACCGAATTTTTTATACCGAAGTGGCTATCAAGAGCGTTCAAGCCAAGGCCTACCGCAAAGACGAAGAGTGCGCCTGCAATCACCGGCGCAGCGGCGGCGGTAAAGAATGTTCCCGCCAGCACAGCCGCTGCGTAGCCGACTGCTGTAGCAATGCCGGCCTTGATCAGTTCAACGCCGACGCCACCAAATAGATCGCTCATGATGTGTTCATCAGCAAACACCCATTCCGCGACTTCGATAGCGACTGCCACATAGCAGGACAACTTGAATCCTTTGATGGATGAGCCACGAACACCATATTTACCGATACCCATGCTGATCAGCTTGGCGTTCTGAATACCGTAGCGAGGCGCATCCAGCGTTTTGCGCAGGCCAGGGTAACCGGAGAGGACCACGTATTGCTTGCCGTTGCGCACGATGTAGCGCACTTTCGTTCCCAAGCCATTCATGTCGCGAATGAAACCAATGATATTTTTCGCATCCCACGCTGCCATTGCGCCGGGCACGCCCCAGGTGGTATTGACGAAAGTGTGGGGCAGGCCGTTGTAAGTAGACCTTATGCCTTGCCAGGTGCCAGTCAACCTATCGGCCTGTGTTCGGGTACACACCTGAAGTGGTTGCGTAGCACCCTGTGCTTTCTGGGCGAACTGGCCCTGAAAGTCTTCCACCGACATGATCACCATTTCCCGGTGATTCTGGTCCATGTCTCGGTCCAGTTGGCTGAGTTGGGCTTCACTCACGCTCATGGCAACGCTCCCTGATATTCGCTGTGTACGGCCTGGTAGCCAGGCGCAAGGAGCCTACACCCCAGACGTCAGCCAGATCAAACGGGGGGACATATTCCGATGTAATTAATCCAGGAAGCGTCTAATGGGAAATCGCCATCAGTTACCATTGGCGGAAGTGGCCTCTGCTCTTGATTCAGGGCTCTCTGGCTTATCGCCATCATTTGACAGCCCACGCCAAGCACGTTTTCATTGTTGGATTTCCAGCTTGATGCAGGATGCATTGATATGATTACGGATGCCCTTGAGTCGATGCTCACACAGCATCAACGCCTGTTCACCTTTGACTCACCTCTGCCCCCTGAGCAAGAGCTGCAACTCCTTAGCTTCAGTGGTCGCGAGGCCATTTCCGAGCTGTTCAGTTTCCAGGTAAACCTGATTTCCCAGGACGCCCGCATCGAGCTCAAGAAGCTGATCGGCAAGAAAGTCACGGTGGGCATCGCGCTCGCCGATGGCAGTACGCGCTACCTCAGCGCGCATGTTTCCGACTTCGTGCACACCGGTGCCGACGGTGGCATTGCCAACTACACCGCCGAGCTGGTGCCATGGATCTGGATTCTTAGCCGCCGCCGCGATTCACGTATCTTCCAGGACAAGACCACCGAGCAGATCGTCAAGGAAGTCTTCGCTTACTACCTGACGTTGGCCGAGCATGAGTTCCGTCTTAGCCAGCCCCTCAAGCCCATCAGCTACTGCACGCAGTATCAGGAATCGGACTTGAATTTCGTGCTGCGCCTGCTTGAACAGGAGGGGCTGTTCTTCACGTTCGAGCATTCTCAGGAAGGCCATCGCATGATCATCAGCGATGACAGCAGCATGCTGCCGCAGCTGGAGCGTCAGCCGCTGATCAGATACCACAGCGCCTCGGTAACCGAGACCGCTGACTCGATCACGGCGTGGTCCTCGGCGCGACGCATGCAGCCAACGCGCCTGGCCCTCAAGACGTTCGACTACAAGCAGCCTGGTAACCCGCATCTGGTGCAGCTGAACTCTGTCAACCAGCAGGGTGAGGTCGGCCAGTACGAGGTCTTCGAATACGAGGGCCTTTACGGCTACGCAGACTCCGATGAAGGTGTGCGCAAGGCACAGCGCAGGCTCGAGGCGATGGAAGTGGACGGCAAGACGTTCCATGGCCAGAGCAACTGCCGCGCGATGGAGGCCGGCCAGTACTTCGAGCTGAGCCAGCATTACGATCACGACAACGACGCCCCCGACGATCGCCAGTTTCTGCTGCTTTCCGTTACCCATTGGGGCCAGAACAACTACGCCAGCGACGGTGAAGCGGGCTATCGCAACAGCTTCAGCTGTATTCGTCGTAAAATCCCGTTCCGCCCCGCAGCGCATACACCGAAGGCTGGCATCAGCGGACCGCAGACAGCCATTGTGGTCGGCCCGCCCGGCGAAGAGATCTACACCGATGACCTGGGCAGGGTGAAGTTGCAGTTCCACTGGGACCGCAATGGGGAGTACAACGACCAGAGTTCCTGCTGGGTCCGCGTGGCCCAGTCAGGTGCCAGCGGCGGCTTCGGCAGTATCCAGATCCCGCGCGTCGGTGACGAAGTGGTGGTGGTGTTCCTCGACGGCAACCCCGATCGCCCGTTGATCATGGGCAGCCTCTACAACAGCAGCAACACGCCGCCCTGGGCGCTGCCGGCCAACAAGACCCAAAGCGGTTTCCTGACGCGCTCGATGAAGGGCGACGGCGGTACAGCCAACTTCTTCCGCTTCGAAGACAAGGCCGGCGCCGAGCAGATCATCATGCACGCCGAGCGCAACATGGACACCGAGATCGAGCTGGATGAAACCCATGATGTGGGTAACAACCGCACGATTACGGTGGGTGGCACGCACACCGAAACCGTGAAGAAGGACACGGTAGTGCAAGTGACCGATGGCTCTTACACCTTGCAGGTCGACAACCAGTTCATCCAGGTTGCCGCGAAGCAGCACATCATCCTGCAGGTGGGGGAAAGCAGCATCACCTTGACCCCGGAAGGCATCGAGATCAAGGGCAAGGCCATCGTCACCACCAGTACCGACACTACCCAGATCACCGGCGCCGCAGTGCGAATCAACGACTGAGGCGGGTTCATGCAAAAGACCTCGATCTACGACCGCCTCTCGGCCAAGCGCGAAGCGCAAGAGGAAGCTGCGCGGCTGGCAAGGCTCGCTGAACCCGCCAACATGCCCGAGCCTGCGCCCGAACCGCAACCACTGGCCACCGCGTTGCTGGACGTGGCCAGTGGCTTTACCTTCGCCGGTTTCCACCTGCAGTTTCCGGCCGGCTTTCGCTTCCGCGATATCCAGACCACCCTCGAGCATGAAGGCGAAGCGGTCAGCCTTCGCATCCGCCGTCGTGACGTCCGCCCCAGGCAGACGCTGGAGGCGTTCTTCGACGAGGCAATCAAGGCCCTGCGCGAATTGACCCCGCAGCTGCGCCTGATACGTCAGCGTGATTCCCACCTGGCTGGCCACCCGGCCAAGGTGCTGGACTTTCACTTCACTGCTGGCCATGAGCCTCGGCACGGTCGCCTGGTCGGCGCGTTGGTACCCGTAGCCGGCAGCGATTTGCAGCAATGGCTGGACATTTCCAGCGTGATAGACCCGAGCAAGCCAGGCCTGAGCCAATGGCTGGCAGATTTCGACCGCATGCTCGATGGCTTCGCGCCGAGCTGAACCCGTTCTTCTTTATCAGGAATTTCCATCGCATGGATTACGAGTTGCAGGAAGGCAGCATTGCGCTGCCGGCAGGTTTCGAGGACCGCACGGTCAACATGTTCGTCCTGGGTGCCAGTGTGCCCGCGCCCTTGAGCATTACCGTCTCGCGCGACACCTTGCTGCCGGACGAAGCGTTGCCGGCCTACGTTGATCGCCAGGTCAAAATGCTCACCTCCAAGCTGCGCGGCTACACCCGCATGGGCAACAAGGCTGTCGCGCTTGCGGCCAGCGCGCCTATCGCTGGCATCCAGATCGACGCCTACTACATGAACCAGGGCCGTCCGCTCTATCAGCGCCAGGCCGCCTTTATCATCAGCCCCGGGCGGGCGCTGATCTTCTCCACCACTGCACAGGCCGACTTCAGTGCCCAGCAGAACCAGGACTGGGACAACCTGCTGGCCAGCTTCACCCCGCGCCACCCGGTCGTGACCAGCCCCGAGCCCGGCGAACAGGAGTAACCCTCATGTTCGAAGCGGCCAGGTTCGGCGACGAGATATCGCACACCAGCGCCCTGGGGGGCTTCCTGATCGGAGCTGCCTTGGGTATCGCGCTGGTGGCCACGGTGGCCATCGCCACCTTCACTTGCGGGTTCGGCGTGGCCTTGCTGGCCGGCCTCGCAGCCGGTATCGGGGGCAGCTTGCTGACCGCTGCCGGAGAGGCGATAGGCAGTATGTTCTCGTCCCCCTCAGGGACCATAACTACTGCCTCACCCAACGTGTTCATCAACAGCCGCAAGGCTGCCCGCGTCGAAAAAAGCATCGGTGCCTGCGACAAGCACCCCGGGCCGGTGCAGATTGCCGAAGGCTCGACCAACGTCTTCATCAACAGCGTGGCCGCTGCGCGCAAGGGCGACAAGCTGACCTGCGGTGCGACCATCTCCGCAGGCTCTGACAACGTCATCATTGGCGGTGGTACCTACCGCTACCTGCCGGTGGACGATGAGATCCCGGAATGGCTGCGCACCACCGTGGATGTGCTGATGGCCATCGCCGGCGCTGCGGGCGGTATCGCCCAGCTGATCAAGGCCGGTACCCAGGCCGGCATGAAAGCTGTCATGCCCTGCGCCCTGAAGTTCACCGCAGGATTCGTCGCCGGTGAAGTCGCCAGCCGCTACGTGGTCGAACCGGTGGCGCGCAAGGCCATCGGTGGGCTGGTCGGCAACCCGGTCGACCTCACCACTGGCCGCAAACTGATCCCCGATGAAATCGACTTCAGCCTGCCGGGCCTGATGCCTATCGAGTGGTCGCGCTTCTATGCCAGCGACCTTACCGTCGACAGCGTACTCGGCCGCGGCTGGGTGCTGCCGTGGGAACAGAGCGTGCGCCGCCAGGGCTCGTTCATCTACCTTACCGATAACCAGGGCCGCGAAATCCCGTTCGTGGCCCTGCAACCGGGCGAACGCATCTACAACCCCCACGAGCAGGTGTACCTGGTGTGCACCGAGGGTGGCCACTACCTCCTGCAAACCCTCGACAACCTGTTCTTCTACTTCGGCGAAGTGCCGGACACCAACACCGAAGTGCCGCTGCAACGCATCGAGAACGCCCTCGGCCACTTCCTGCATTTCACCCGCACCCCCGACGGCAC
>NZ_JABMCN010000126.1:0-10577 GCF_013179515.1 Pseudomonas sp. CM27
CGCGCATCTACTGGCGAGTGGTGCTGCCCAGCCTGCGCCCGGTGTTCTTCAGCTCGCTGATGATCCTTTCGCACATCGCCATCAAGAGCTTCGACCTGGTCGCGGCGATGACTGCCGGTGGCCCCGGGTACTCGTCCGACCTGCCGGCGATGTTCATGTATTCGTTCACCTTCAGCCGCGGCCAGATGGGCATGGGTTCGGCCAGCGCCATGCTCATGCTCGGGGCGATCCTCGCGATCCTCGTGCCTTACCTGTATTCGGAGCTGCGGAGCAAACGCCATGCATAGCCCTGCCCAAAAACCGCCACTGAGCCCCAGCCGCATCGCCATCCACGTGGTGTTGCTGATTGCTGTGCTGCTGTACCTGGTGCCGCTGGTAGTGATGCTGCTGACCAGCTTCAAGACCCCGGAAGACATCAGCACCGGCAACCTGCTCAGCTGGCCCTCGGTGATCACCGGCATCGGCTGGATCAAGGCCTGGGGCACGGTCAGCGGCTACTTCTGGAACTCGATCATGATCACCGTGCCTGCGGTGCTGATCTCCACCGCCATTGGCGCGCTGAACGGCTACGTGCTGTCGATGTGGCGCTTTCGCGGTTCGCAGCTGTTCTTCGGCCTGCTGCTGTTCGGCTGCTTCCTGCCGTTCCAGACCGTGCTGCTGCCGGCCTCGTTCACCCTTGGCAAGCTCGGCCTGGCCAGCACCACCAGTGGCCTGGTGCTGGTGCACGTGGTCTACGGCCTGGCCTTTACCACGCTGTTCTTCCGCAACTTCTACGTGAGCATCCCCGAGGCGCTGGTCAAGGCTGCTCGCCTGGACGGAGCCGGGTTCTTCACCATCTTCCGCCGCATCATCCTGCCGATGTCGACGCCGATCATCATGGTCTGCCTGATCTGGCAGTTCACCCAGATCTGGAACGACTTCCTGTTCGGGGTGGTGTTCTCCAGCGGCGAATCGCAACCGATCACCGTGGCCCTGAACAACCTGGTCAATACCAGCACCGGGGCCAAGGAATACAACGTCGACATGGCGGCGGCGATGATTGCCGGCCTGCCAACGCTGCTGGTCTACGTGGTGGCAGGCAAATATTTCGTCCGCGGGCTGACGGCCGGCGCGGTAAAGGGGTAAGTCATGGCAACGCTCGAACTTCGCAATGTGAACAAGACCTACGGCAGTGGTTTGCCAGACACCTTGAAGGATATCCAGCTGTCGATCAGGGACGGCGAGTTCCTGATCCTGGTCGGCCCGTCGGGCTGTGGCAAATCCACCTTGATGAACTGCATCGCCGGGCTGGAGCAGATCAGCGGCGGCGCGATACTGATCGACCAGCAAGACGTCAGCGGCATGAGCCCCAAGGATCGCGACATCGCCATGGTGTTCCAGTCCTACGCGCTGTACCCGACCATGAGCGTGCGCGAAAACATCGAGTTTGGCCTGAAGATCCGCAAGCTGCCGCAGGCCGCCATCGACGAGGAAGTGGCGCGCGTGGCCAGGCTGCTGCAGATCGAGCACCTGCTGGCGCGCAAGCCGGCGCAACTGTCCGGTGGCCAGCAGCAGCGCGTGGCCATGGGCCGGGCGCTGGCGCGGCGGCCGAAGATCTACCTGTTCGACGAGCCGCTGTCCAACCTCGACGCCAAGCTGCGGGTCGAGATGCGCACCGAAATGAAACTGATGCACCAGCGCCTGAAGACCACCACCGTGTACGTCACCCATGACCAGATCGAGGCCATGACCCTGGGCGACAAGGTGGCGGTGATGAAGGACGGCATCATCCAGCAGTTCGGCACCCCGCAGCAGATCTACAACGACCCGGCCAACCAGTTCGTGGCCAGTTTCATCGGCTCGCCGCCGATGAATTTCATTCCGGTGCGGCTGACGCAGCAGGATGGCCGACTGCTGGCGCTGCTCGACAGCGGCCAGGCGCGCTGCGCGCTGCCTCTGGGCATGGCGGCTGACGACCTTGACGGCCGCGAGATCATCCTTGGTATCCGCCCGGAGCAGATTACCCTGGGGGCAGCAGAGGGCAATGGCCTGCCGGGCATTCGCGCCGAGGTGCAGGTGACCGAGCCCACCGGGCCGGACCTGCTGGTGTTCGTCACCCTCAACCAGACCAAGGTGTGCTGCCGCCTGGCACCGGACGTGGAGTGCCGGATCGGCGACAGCCTGAACCTGCAACTGGACCCGGCCCGGGTGCTGCTGTTCGATGCCGACAGCGGCCAGCGCCTGCGCCTGGCCAGCACTGGCGCAACCGCCAAGGACAACGTGGCTCACTTCAAAGGCCGTTGACTCGTCTACACCATCAATAAGAAAAAAGAGGACGCAAAGGGATGGAACAGCGCAAACGCATCAGGACATTGGGCTCGCTGGCATTGCTCGCCGTGGTCGGCAGCAGCGGCGCGCAGGCTGCCGAGGCATTTTCCAGCGAATCGAAATGGATGACCGGCGACTGGGGCGGCACGCGCACCGAGTTGCTGGACAAGGGCTATGACTTCACCCTCGATTACGTCGGCGAGGTGGCCGGCAATCTGAACGGGGGCTACAACGACGACAAGACCGCACGCTACAGCGACCAGTTTGCCCTCGGTGCGCACCTGGACCTGCAGAAGATTCTTGGCTGGCACGATGCCGAGTTCAAACTGGCGATCACCGAGCGCAGCGGGCGCAACCTGTCCAACGACCGCATCAGTGATCCGCGTGCCGGGCAGTTCAGCTCGGTGCAGGAGGTGTGGGGCCGCGGCCAGACCTGGCGCCTGACGCAGATGTGGGTCAAGCAGAAGTACTTCGACGGCGCGCTGGACGTGAAATTCGGCCGCTTCGGCGAGGGCGAGGACTTCAACAGCTTCCCCTGCGACTTCCAGAACCTGGCCTTCTGCGGCTCGCAGGTGGGCAACTGGGTAGGCGGCATCTGGTACAACTGGCCGGTCAGCCAGTGGGCGCTGCGGGTGAAGTACAACATCACACCGGAATTCTTCGTCCAGGTCGGCGCCTTCGAGCAGAACCCCTCCAACCTGGAAACCGGCAATGGCTTCAAGCTCAGCGGCAGCGGTACCAAGGGGGCCATCCTGCCGGTAGAGGCCGTGTGGTCGCCCAAGGTCAATGGCCTGCCGGGCGAGTACCGCCTGGGCTACTACTACAGCACGGCGAATGCCGACGATGTGTTCGACGACGTCAACGGCAACCCGCAGGCGCTCAGCGGTGGCGCCTTCAAGTCGCACTCCAGCAAGCATGGCTGGTGGGTGGTCGCGCAGCAGCAGGTGACTGCCCAGGGCGGCGATATCAACCGGGGCCTGAGCCTGTTCGCCAACTTCACGGTGCATGACAAGGCCACCAACGTGGTCGACAACTACCAGCAGGTGGGACTGGTCTACAAGGGTGCCTTCGACGCCCGCCCCAAGGATGACATCGGCTTCGGTGTGGCGCGTATTCATGTAAATGACGACGTGAAGAAGCGCGCCGAACTGCTCAACGCCCAGAGCGGTATCAGTGATTACGACAACGCAGGCTTCGTGCCGCTGCAGCGTACCGAGTACAACGCCGAGCTCTACTACGGCTTCCATGTCACCAACTGGCTGACCGTGCGGCCCAACTTGCAGTACATCAAAAGCCCTGGCGGGGTGGATGAAGTGGACAACGCGCTGGTCGCAGGTTTGAAGATTCAGTCGTCATTCTGAGGGCAATTGTTGTAAATTTACGCCAATCCCTTTTCGGTTCCCGGCACCCACTGGCCTGCAGTGGGTGTCGGGGATAGGCCGAGACAGCGCTATCTCAAACAACAAGAGCTCTGAACCATGCCCGAACATCCGCTCCATCGCTTCTTTTCCTCGCAGCGGCCAAGGCCGACATTCGAGTGGGAGCGTTACCAGCAGCGCGATGTGCTGATCATCGATCATCCCCGTTGCCAGGCAGTGTTCAGCCGCCAGGGCGCGCAGCTGCTGCACTTTCAACCGGCCGGAGAACGGCCTTGGCTGTGGTGCGCCGAGCAGTGGCCGCAGGTGGGGGCGATTCGCGGGGGCGTACCGGTGTGCTGGCCCTGGTATGGCCGCCACCCCAGCGAAGACCTGTGGCCAGCCCATGGCTGGGCACGCCTGCTGGACTGGAAGCTGGTGGACAGCCGCGAGGACGAGGAGGGCGTGACCCTGAAGTGGCGGCTGGACCTGTGCGACTGGCAGGTCGACCTGCATGCGCGGCTGGGAAGCCGCATGGAACTGAGCCTGAGTACCGAGCACCAGGACAGTGAACCTTGCCAGCTGAGCCATGCGCTGCTGGCCTACTGGCGCATCAGTGACGTGTCCGAGATAGCGCTGTCCGGGCTTGAGGATATCGAGGGCTACGACCGCCTGAACCGCCAGGCCTGCCGTGAAGATGGCGCGCTGAAGCCCAAGGGTGGCTGCCAGAAGGTCTACCCGGGAACGCCGCGCGTGCAGTTACAGGACCCGGCCTGGCAGCGCGAGCTGTGCATCGATACCGGCGACAGCGATGACACGGTGGTGTGGCACCCCGGCAACCGCCCGTTGATGGGCGTGAGCGGCCGCGAATCCCAGCGATTTATCTGCGTCGAGGCCGCCAGCGGCAGTGGCGAAGGCCTGAGCCTGGCCCCAGGGCAACGCGCCCACCTGCGGCTGCAGGCGCACCGGCTCAGTTGAGTTCGTCGTCCTCGATCGGGTAGCGGCTGGCGTTGAGGCTTTCCTTGATCTTGCGCAGGTGCGGCTGGAAATCCACACCGCGGCGCAAGGTCATGCCGGTGGCCAGCACATCGAGCACGGTCAGCTGGATGATCCTCGAGGTCATCGGCATGTAGATGTCGGTGTCTTCAGGTAGCGGAATATGCAGGCTCAGGCTGCAAGCGTTGGCCAGCGGCGAGCCGGCGGCGGTCAGGCCCAGCACCGAGGCGCCGTTTTCGCGGGCCAGGCGGGCCACTTCGACCAGTTCCCGGGTGCGCCCGGTGTAGGAAATGATCACGAACAGGTCACCGGTGTGGGCCACCGAGGCCAGCATGCGCTGCATCAGCACGTCGGCGTGGGCCGACACCGCCAGGTTGAAGCGGAAGAACTTGTGCTGCGCGTCCAGGGCGACCGGTGCCGAGGCGCCGAGGCCGAAGAAGTGGATCTGCCGGGCCTGGATCATCATGTCCACGGCACGGCTGACCTGCTGCGGGTCGAGCTGCTGGCAGGCGCTGTCGAGCGAGGCGATGGCACTGGCGAAGATCTTCTGGGTATAGGCTGCCGGGTCGTCGTCGGCCTCTACTGCGCGGCTGACGTAGGCGGCGCCGCTGGCCAGGCTCTGTGCCAGCTGCAGCTTGAGTTCCGGGTAGCCGCTGACGCCGAACGACCGGCAAAAGCGGTTGACGGTCGGTTCGCTGACCTTGGCCGCCTGAGCCAGCGCAGCGATGCTGAAACGGGTAGCTTGTTGCGGGTTGAGCAGGATGACTTCGGCGACTTTGCGTTCGGCCTTGTTCAGCTCGTCCAGGCGTCCCTGGATCTGTTCCAGGAGGTTTCGCACGCGGTCCATGGGTGTGTCCTTGGGTCGGGAAGGCAGCCGGCTGTGGGAGCAGCAGGCTTTTTGCAGGGTCGTCTATCGTACTGTCGGTACGGTTGACGTACCACTTGTCTGTAACACTTGTGGGTAATGTTGTGGTTTTTACTACATTTACCCTTGAAAACCGTATGTGAAAGCGGTATTCCTAGTACAACTTTAGGAAAGAACCAACATCATGGCTGCGATCAGTGTCGAACCTTGCACCTTTGCCCTGTTTGGCGCCTTGGGCGACCTGGCATTGCGCAAGCTGTTTCCTGCGCTCTACCAACTCGACCGTGCCAACCTGCTGCACGCTGATACCCGCCTGCTGGCGCTGGCCCGCGAGGCAGGCAGTGCGCAGGACCACCTGAACACTATCGAAGCACACTTGCGCCGGCATGTGCCCGAGGCGGATATCGAGCCTGCTGCGCTGGGCCGCTTTCTGGGTCGCCTGGGCTACCAGCACCTGGATTTTCTGCAACCCGAGGGTTACCAGGCGCTGGCCGGGCAACTGCCAGGCGAACTACCGCTGATCGCCTATTTCGCCACTGCCGCGGCGGTGTACGGGGCCATCTGCGAAAACCTCGACAAGGCCGGGCTGGCCACACGCACCCGGGTGGTGCTGGAAAAACCGATCGGCCACGACCTGGAATCGTCGCGCCGGGTCAACGATGCCGTGGCGCGGTTCTTCCCCGAAAACCGGGTGTACCGTATCGACCATTACCTGGGCAAGGAAACGGTGCAGAACCTGATTGCCCTGCGCTTTGCCAACAGCCTGTTCGAAACCCAGTGGAACCAGAATTCCATCTCCCATGTGGAGATCACGGTTGCCGAAAAAGTCGGCATCGAGGGCCGCTGGGGCTACTTCGACAAGGCCGGCCAGCTGCGTGACATGATCCAGAATCACCTGTTGCAGCTGCTGTGCCTGATCGCCATGGACCCGCCCAGCGAACTGTCTGCCGATGCCATTCGCGACGAGAAGGTAAAAGTGCTCAAGGCCCTGGCGCCGATCACTGGCGATGGGCTGAGCACGCGTGTGGTGCGTGGCCAGTACATTGCCGGCTACAGCGAAGGCAAGCCGGTACCTGGCTACCTTGAAGAAGACAACGCCAACGCCCAGAGCGACACCGAAACCTTCGTCGCGCTGCGCGCAGACATTCGCAACTGGCGCTGGTCCGGCGTGCCGTTCTACCTGCGCACCGGCAAGCGCATGCCGCAGAAGCTGTCGCAGATTGTCATCCATTTCAAGGAAACACCGCACTACATCTTCGCCCCGGAACAGCGTTTGCAAATCGGTAACAAGCTGATCATCCGCCTGCAACCGGACGAAGGCATTTCTTTACGGGTGATGACCAAGGAGCAGGGCCTGGACAAGGGCATGCAACTGCGCAGCGGCCCGTTGCAGCTGAATTTTTCCGACACCTGGCGCAGCACAAGGATTCCGGATGCCTACGAGCGGCTGCTGCTCGAAGTGATGCGCGGCAACCAGAACCTGTTTGTGCGCAAGGACGAAATCGAGTACGCCTGGAAGTGGTGCGACCAGCTGATCGCCGGTTGGCGGAACGCGGGCGATGCGCCCAAGCCTTATGCGGCAGGCTCGTGGGGGCCGATGAGCTCGATTGCACTGATCACTCGCGATGGGAGGGCCTGGTATGGCGACATCTGAGGCGATAACCGAACTGAAACTGCCAGCGGACGTGAATGCACACGCCCTGGCCGACGCCAACACCCTGGCCACGACTCTGGCCAATGACGTGGCTGAACGTCTGCGTGCGGCCGTTGCGGCCAAGGGCGAGGCCTGCGTTGTGTTGTCCGGCGGCCGCAGCCCGGTGCCGTTCCTGGAGAAACTTTCTGGCCAGAGCCTGGACTGGGCAAAGGTCACCGTCAGCCTGGCCGATGAACGCTGGGTGCCAGTGGAGCACGCTGACAGCAACGCCGGCCTGCTGGCCCGTCACCTGCTCAAGGGGCCGGCGGCCAAGGCGCGCTTCGTTGGCTTGTACCAGCAGGCTGAAAGCCTGGATGCCGCTGCGCTCAAGGCCGACCAGGCTTTGGCTGCGCTGCCGGTGATCGATGTGCTGGTGCTCGGCATGGGTGACGATGGCCATACCGCCTCGCTGTTCCCCGCCAGCCCCGAGCTGAAAGCAGGCCTGGACCTGGCGAGCTCACGCCGCTGCCTGCCGATGCTGGCACCTGGCGTGCCGCACCAGCGCCTGTCGATGACCCGCGCGCTGCTGGCCAGTGCCGCCTTCATCGCGCTGTCCGTGCAAGGGCAGGGCAAACTCGCTACCCTGCGCGCCGCGCTGGGTGGCAACGACCTTACCGAAATGCCGATTCGCGCTTTTCTTCACGACCCCCTGGACATCTACTGGTGCCCATGAGCCAAGGATCTACAGTCATGACCACCCTCGAACGCCCACAGGCCCTGCTCTCGATGGCCGATAAAGCCGCACGGATCGACGCCATCTGCAAAAAGGCGCGCATCCTGCCGGTGATCACCATCGCCCGTGAGGAAGATATCCTGCCGCTGGCTGATGCGCTGGCTGCTGGCGGCATCCGCACCCTGGAAGTGACCTTACGATCACAGCACGGCCTGAAGGCCATCCAGGTGCTGCGCGAACAGCGCCCGGAGCTGTGCGTCGGCGCCGGTACGGTGCTGGACCGCAGCATGTTCGCCGCTGTTGAGGCGGCAGGTGCGCAATTCGTCGTTACACCGGGCATTACTCCGGACGTGCTGGCGGCGGGAGTAGACAGCGAAATTCCATTGCTGCCGGGTATCAGCACGCCGTCCGAAATCATGATGGGCTATGCCTTGGGCTATCGCCGGTTCAAGCTGTTTCCGGCGGAAATCAGTGGCGGCGTGGCGGCGATCAAGGCCTTTGGGGGGCCGTTCGGTGATATCCGCTTCTGCCCGACCGGTGGCGTGAACCCGGCCAATGTCCGCAATTACATGGCCTTGCCCAATGTGATGTGCGTGGGTGGTACCTGGATGCTCGACAGCAGCTGGATCAAGAACGGCGACTGGGCGCGGATCGAGGCGTGCAGCGCGGAGGCGATGGCGCTGCTGGACGCCAACTGAATTTGTTGTGTGCTTTACGGCTTGTGGGGCGCTTGGTCGGCGCCCTTTTTTTCGCCTGCAAGAAAGTATTCCTGCTGAAGGAGCGTGTTGTCGACCGTTAAGTTTGTACCTCTTTCGGTAACAGGGGAACTAACGGTGATCAGTCATCACGAACATGAATTTAAAGGGTCGTATGAGATTGAGCGCCACCTGTATGGTGCGCAGGGTTTGCAAGCGGGGAGTTGGGTTGCCGGGAAAACGGTTTTTGGCAGCATTAAAGTGAACGGTGTTTCTGTCGAGTGCTATACCCGCCCCGCTTTTGCCTACCTTTCTTATTGCTCCCGGGTGCAGGAGAGTCGTTCTGATCAATATGTAAGCCGGCAGCATTACTGGTGTGGGCTTGGTCGGGAATTCATGGGCGATATCGGGTGCGCGTTCAAAATCAGTGCGGGCGTTAATCGGGCAAATTCATTGTCCGGCATTGTCACTGATTTGCCTGCTCATGTGTTGTGGGGCGAACCCAGCGAGCACGTGCGCGATGTGTATTTGAACGGTAGTGCGGCATATCTGATTTATCAGGTGAATATCGCTTACGCCCATTGCCTGCTCGCAAACAAAATAAGCAAAGAACTCCAAGGTGCGTTTTGCGATGTGGGCGGGCAACAGGTGCTTGTGTCCGCAACCGCCACCAGTAGCCTGGTTGCAGTCGATGAATCGCAGGCTGTTGAGCTTGCTGGCTGGCCCCTTATAAAGCAGGCAGTGCTTGAGCGGGCAGGGCTGGGTGTACTTCAGTTTGACTACGCTGCACGAGATGTTCCCTTCTATCGATATAAATAAGAATACTTGACAGGAAATCAGATGATATGAGCTTTATTGACAAGGCAATGGTCAAGGACATCGGAGACTTTCCGCACAAGCGCGGGTCTTATGAGGTTGAGAATTATTTGCTTGGTGGTGACGGTGCAGTCAACGCCGGTTGCTGGATATATGATAAAACCGTCTATGGCGACATGAAGCTGGGGCCGCAGAATTGGGCGACATACAGTACGCCGGTCTTGGCTTACCTGGCGCATTTGAATACCGTACGTGTGCCCAGTAGCGTCAAATATATACAGGACGTGGCTGTAACCGAGGGGTATAGCTCGACATTCACTTCAACATTGGAAACGGAAATTGGTCTGGGGTCTGGTTTTCTGGGGTGTGTGATCGGTGGCAAGTTGACGTCGAGTTCCAGTGAGGGGATTTACGGGTCTACGGTCAATACGCGTAAAATTGAAATGGAAGGCCCAGGAGTGTTTAATATCTACCAGTTGCACTATGTCTATGCGCATTGTGTGACGTCGGCAGGTAACTTTGGGGATTTCTTCGAGTATTCGAAGTGCCAAAAAATCAAAAATCGCGAAGACCTGTTCTTCCTGACTTCGCTGGCCAGTGAAACCACCGTTGCTGTTGCCTAAAAATACTCTATTGCGCCGCTGGGCTGGGGAGAGATACAGATTGCCGCCCTCATGGACGGATACAATGCAGAGTTCAATAGTGGCCGTTTTGCCTTCGACTGGAAGGCCCGTAATCTTCCCGGGTGTCATTACTGAAGAAAGCCATGAGCAACCCGCCATTGGCGGATGGCTACTCGCTTGGTACTTCTGCGCTACACCTGCAGATGGCGCGTTGGTTGTGCGGCAGGTTTACCACGATAGGGCAGTAAATAAAAAAGCCCGCATCACAGGATGCGGGCTTTTTCATTCATTGCAGCACGGCTCAGGCCGCCTTGGCTTCCTGCTGGCTCAGCGAACGGTTCAGCGCGCTGAACAGCGCCTTGAAGCTGGCCGTGGTGATGTTTTCATCGATACCCACACCGTGCACCGGACGGCCGCCAGCGACGCGCAGTTCGATGTAGGCCGCAGCCTTGGCATTGGTACCCGCGCCAATGGCATGCTCGTTGTAATCCATGATCTCCACGGCAATCGGCAGGCCGGCTACCAGCGCTTCCAGGGCACCATTGCCCTTGCCG
>NZ_JABMCN010000126.1:10677-17013 GCF_013179515.1 Pseudomonas sp. CM27
CAGTTCGATGTAGGCCGCAGCCTTGGCATTGGTACCCGCGCCAATGGCATGCTCGTTGTAATCCATGATCTCCACGGCAATCGGCAGGCCGGCTACCAGCGCTTCCAGGGCACCATTGCCCTTGCCGCGCCAGTGCAGCGTGGTTTCGCCTTCACCGGCAACTTCCACTTCCACGGTGCTGTGGCCGTTTTCTTCCTGCAGGCGGTGGCTGACCAGCGCATATGGGGCGTTGGCCTGGAGGTATTCCTTGTGCAGCAGGCTGTAGATCTGCTGGGCGGTCATTTCCAGGCCCAGGCGGTCGGTTTCGCCTTGCACCACTTGGCTGAACTCGATCTGCATGCGACGCGGCAGGCTGATGCCGTATTCCTGCTCGAGCAGATAGGTGATGCCCCCTTTGCCCGACTGGCTGTTGACGCGGATCACCGCCTCGTAGCTGCGGCCGATGTCGGCCGGGTCGATCGGCAGGTACGGCACTTCCCACAGCTCGCCTTCTTGCTGCTTGGTAAAGCCCTTGCGGATGGCATCCTGGTGCGAGCCGGAGAACGCGGTGTGAACCAGATCGCCAACGTAGGGATGACGCGGGTGCACCGGCAGCTGGTTGCACTCTTCGACAACCTTGCGCACGCCGTCGATGTCCGAGAAGTCCAGTTGCGGGTCGATGCCTTGGGTGTAGAGGTTCAGCGCCAGGGTCACCAGATCGACGTTGCCGGTACGCTCGCCGTTGCCGAACAGGCAGCCTTCGGCGCGGTCCGCACCGGCCATCAGGCCCAGTTCGGTGGCAGCGATGCCGGTGCCACGGTCGTTGTGGCAGTGCAGGCTGATGATCACGCTGTCGCGGCGGCTGATATTGCGGCAGAACCACTCGATCTGGTCGGCGTAGATGTTCGGCGTGGCGACTTCCACGGTGGCCGGCAGGTTGAGGATGACCTTGTGCTCAGGCGTCGGGTTCCACACCTCGATGACCGCATCGCAGACTTCCTTGGCGAACTCCAGCTCGGTGGCGCTGAAGGTTTCTGGCGAGTACTGGAAGGTCCACTGGGTGTCCGGTTGCTGGGCAGCGTACTTGACGAACAGCTTAGCCGCGTTCACTGCGATGTCCTTCACGCCTTGCTTGTCCTGGTTGAAGACAATGCGGCGGAACGACGGGCTGGTGGCGTTGTACAGGTGGACGATGGCCTTCTTCGCGCCGCGCAGCGACTCGAAGGTGCGGGCGATCAGGTCTTCACGGGCCTGGGTGAGCACCTGGATGGTGGTGTCGTCCGGGATATGGCCGTCTTCGATAAGGGTGCGCACGAAGTCGAAGTCGGTCTGCGAAGCGGACGGGAACGAAGCCTCGATTTCTTTCACGCCAACCTGCACCAAGGTCTTCCAGAAGCGCAGTTTCTTCTCCGAATCCATCGGCTCGATCAGCGACTGGTTGCCATCACGCAGGTCGGAGCTGCACCAGATTGGCGGCTCGGTGATGGTTTTCGACGGCCAGGTACGGTCAGGCAGGTCGATGGTCGGGAACGCGCGGTATTTTTTCGAAGGGTCTTTGAGCATGGTCATGGAAGCAATCCTTTTGTGTGCGGCCGAGATCGGGCCTGCCGAGCGATAACGAGGTGAAGAGGCGAGGCGACGCGATTCAGCCTGGTAGTCGGGCGCTGACCAGGCAGAGGCTGCGATGTTGTCGGAGCAGGATGAGGGTGCTGAAGGTTTTCATGCTTCCAAACTTAACCAGTGGGGTGGGGGATGGCAAGCGTTCGGCAGAAATTGAGAGGAATGCTTAAAAAAGTCGGTTTTGCGAGATTTTATGGCAGGGATTTTCTGGGTGCTTATTGATTGTTGCGCGGTATTTTTCGCTGGCGCAACCCAAAGCTCAGGGCTGGAAGGCACCAATGAAGATTGCCGGGTCCACGCGAGCATCGTTCAGGCTGACGTTCCAGTGCATATGCGGCCCGGTAGCCCGCCCGGTCGAGCCCACGCGCCCGACCACATCGCCGCGGCGCAGCTGTTGCCCTACCTGGGTATCGATCTTCGACATGTGGCAGAACATGCTGATGAAGCCCTGGCCATGGTCGACGAAGACGGTACGGCCATTGAAAAAGTAGTCCCCCACCAGGATCACCTTGCCGTTGGCCGGGGTCTTGATCGGCGTGCCGGCCGGCACTGCAAAGTCCAGCCCGGCGTGGGGGTTGCGTTCTTCGCCATTGAAGAAGCGGCGCACGCCGAACTTGCTCGACAGCGGGCCGCTGACCGGCTTGTCGAGGATCAGGTTGCTCGGCAGGGACGGGCTGAAGCTGCGCTATGCCTTGATCTGCTCGGCCAGTTCGCGGTCGATGCGCTTGAGGTCGGCCGGGTTCGGGTTGACCTGGCGGGTGTTCTTGAGGGTGATGCGTTGCTCGGGGTATTGCTTGCTGCCGACCGTGAACGGCAGGGTGCGACCGCCCTGGCTCAGCAGGGCGGTGCCGGGCTTCTGGGTCAGCGGGATGCCGACGATGGCCAGCCAGTTGTCCTGTTCCTTTACCACCAGCACCGGTTTGCCGTCGAAGCGGGCACTGGGTGCGCTGGCGGCAGGGCCGAGGTCGATCACCGCCACACCGCCGGGTACCGGCTTGTTCAGTGTGCGGGTGATGTAGCTGGCCTGGGCGCCGCCAGCCAGTAGCAGCAGGGAAAGGGCAAGCAAGGGCGCGAACAGGCGGGGCATGTGTCAGTCCAGTAGTGAGAGGGTGACCGGGGTCAGGTGGTTGTCTTCAACCCGCACCAGCAGCTCGCCCTGGTTCAGGCGGGCGGTGAGGCGTTGGCCATTGCGGGTCTGTTCGGCGCTGCGTATCGCCTGGCCTTGTTCATCCAGCAGGATGCTGTAGCCGCGGGCGAGGGTGGCCAGCGGGCTGACCACTTGCAGCGTCTGCAATTGCGCCTGGAAGCGCTGGCGACGGTCCTTGAGCACTTCGCGCATGGCCCGTGGCAGGCGCTCGGCCAGGCTGTCCAGGCGCTGGTTCAGCAGTTTCAGGGTGCGCCCCGGGTGCTGCGCGGCCAGGCGGGTATCCAGGCGTGCCAGGCGTTCGCGGCGCTGGTTGAGGTTGAGCGTGAAGGCGCGCCGCAGGCGCATGTCCAGGTCGTCCAGGCGCTGGGCCTGCTGACGCAGGCGCTCGCCGGGGTGGCGCAGGCGCCGGGTCAGTGATTCCAGGCGCAGGCGGTCGTGGGTCAGGCGGTTCTGCATGCGCAGCAGCAGGCGCCGTTGCAGGCCTTCCAGGCGTTGCTGCAGGCCACTGTTGTCGGGGGCCAGCAACTCGGCGGCGGCAGACGGTGTGGGCGCACGCACGTCGGCGACGAAGTCGCTGATCGATACATCGGTCTCATGGCCCACCGCACTGACGATGGGCGTGACGCAGGCAGCCACCGCCCGCGCCACGGCTTCTTCGTTGAAGCACCACAGGTCTTCCAGCGAGCCACCGCCACGGGCCAGGATCAGTGCGTCGAAACCCAGGCTGTCGGCCAGACGGATGGCGCGCACGATCTGCGCGATGGCTTCGCGGCCCTGCACTGCCGTGGGGATCAGGTTCAGTTCCACCTGCGGCGCGCGGCGGCCGAACACGCTGATGATGTCGCGGATCACCGCGCCGGTGGGCGAGGTGATGATGCCGATGCGCTGCGGGTGGGCCGGTAGCGGCTTCTTGCTCTCGGCGCTGAACAGCCCCTCACCACCGAGCTTTTCCTTCAGGGCCTCGAACGCCAGGCGCAGCGCGCCGTCGCCGGCCGGTTCGACGGTGTCGAGAATCAGCTGGTAGTCGCCACGCCCTTCGAACAGCGAAACCTTGCCGCGCACCCGCACAGCCAGGCCATCGCGCAGGGCCTGGCGCACACGCGTGGCGTTCTGCCGGAACAGCGCGCAGCGCACCTGGGCGCCGCTGTCCTTGAGGGTGAAGTACATGTGCCCGGACGCGGGGCGGGCGAGATTGGAAATCTCGCCCTCTACACACACGCTGCGGAACACGTCTTCCAGCAGCACGCGGGCGCGGCCGTTGAGTTGGCTGACGGTAAGGACCTCGCGGTCCAGGCCGAGTCGTTCGAAGGGGTCTCTGATCATGCTCGGCATCATCGCAGTTGCGGGTGGCGAGCTTCAAGCAGTAGTAACTGAGTTGCCCGAATTACACTTGCCTGGCATGGCAAACAAGTAATGTGACGGCGGCGGTCACTGCCACATGGCACCAGTGAAGTGCCGCGCCAGTTGCCCCGCTTCTCGCCGGCAGGCCAGCGCAACGGTACTCATGCAGCGACTCTCCAGTGCCACGAAGCTGACCGAAACCGGGGCGATCTCACGCATGCATGCCGGCAACAATGCCACGCCAAATCCGGCTTGAATCAGTTGCAACTGCGTCGTCTTGCGCGACAGCACCTGTGCCGCCTGCGGGAAAAAGCCCGCGTCCATGCACAGGGAGGCAGACAGGTAACTCAGCCCGCCACGGTCGCGGTGCGGAATGGAAATAAAACGCTCTTCACGCAACTGCTCCAGCCTCACCTGCGTTGCACCAGCCAACGGATGCCCAGCCGAAACGGCCAGAAACAACGGTTCGCTGAACAATTCATGCAGCACCACGCCCTCATGCTGGCGCAACACCGGCAAACGCAGCAGGCCGATATCCAGACGCCCCGCCGCAATATCCTCCAGCTGCGCCTCCGACGACTGCTGAGCAATCTCCAGCGCAACCCCAAGGTTATCGCGCAAGTAGCCGCCCAGGCGAGCCAGCAGCGAGCCGGTCAGCGGTACGGTACTTGAATGGTTCAGGCGCAGGCTGCCCTGCAACCCTTCGCCAATATCGCGGGTAACCCGCTCCGCTTGTGCCAGGTCAGCCAGCAAACGCCGCGCCCGCTCCAGGAAGGCCTGCCCCGCCAGCGTCAGGCGCGGCAGGCGCGCGGTACGCTCGAACAGCGGAGTGCCCAACTGTTGCTCCAGCTCCTTGATCTGCCGGCTCAGCGCCGACTGGGCTACGTAGAGTCGCTCGGCGGCGCCGCTGAAGCTCCCGCACTCGGCGATTTCCACGAAGTAACGCAACTGGCGGATCGACGTCATGTCATGCCTTTTCGAGATGGCTTTGGCGATAAAGGCATATTAGTCGGCATGGCTCGCTGCTGGCTAACCTTTGTCTGTCTTCCCAGGAACTGCTGCCATGATCGCCCAGCTGTCTTTTTCCGGCCTTGACTGGCTGCCCATCCTGCTCGGTGTCGGGGTGGCCTACATCGTCTTCGGCATCGCCGGTTTCGGGACTGCGCTGGTGGCTGGCCCGGTACTGATCCACTTTATGCCGCTGTCACGGATCATTCCGCTGCTGGTGTTGCTCGACTTCGTCGCGGCATTCGGCAACCTGCTGCCGTCGCGCCGCGATGTGGTGCGCAGTGAGTTGCTACGGCTACTGCCGTTCATGGCCATAGGCTGCACGTTCGGTGTGGTGTTCCTGCTGCAGTTGAAGTCTGATTTGTTATTGCTGTTGATGGGTGTGTTTGTCACGGCCTATGCGCTGTACGGCCTGGCGGTGAAGGTGCGGCCGGCGAACCTGTCCGGTTTCTGGGCGGTGCCGATGGGCACGGCAGGCGGGCTGTTCGGCGCGTTGTTCGGCAGTGGTGGCTTCCTTTATGCGCTCTACCTGAGTGCACGGCTGCAGGCGAAGGAACAAGTGCGCGCCACCCAGAGCGCGCTGATCAGTTGCAGCACGGTCGTACGCCTGACGCTGTTCCTGATCGCCGGTGTGTATGCCGATCAGAGCCTGCTGCTGCTCGCCGCCTGCCTGTTGCCGGTAATGTTCGTCGGCCTGTGGGTCGGGCGCAGGCTTACCCACAGGCTGTCCCGCGAAGCCTTCGTGCGTCTGGTCACCTGGCTGGTACTGGCCAGTGGCCTGGCGCTGATAGGTCGCTACCTCAGCGCTTGAGCAGGCGGTAGAATTGCGCCATTACCGCAGTTTTTCAGGCTTGCCTCTTTCATGAACACCCAGAGCATCATCGTCCCCAAGCTGTCTACCGTCCCGGCGCATGAGGCCCGCAGCCGCGCCATCCTGCGCTGGCTGGTACGTGAGAAGGTGGTCGAGGAGCAACTGACCACCTGTGGCCGCACCGGCAACCGGATGGGCCACGCGTTGGCCGCCGGTGCCCGCAAAGTCGCCCTGCACCCCGACAAGCTACCGTTCGGCGAACCGGTCAACGGCTTGGAGGTGATGCTCAAGCGCTGCATTTATACCCCCACCGAGGGCTTCCTCGAAGAGGCTGGCTGCCCGGAGTGCCGGCGTGAAGTGGGCGAGCCGCTGTTCGAAAGCCTGGAAGAGTGGATGCCGGCAGTGAGCGACAACTTTACCTGCCCGCTCT
>NZ_JABMCN010000127.1 GCF_013179515.1 Pseudomonas sp. CM27
GCCGTTCGAAGACCTGACCATGTACTCCGAAGTACTCCAGGATTCCACCTTCGACCTGATCGACGCCGGCAAACTCAGCTTCGCCTCGGGCAGCTCGATCACCTTGTCGACCCGCCGCAATGCTGACGTGTTCGGCAACCTGGAGCGCTACAAGGACAAGCTGGTACTGCGTCCGCAAGAAATCTCCAACCACCCGGAAGTAGTGCGTCGCCTGGGCATTATCGGCATCAACACCGCACTGGAGTTCGATATCTACGGCAACGTCAACTCCACCCACGTGTGCGGCACCAGGATGATGAACGGTATTGGTGGCTCGGGTGACTTTGCCCGTAATGCCCACCTGGCTGTGTTCGTCACCAAGTCGATTGCCAAAGGCGGGGCGATTTCCAGCGTGGTGCCGATGGTCAGCCATGTCGACCACACCGAGCACGACGTGGACATCCTGGTCACCGAGCAAGGCCTGGCCGACCTGCGAGGCCTGGCGCCGCGCGAGCGCGCACGGGCGATCATCGACAACTGTGTTCACCCTGACTACCGGGCGGCGCTGAACGACTACTTCGATCGCGCCTGCGAACGTGGCGGCCATACCCCGCATATCCTGCGTGAAGCACTGAGCTGGCACGAAAACCTGGAAGAAACCGGGCGCATGCTGGCTAGCTGATCCACCTCTGGTCGGGATAGCAGGGCAACACTGCTGTCCCGATAACGCTCTCTGCAGGAGCGGCTTTAATCGCCCACACCGGCACAGCCGGTGCCAGCCACCGCTTTGCGGAGTGTTCGCGACACGCCGCTCAACTCCTCAACCTAACTGCGATCATAAACTGTCCTACTGTACTGGTATTTCTACCAGCCTTTAGCTTGCCCTATCCGCCTCCAACCTCAAAACGCACCAATAATGTGCAGACCAGTACAGTTACGCCAATTTCGAGTGCAACAGTAGGGTTACACAGTTAACTGAGCCATCGTCTTTCAACAGAACTGTATCTACTGTTATGGACAAGAGAGGAGGATCATTGGCATCAGTTAAACCACTACCTAATCCCGCCATAAGCGGAAGGATGAAGCATCATGGAACGTACCCTCAGTTCCGGTCTCGTTTTTGAAAGCAACACCCAGCAATCCAACGCCTCGATGCCGCTGCGCGCATTGTCTACCCTGCTGCTGTGGCAGCGCCGCATGGCCAGCCGCCGTCAACTGGCCCGCCTGGACGCCCGCCTGCTGGCTGATGCCGGTATCAGCGAGTCGCAGCGTTACGAAGAGCTGAGCAAGCCTTTCTGGCGTTAAGCTCCGGCTTGCCGGCTTCGGCCGGCACCGCGAATTTCAAGAACCCGCTGCAGGTGACTGCAGCGGGTTTTTTGTTTTTAAGGGCGCCGGCTAGAGCGTTCCGCTCGCAACAGGTACAGTTTTATATTTTCGGATTACTACAGGTACAGTTGCTTTGCGCGCTGTTGATTAACATCCAGAAACACCGGCGCGTGATACGCTTCGCTTAACAGTCTGGTAGAACCGCTGTACAAAGCACCGAGACGCGCTATCCAGGCGTCCGATAAACAGAACACCCGACCCAAGTCCAGGAGTCCACCATCATGTCCCGTAATTACCTGATTGGCGCTGCCCTGATGCTGAGCCTGGCAGGCACTGCACACGCCACCAGCTTCGTTGTCACCACTGACGCCGTCGTTGGCGCTGTAGCCGCGTCCACCGATGCTACCTCCGATGTTTCCTCTTCGTTCCGTGACGACAAGATCGTCCAGGCCGCCCGTGACGACGCTGCCAGCTTCGTTGGCAGCCAAGGGGACATCCGCGGTGCCAAGCTGGAAAGCGCTTTCCTGCACATCCGCTCGCAAATGCCGGCCCTGCAGGCCACTGACGCGCAACTGGCCCAGGCCATCCTGGCGATCTGATCCCGGCGGAGCCATACGGCTGTGCTGGTCACCAGCACAGCCTCGCCCACCCTTGCCCCCACGTTTTCCAGTTGTTGTGGAGCCCATGCGTTATCTGTTGCCGCTGCTGTTCTCCGTCGCTGGCATGGCCAGCGCCCATGCCATGGATACCACCACGCAAAGCCTGGTCATCACCGGCTACGTCACCAGCCAGGTGACCACCGCACCGTTCGACCGCAAGCTGGTCCGCCAGGCCCGCGACGACGCCGCTGCCTTTGTCGCCAGCGACGGCCAGATCCGCGGTGCACGGCTGGAAGCAGCGCTGGAATCATTACGCCACAATTGCTCACGACACACCGTCGGTGATCTGGAACTGGCGCAGGCAATTCTCGTCCAATAGCAACAACTGACTCCCTGTATTTTTCGGAGATGCTCCATGCGTAAACCGCTGATTGCCGCTACCCTCGGCATGCTGCTGCTGGCCGACCTGGCTCAGGCACAGACCCTGGTGGCCACCAGCAACATCATCGTGCGTGCCTTTGGCCGTTCGATCGACTTCACCTCTGACACCACCACCTCGATCCGCGACTCCAAGGTAGTACGCGAAGCCCACGACGACGCTGCCAGCTTCGTCGCCAGCAATGGCGACATCCGCGGCGCCCAGCTCGAAGCGGCCTTCAACACCTTGCGCGAGCGCGTGCCAGAAGCGCGAGGCGCCAGCGACCAAGTGCTGGCCGAAGCCATTCTGGCCCTGTGAACGGCGTGCGCGCCTGGCTGCTCGGCTGCGCCCTGACGCTGCTCGGCACGCCCGCCTTGGCCGACCTGCAGCTTGAGCTGCAGGCATCTGGCCTCGACCCGCAGCAAACCCAAGCCACCCAGGCCCTCCTCGACGAGGCCCTGGGCAAGTTGCCGCCACGCTTCAAGCAACAGCTGGACCGCCGCGTGCTGGTCAGCTGGAGCGACAAGATGCCAGCAGACGCCTATGGCCAGGCCTCGCTGGTTTCCACCCTTGAACTCAATCGCAGCCTGCTGCCCGGCCTTGCCGATGGCAGCGCCGCCAGTCAACGCACCGATCGCCCCCATGGCACAGTGCGTGAAGAGCTGTTGGCCACCGTGCTGCACGAGCTGACCCATATCTACGACCGCGCCCGGCTGTGGCCCAGCGCCGAAAATTCGCTGATCGCCCGCTGCAAGCGCCAGCAAGGCACGCTGGGCAAGATCGGCCTGCGCGAGGAGTGCCGTGGCCAGGCCGAGCGGCGTTTCACCCTCAGCGACGACCCGCGCCTGCTCGACCTGGCCGGCTGGCAACAGTACGTGGGCCGGCGCGGCGAGCGCGAACAACACAATGGCCAGTTCGTGCGCAGCCCCGATAGCTACGAGCTGAGCAGCCCCAAGGAATACATCGCGGTCAACATGGAGTATTTCCTTCTCGACCCGAGCTACGGCTGCCGCCGCCCGGCGCTAAACCAGTACCTACGCGAGCACTTCGGCTGGGCTCCGCAACAGGACACCTGCGCCAAGGGCCTGCCCTTCATCAATGCCGGCAGCGACTTCGCCCGCCAGCCGCTGGGTGAAATCGACCCCGAGCGGGTCTACGAAGTGGACTATTTGCTGGCCGAAGCCAACCAGAACCTGGTCAGCCGCTGGGGCCACAGCATGCTGCGCCTGGTGATCTGCAAGCCTGGCCGGCCTCGCGGGCCGGACTGCCGCCTGGACCTCGAACAGAGCCTGGTGCTGTCGTACCGCGCCTTTGTCAACGATGTGCAGCTGTCCAGCTGGGACGGCCTGATCGGTGTCTACCCGTCGCGGCTGTTCGTGCTGCCGCTGGGCCAGGTGATCGACGAATACACCAAGACCGAGCTGCGCAGCCTGGCCTCGGTGCCTTTGAAGCTGAACCGTGAAGAAGTTGAGAACCTGGTGCGCCAGGCCGCCGAGATGCACTGGAGCTACGACGGCAACTACTGGTTCCTGTCCAACAACTGCGCGGTCGAGTCGTTGAAGCTGCTGCGCAGCGGCACCGCCAACTCACGCCTGAACGACCTCGACAGCATCATGCCCAATGGCTTGCTGGCGGTGCTCAAGGGCAGGGGGCTGGCCGATACCAGCGTGCTCGACGACCCGCGAGAGGCCCTGCGCCTGGGCTACCGCTTCGACTCCTACCGAGATCGCTACCAGGCCATGTTCGAGGTGCTGAAGAAGCAGTTGCCGATCAAGCAAGCGCTGGTGGAAGACTGGCTGGCCCAGGACGCCGAACAACGCCGCCCCTGGTTCGCCCAGGCCGACCTGCGCACCAGCGCGGCCTTGCTGCTGCTCGAGCAGGCCAGCTTGCGCCGGCAACTGCTGCTGGCCCAGGACGAGGTGAAACAGCGCTACCTGAATGCCGCCGCGCTGAAAGATGGCAGCATCAACAAAGCCGACGCGACGCTCAAGCAGATGCTTGCCAACAGCGGCTTCCTCAGCCGCCCGGCAGAATTGCTCGATGCCAAGGGCTATGGTTTGCCGCAGCCAGAGGAGCGCAAGCACCTGGAGAAGGTGAGCAGCGAGCGCCAGGCGCAGCTGTTGCGCTTGAGCACCAGCCTGGACAAGGAGGTGAGGGCGCTGCTGGAGCCTTCGCGCGCCAAGGAAATTGCCGCGGTCGAAGCCAATGTGAAGCAGATCGGCGAGCATTTACGGGCGCTGCATAAAGCCGCGGGTGGTCTGCAGTTGTAAGTATGGCTGTACCGGCACAATCCCTTACTGGATTTCGCCGTCCTCTTCTGGCAGATCCTCATCCAGATGCAACCACGGCAACCGGCTGCTTACCCAGATATGCCGGTTGGCCCGTACCCGCTCCGGGTGGTCCAGCGTCGCCACCGTCACATCGACCGTCTCCGGGCTGTGCGTGGTCACCAACGCCACATGCGCCCCGCAATGCCCACAGAAGTACCGGCTGCAACTGGCCGGCGCCACATAGCACCCCGGTTCACCTTGCAGCCACAGGAAACCTGAGCGGGGCAGGGTGAGCCAGGTCACCACCAGCCCGCCGCTCACCCGCCGGCAGATCGAGCAATGGCAATGGGCAATATCGGTCAGCTCACCCACCAACCGGTACCGCAATGCGCCGCAATGGCAGCCACCTTCGGTTACATCGTGCATCACCTACCTCTCGTCGCCTTTGCATCAGCGAAAGCTGGCTGAAAGCTTGTGCTCATAGGATAGCCCCCACTACCGGCACAAGACCGGTCAGCCAGGGCACCCGGTAAACACCGCGCCCGGCCCAATCAACAACAACAATGGTGATTCTGATGTATTCCTGTGCCCGCCTTTTCGCAGTCCCCCTTCGCATGCTCCCTGCACAGCGCCCCACGCGCTGATCCGCCCGAATCGACTTACCTTTCGCCGCGCCACGCCTGGAGTATTGCCATGCTGACCTTCCTCGGCTTTGCCATGGTCATCACCTTCATGTACCTGATCATGACCAAGCGCCTGTCGGCCTTGATCGCGCTGATCCTGGTACCGATCCTGTTCGCCCTGTTCGGCGGCTTTTCCGCCAAGATCGGCCCGATGATGCTCGAAGGCATCAGCAAGCTTGCGCCGACCGGCGTGATGCTGATGTTCGCCATCCTCTACTTTGCCCTGATGATCGACTCCGGCCTGTTCGACCCGGCCGTGCGCAAGATCCTCAAGCTGGTCAAGGGCGACCCCCTGAAAGTCTCTGTCGGTACCGCCGTGCTGGCCCTGGTGGTCTCGCTGGACGGTGACGGCGCCACCACCTACATGATCTGCTGCGCCGCCATGCTGCCGATGTACAGCCGCCTGGGCATGAGCCCGCGGATCATGGCCGGCCTGATCATTCTCGCCGGCGGGGTGATGAACATGACCCCCTGGGGTGGCCCCACAGCCCGCGCCGCCAGCGCCCTGCATGTCGACCCGTCGGACATTTTCGTGCCGATGATCCCGGCCATGCTGTTTGGCGTGCTGGCGATCCTGGCCATTGCCTACCTGTACGGCAAGCGTGAGCGGGCCCGCCTGGGCGAACTGCACCTGCCTACCGACGACATCGACCACAGCAAAATCAGCGTATCGCAGTACCCGGAAGCACGCCGGCCCAAGCTGCTGTACTTCAACGGTGCCCTGACTGCGGCGCTGATGGTGGCGCTGATTGCCGGTGTGTTGCCGCTGCCAGTGCTGTTCATGATCGCCTTCAGCATCGCCATGATCGTCAACTACCCGTGCCTGCAGCAGCAAAAGGACCGCATCGCCGCCCACGCCGGCAGCGTGCTGGCCGTGACCGGGCTGATCTTCGCCGCCGGTATCTTCACCGGTATCCTGTCGGGCACCGGCATGGTCGACGCCATGTCCAAGAGCCTGCTGGCAGTCATCCCCGAGGCACTGGGCCCGTACCTGGCGGTGATCACCGCGATCGTGAGCATGCCGTTCACCTTCTTCATGTCCAACGACGCCTTCTACTACGGCGTATTGCCGGTACTGGCCGAGGCCGCCAGCCACTACGGCATCACCCCGGTGGAAATGGCCCGTGCGTCGATCGTCGGGCAGCCGGTACACCTGCTCAGCCCCTTGGTACCCTCCACCTACTTGCTGGTGGCACTGGCCGGCATCGAGTTCGGTGACCATCAGCGCTTCACCTTGAAGTGGGCAGTGCTGGTGTGCCTGTGCATAATGCTCGCCGCATTGCTGATGGGCATTTTTCCGCTGTTCAGTAGTCTTTAATAAACGCGTATTACCTACCGCGACGCGCCCTGGTTAGGGCGCGTTGCCATTACCGCTTGAAGGAAAACACATGGAATGGCTGACCAGCCCGGAAATCTGGGTTGCCTTTTTTACCCTTACCGCGCTTGAGATCGTGCTCGGCATCGACAACATCATCATGATCTCGATCCTGGTCAGCCGCATGCCCAAGCACATGCAGCCTCGCACCCGGATCTTCGGCCTGGCCCTGGCCATGGTCACCCGCATCATGCTGTTGCTGTCGATCACCTGGGTCATGCGGCTTACCGCCGACCTGTTCGTGGTGTTCGGCGAGGGCATCTCCGGACGTGACCTGATCCTGTTCTTCGGTGGCCTGTTCCTGTTGTGGAAAAGCTCGCAGGAGATCTACCACGGCCTGGAGGGCGAGGACGAAAACGCCGACACGCCCAAAGGCGCAGGTGGCAAGTTCTTCTACACCATCATCCAGATCGCCATCATCGATATCGTGTTCTCGCTGGACTCGGTGATCACGGCGGTGGGCATGGTTTCCCACGTACCAGTGATGATCGCAGCCATCGTCGTGGCTGTGCTGGTGATGATGCTGTGCGCCGGTGCCATCAGCAACTTCATCGACAAACACCCGTCGCTGAAGATGCTCGCGCTTTCGTTCCTGATCGTGGTGGGTACCGTACTGATCGCCGAGGCTTTCGACGTGCATGTGCCGAAAGGCTACGTCTACTTCGCCATGGCCTTCTCGCTGGCGGTAGAGGCCATCAACATCCGCATGCGCACTGCGCTGGCCCGCAAGGACGGCAAGGAGCAAGACCCGGTGAAACTGCGCAAGGACATCCCGGGTCAGTAAGATCACGGAGCGCAGCATCTTGAGGGCCCTTCGGGGCCCTTTTCATTTTTGCCGTGTTTCAAATGGAAGACCTTCGTGCGAAGCTGGCGACAGCTGTGCAAAACAACTAAAGCTTTGAGTGAGCACTGAAAATTCTTCAACCGCTCACGCTTCTTCTCTTGGCCCGCTGGGCCTATGCAACAGGGGGCCTTCGCCATGCTGACCCTGCTCAACCTGCTTTCAGCCGTGACACTTCTGGTCTGGGGCACCCATATCGTGCGTACCGGCATCCTCCGGGTATTCGGCTCGGACCTGCGGCGCATCATCAGCCAGAACATGAACAAGCGACCGCTTGCGTTCATTGCCGGCATCCTCGTCACCGCCATGGTGCAGAGCAGTAACGCCACCGCCATGCTGGTCACCTCATTCGTCGGCCAGGGCCTGATGGCCATGACCCCGGCGCTGGCGATCATGCTCGGGGCCGATGTGGGTACCGCGCTGATGGCCCGAGTACTGACCTTCGACCTGTCCTGGCTGTCGCCGCTGCTGATCTTCCTGGGAGTCATCTTCTTTCTCTCGCGCAAGCAGACGCGCGCCGGGCAACTGGGCCGGGTAGGCATAGGGCTTGGCCTGATCATCCTGGCACTGGAGCTGATCGTGCAGGCAGCTGCGCCGATCACCCATGCCCAAGGGGTAAAAGTACTGTTCGCGTCACTGACCGGCGACATTCTGCTCGATGCCCTGGTCGGCGCACTGTTCGCCATGGTTTCCTATTCCAGCCTCGCCGCCGTGCTGCTCACCGCGACGCTGGCCGGCGCCGAAGTGATCAGTCTGCCGGTAGCCATCGGCCTGGTGGTCGGCGCCAACATCGGCAGCGGTCTGCTGGCCTTCATCAGCACCAGCATGCAGAACGCCGCCGGGCGGCGAGTCGCCCTGGGCAGCCTGCTGTACAAGCTGATCGGCCTGCTACTGATAATCCCGGTACTGCATCCGCTGGTCGAATGGATGGACTCGCTGAGTTTCAGCCCGCAGGAACTGGTCATCGGCTTCCACCTGCTCTACAACACGCTGCGCTGCGTGATCATGCTGCCCACGGTCAAGCCCATGGGCCGGCTGTGCAACAGCCTGTTGCCGGAGCGGGAAGCCAGCAATGGCCAGGTGCGCCCGCGCCACCTCGACACCTCGGCGCTGGAAACGCCCAGCCTGGCACTGGCCAACGCCGCGCGCGAAACCCTGCGCCTGGGCGATATCGTCGACAACCTGCTCGAAGCCATGCTCGGCGCTTTGCGCGGCACCCAGACCGCGTTGCCGCAGCAGGTCCGCGCCCTGGGCGAGGATGCCGAAGCCCTCTACAGCGCGATCAAGCTGTACCTGGCGCAGATGTCGCGCGAAGACCTCAGCGAACAGGACAACCGCCGCTGGGCCGAAATCATCGAACTGGCAATCAACCTCAAGCTGGCCTGCGACCTGATCGAACGGATGCTGCGCAAGGTCCAGCAGCAGAAAACCAGTCAGCGCCGCGACTTTTCCCAGGTGGGGCTGGAAGAGCTGACCGGCCTGCAGGAACAATTGCTGGCCAACTTGCGCCTGGGCCTGTCGGTGTTCCTCAGTGCCGATCCGGAAAGCGCCCGTTTGCTGCTGCGCGAAAAACGCCGTTTCCGCGCCCAGGAACGGCGGCTTGCCCACGCCCATGTCAGCCGCCTGCAACGCAAGGTGGTGCAAAGCATCGAGACCAGTTCGCTACACTTGGAGCTGATCGCCGACATGAAGCGGTTGAACTCTTTGTTCTGTAGCAGTGCCTATGTGGTACTGGGCGGCTCGGACACGGGCGGGCTGATGCTCGACAGCGTGCCGGACGAAGCCCGATTGCCGTGATTTCTCCACCCGAGGACCTAAGCTCGCCCATGCGTTGCCTGATGTTCGTTTGCCTGCTGATCTGCAGCCTGCCCTCACTGGCCCTCGACCGCTCGCGGGTTGAGGGTTACTTGTTGCCCAACGGCCTGCAGGTCATCCTGAAAGACGGTTACGAGCGTGACCATGTGGCGATTCGCCTGGTGGTCGGGGTTGGCCTGGATGACTTTGACTGCGCGCAGAAAGAGCTGCCGCACCTGCTTGAGCACCTGCTGTTCAGCGGCATCGACGAAACCGGCGAAGGAGGCCTGGAAGAACGCCTGCAAGCACTGGGTGGCGAGTGGAATGCCTTTACCAGCAGCGCCGATACCACCTTCGTCATCGAGGCCCCGGCGCGTAATCAGCGCAAGGTACTGGACCTGCTGCTGGCGGTGATTCGCGACACCCGCATCGATGCCAAGGCCCTGGCCACCGCCAAGCGCATTATCGAGCGTGAGGATGGCGGCCATTATGGCCACCTGCAGCGCTGGCTCGACCGCCAGGACATCGGCCACCCCGCCAGCGACCAACTGGCCACCGAGCTGGGCCTGAAGTGCCCGGAACGCTCCGATGTCGACGACATGACCCTGGAGCAGGTACAAGCCTTGCGCGAGCACTGGTACGCGGCCAACAACATGACCCTGATCCTGGTCGGTGGCCTCGATCGCCTGCTGCCGGCCTACCTCGAGCGGACCTTTGGCGAGCTGCCGGCAACCGAGCCGGAAGAACGTCGCAACCTGGAAAGCATCACCCATCAGGCCGAGCAACGCCGCGACCTAAGCCGCGGCTGGCTGGGCGACAGCGTGAAGCTGCACTGGCTGTTCATCGAGCCGGTGCTGGACAACGACCACCAGGCCACCCTCGACCTGCTCTCGCGCTACCTTGACTGGGCGCTGTATGACCAGCTGCGCCTGCGCAACGGGCTGTCCTATGGCCCGTCGGTGCAACGCGAAAGCTTCGGCGACACCGGCCTGCTCAGCCTCAATGCCGACCTGGAACGTGACGATGTCGACAAGGCGGTCCAAGTCATGCAGGCGCTGTTCGACCACCTGCGCAAGGACGGCCTCGACCCGGACACCTTTGCCCGCATCAAGTACGCCAGCGCAGCCAAGGAAAGCTGGAGCACCCAGGGCAATAGCGCGCTGGCCGACTACTACTGGGGCGCGCTGAACGACTACACGGACGGGCGTTTTGCCAACCCGGTGCGCAAACTGCGCCAGGTCAGCCTGGAGCAGGCCAATGCGGCGTTGAAAGAGCTGCTCAAGGAACAGGGCTATGTGCGCATCGAGAAGCCGCTGTTGGGTTATGACGAGCTCTATGGGCTGGTCGCCTTGCTGGTCGGGCTGATTCTGGCTGCGGGCCTGTTGCGTTGGCGCCGCCAGGGCCCTCAACGGCCCAGTGGTGCTACACGGAAGCGGTGAATCGGCGGTATCCTTTTGCCAGTACCGGCCTCTTCGTGGGGTAACTCGCTCCTGCGCCACCTGCAGGGGCGGGTTTACCCGCGAAGGGGCCGGCACAGCCACCTCCTTCTTTGTTGTAGCCCCCAATGCCCCAGATCCCCCGCATCGTCCAGCGCATCATCGAACTGCTCAAACGCTACCCCGGCATCATCGCGCTCGGCGGTTTTCTCTCCGGCGTCGGCAGCTTCATCCTGGTTGACCGCCAAGCCGGCCTGGCCAGCTGGGTGGCCGTGCTCATGCTGGTCAGCTGGGTCTGGCTGATGCTGGAAAACACCCTCACCGGCCTGTTCGCTCGTACCTTCAACCGCGAAATCCCACAGCCACTGTTGCGCTATGCGACGCAGATGATCCACCAGGAAACGCTGTTTTTCGTGCTGCCGTTCTTCTTCATCACCACCACCTGGAACAGCAGCCAACTGGTGTTCACCGGGCTGCTGGGTGCCGCCGGGCTGGTTTCGATCATCGACCCGCTGTACTACAAGTGGCTGGCACCGCGGCGCTGGCTGTTCCTGGCATTGCACACC
This sequence comes from Pseudomonas sp. CM27, assembly GCF_013179515.1. Taxonomy (GTDB): domain Bacteria; phylum Pseudomonadota; class Gammaproteobacteria; order Pseudomonadales; family Pseudomonadaceae; genus Aquipseudomonas. Next base: position 11,288 of record NZ_JABMCN010000127.1, read on the forward strand.
CTGACCCTGTTCGCCGCACTGCTGACCGCGCTGCCGATCATCCTGCACCTGACCACCGCGCAGAGCTTCAAGCTGGCCTTGATCACGGCGATGGCCTTGTCGTTCCCCAGCCTGGCGAGCAGCTTTCCGGTCAACAGCTGGCGCCGCGGCGTGGCTCTGGTGCTGGTGACCTTGTCGGTCGGCGCCGGCGGCTGGCTGCTGCGTTCCTGGGTGCCGCCAGCAACTTTATGGATGACCGAGGTGGCAGTGAGCACCGAAGTACTCAACCGCCAGCCTGGCGATTCGCTGGACGAAATCGCTGCCAGCCGCATCCGCAGCAGCGGGCTGTATGCCTACACCGCAATCAACGCGCCACGCGGCCTGAACGAGCGCATCTACCACGTGTGGCAGAAAGACGGTAAGGAAGTCGACCGCATTGCCCTGGACATCCATGGCGGGCGCAAGGAAGGCTACCGGGCCTGGACCCACAAGCAGAACTTCCCGCCCAACCCGGCGGGCAAGTGGCAGGTGAGGGTGCTGACCGAGGACGGGCAGGTGATTGGCGTGTTGCGCTTCAAGGTGGTCGACGACAACCCGACACAATGATTGAAAGGGGCTGCTTTGCGGCCCCAGCCCCTTCTAGACAGCACATAATCACCAAACAGCCCATGCCCGCTGCGCTATGATCAGCCCCTAAGCCTTAGCGCCGAGTCAATCGCATGGAGCCAATGACCACCCCCAGCGCCACCCTGGATACCAGCAGCCAGCCGGCTTGCCTGCGCATTACCGGTGACTGGACCCTGGCGCATTACGCCAGCCTCAAGCGCGAAAGCGAGCGCCTGCGCGCGCAATCCAGTACCGATACTGTTGCCGACCTCAGCCAGCTAGGCCGCCTGGACACCGCCGGCGCCTCGTTGCTGGCCGAACTGCTCGGCTCCGAGCGCCTGTCGCGCTGCACGGACGAGCTGCCCGAAGCCAGCCGCGCGTTGCTCAAGAACGTCTATTGCTCGGTCCAGGACTACTGTATTCCGGTCAAGGAGCCAGAGCGCAACGTGCTGCTGCTACTGCTGGAGCGCATCGGCCGCGCCGTCGGCACGCTGTGGCAAGACACCATGCAGTTGCTCGGCTTTATCGGTGTGATCCTCGAGACCGTGCTGCGCCGTGCCTTGCAACCCCATCGCTGGCGCTTGACCCCGGTCGTGGCGCACATCGAACAGACCGGCCTGGACGCCGCACCCATCGTCGCCCTGCTGACTTTTCTGGTCGGCGCAGTGGTGGCCTTCCTGGGTGCCACGGTACTGGCCGACTTTGGCGCAACCGTGTTCACCGTCGACCTGGTGGCATTCTCGTTCCTGCGCGAATTCGCCGTACTGCTCACCGCCATCCTGATGGCCGGGCGCACCGCCAGCGCCTTCACCGCGCAGATCGGCTCGATGAAGGCCAATGAAGAAATCGACGCCATCCGCACCCTGGGCCTGAACCCCATGGAGCTGCTGGTAGTGCCACGGGTGCTGGCCCTGCTTATTTCGCTGCCCTTGCTAACCTTCCTGGCGATGATCTGCGGCATCGTCGGCGGCGCGGTGGTGTGTGCCCTGTCGCTGGGCATTTCACCGGCCATGTTCCTGTCGTTGCTGCAAAGCGACATCGGTGTGCAGCACTTCCTGGTCGGCCTGGCCAAGGCGCCGTTCTTCGCTTTCCTGATCGCCGCCATCGGCTGCCTGGAAGGCTTCAAGGTCAGCGGCAGCGCCGAATCGGTAGGCGCGCACACCACCTCAGCGGTAGTGCAGTCGATTTTCGTGGTCATCGTGCTGGATGCGGTGGCCGCCTTGTTCTTCATGGAGATGGGCTGGTGAGTGGCAAGGAAACCGTGATCGAGGCCCGCGACATCTGCAACCGTTTCGGTCGTCAGGTTGTGCATGAAAACCTGGACCTGGACCTGTATCGCGGCGAGATCCTGGCCGTGGTCGGCGGCTCAGGCAGTGGCAAATCGGTACTGCTGCGCAGCATCATCGGCCTGCGCCGGCCCAATGAGGGGCAGATCAAGGTATTCGGCCAGGACCTTGTCGGCCTCGGTGAACAGCAGCGCTCGCTGGTTGAACGGCGCTTTGGCGTATTGTTCCAGAAGGGCGCGCTGTTCTCTTCGCTGACGGTGACCGAGAACGTGGCCTTGCCACTGATCGAGCATGCAGGGCTGTCCCGCGCCGATGCCGAACACCTGGCCGGGGTGAAGCTGGCCTTGGCCGGGCTGCCGATCTCGGCCGCCGACAAGTACCCGTCCTCGCTGTCAGGGGGCATGATCAAGCGCGCGGCGCTGGCCAGGGCCCTGGCACTGGACCCCGATATCCTGTTCCTCGACGAGCCCACCGCCGGCCTGGACCCGATCGGCGCCGCTGCATTCGACCAGTTGATCCTGACCTTGCGCGACGCCCTGGGCCTGTCAGTGTTCCTCATCACCCACGACCTCGACACCCTGTACACCATCACCGACCGCATCGCGGTGCTGTCGCAGAAAAAGGTCCTGGTGGCCGGCCCGCTGGCCGAGGTCGAACAGACCAACGACGCCTGGATTCAAGAATACTTTCACGGCCCCCGCGGGCGCGCAGCCGAACAGGCTGCCACCCGTGCCGGGCAGGAGCGCTGAGCAATGGAAACCCGAGCCCATCACGTTCTTATCGGCCTGGTCACCGTTCTGGTAGTGGCTGGCGCCATGCTGTTCGGCCTGTGGCTGGCCAAGTCCAGCGTCGACGACGCTTTCAAGGATTACGAAGTGGTATTCAACGAGGCGGTGTCCGGCCTGTCGCGCGGCAGCCCGGTGCAGTACAACGGCATCAAGGTCGGTGACGTGTCCACCTTGCGCCTGGACCCGAAAGACCCACGCCGGGTACTGGCACGGGTGCGCCTGAGCGGCGACACCCCGGTAAAGGAAGATACCCAGGCCAAGCTCACCCTGGCCGGTGTTACCGGGAACTCGTTCATCCAGCTCAGCGGCGGCACCCCGCAAAGCCCGGAACTGAAAGGCAAGGATGGCAAGCTGCCGGTGATCATTGCATCACCCTCGCCAATCTCGCGCCTGCTCAATGACAGCAGCGACCTGGTGACCAATATCAACCTGCTGCTGCACAACGCCAACCAGATGTTCTCCGAGGACAACATCGGCCACCTCAGCAACACGCTGGCCAACCTCGACAAGACCACCGGCGCCTTCGCCGGCCAGCACGGCAGCATCGGCGAGGCCATCGAACAGCTGGTGCAGGTGGGCAAGCAGGCCAGCGCCACCCTGGCAGAAACACAAACGCTGATGCGCAATGCCAACGGCCTGCTGGGCACCCAGGGCAAACAGGCCATCGGCAGCGCCGAGCAGGCCATGCAGTCGCTGGCTGAAAGCACCGCCACCATCAACAGCCTGCTCAAGAACAACAGCGAGGCTATCGGCGACGGTGCCCAGGGCCTCAACCAGCTGACCCCAGCCATTCGCGAACTGCGCGAAACCCTCAACGCGCTCAAGGGCATTTCCCGGCAACTGGAGGCCGACCCCAGCGGCTACCTGCTCGGCCGCGACAACAACAAGGAGTTCCAGCCATGAAACCGTCGCTGCGCCTGCTGGCCCTGGCGGCCGCCCTGAGCCTGGCCAGTGCCTGCTCTATCCTGCCGCAGGCCGAACCTGTCGACCTCTACCGCCTGCCGGTGAACCAGGCCAGCCGCACCGTGGCGCCGCTGGACTGGTCGTTGCGCCTGAACAAACCACTGGCCAGCGAAGCGCTGGCCGGTCCGCGGATTGCCGTGATTCCGCAGGGCGATGTGATCAGCAGCTACAAGGGCGCCCGCTGGAGCGACGCGGTGCCGGTACTGCTGCGCAACCGCCTGCTCGACGGTTTCCAGCGGGACGGCCAGGTACAGCGGCTGAGCGCCGACGACAGCAACCTGCAGGCCGACTACGAGCTGGCGGGTGAGCTGCAGGCGTTCCAGAGTGAATACCGCCCGGACGGAACGGTGGAGGTGGTGATCCGCTACGACGCGCGCCTGGTGCAGGGCCGCACCCAGCGTATCCTCGCCAGCAAGCGCTTCGAAGTGCGCCAGCCGCTGGCCGACAGGCAAGTTTCAGCGGTGGTCGCCGGGTTCGGCTCGGCCAGCGACCAGTTGGTGGGGCAAGTGGTGGGATGGACCGTCACCCAGACCAATCAGGTGCCACGGCAGGCTCAGGCAAAGAACCAGTAGCAGACGAAGATCGCCGCGATCACCCCGGACAGCTCGGCCAGCAGTGCGCAACCAACCGCGTGGCGCACGCGCTGGATACCGACCGCGCCAAAGTACACCGCCAGCACATAGAAGGTGGTCTCGGTACTGCCTTGCACCGTCGCCGCTACCAGGGCCGGAAAACTGTCCACGCCCTGTGTCTGCATGGTCTCGATCAGCATCGCGCGCGCCGCGCTGCCGGAAAACGGCTTCACCAGCGCCGTGGGCAGGCCCTCGACGAAGCGGGTATCCAGGCCCATCCAGCCGACGGCATGGCGGATACCGTCCAGGGCCAGCTCCAGGGCGCCTGAAGCGCGCAGCACACCGACCGCCACCAGCATCGCCACCAGGTAGGGCAACAGGTTTTTGGCCACGTCGAAGCCTTCCTTGGCGCCTTCGACAAAGGCTTCATACACCTTCACCCGCTTCAAGGCGCCAATCACCAGGAACAACATGATCACGCCAAACAGCGTGAGGTTGCCCAGGATCGACGACAGGCTGGCCAGCGCAGCGGCCGACAATGTGCCGAGAAACGCCATGAAGCCACCCAGCAGCAAGGCGCCGGGGATGAAATAGGCAAGCACCACCGGGTCCCACAGGCGCAGGCGCTGCATTACCGCGACCGACAGCAGGCCGACCAGGGTCGAGACACTGGTGGCCAGCAGAATCGGCAGGAACACCATGGTCGGGTCCGGCGCCCCTTGCTGGGCCCGGTACATGAAGATGGTCACCGGCAGCAGGGTCAGCGATGAAGCGTTGAGCACCAGGAACAGGATCTGCGCGTTGCTCGCCGTGGTGCTGCTGGGGTTCAGCTCCTGCAGCGCGCGCATGGCCTTGAGGCCAATCGGGGTGGCGGCGTTGTCCAGGCCCAGGCCGTTGGCAGCGAAGTTCATGGTGATCAGGCCCAGGGCCGGGTGGCCGGGCGGCACTTCCGGCATCAGGCGGGCGAATAACGGGCCCAGCACCTTGGCCAGCCATTCGACGATGCCGGCCTTTTCGGCAATCTTCAGAAAGCCCAGCCACAGGGTCAGCGTGCCGAACAGCAACACCATCACCTCGACCGACAGCTTGGCCATGGCGAAGATGCTTTCGACCATTGAGGCGAAGATACCGGCATTGCCACCAATCACCCATTGGGCCAGGGCAGACACCGCCGCCACCAGGAAAAAGCCGAGCCAAAGGCCGTTGAGCATCCGCGTGTTCCCCCTGAAAAATGCCCGAATGATAGCGGAAGTTGCCTGCACCGGCCTCATCGCCGGCAAGTCAGCTCCCACAGGGGTATCACAAGGGCCGAGGCCAGCGGGTTACCGGTTGGAGCTGGCTTGCCGGCGATAGGGCCGGTGCAGGCCCCCGTGATCCTTACAGATATCGAGTAGGAGGCGGGCTCACACCCGCCGTCCTCTCACACCACCGTGCGTACGGTTCCGTACACGGCGGTTCAAGCTATGCGGCTAAGCCGGTTGATCGTATCCAGTATCGAGACCAGTCCGAGTC
>NZ_JABMCN010000128.1 GCF_013179515.1 Pseudomonas sp. CM27
GGCAATATCTACAAGGGCAAGGTGGTGCGGGTGCTTCCGGGCATGCAGGCGGCCTTCGTCGACATCGGCCTGGAGCGCGCGGCGTTCATCCATGCGTCGGAAATTTCCCAGCGCGAAGGCTCGGCAGTAGAGAACATCACCGCCCTGGTGCACGAGGGCCAGGCACTGGTGGTGCAGGTGACCAAGGACCCGATCGGCACCAAGGGCGCGCGCCTGACCACCCAGCTGTCGATTCCGTCGCGCTACCTGGTGTACATGCCGCGCAGCAGCCATGTCGGTATTTCGCTGAAGATCGAGGACGAAGCCGAGCGGGACCGCCTCAAGCAGGTGGTCAGCAACTGCATGGACAGCGAGAACATCAAGGATGCCGGCGGTTTCATCCTGCGTACTGCCGCCGAAGGCGCGCGTGCCGAGGAGATCCTGCAGGACATCCGCTATCTGCGCCGCCTGTGGGAGCAGATCGGCACCCAGATCCAGACCTGCGGTGCGCCCACGGTCATCTACGAAGACCTCGGCCTGGCCCTGCGCACCCTGCGTGACCTGGTCAACCCGAAGATCGAGAAAATACGCATCGACTCGCGGGAAACCTTCCAGAAGACCACGCAGTTCGTCGGCGAACTGATGCCGGAAATTGCCGATCGCCTCGAACACTACCCCGGCGAGCGGCCGATCTTCGATCTGTACGGCGTCGAAGACGAGATCCAGCGTGCCCTGGAACGCAAGGTGCCGCTGAAGTCCGGTGGTTACCTGGTGGTCGACCCGGCCGAAGCGATGACCACCATCGACGTCAACACCGGTGCATTCGTCGGCCATCGCAACCTTGAGGAGACCATCTTCAAGACCAACCTCGAGGCTGCCACCGCCATTGCCCGGCAGCTGCGCCTGCGCAACATCGGCGGCATCATCATCATCGACTTTATCGACATGGAAGATGAAGAGCACCAGCGTCAGGTGCTGCGCACCCTGGAAAAGCAGCTGGAACGCGACCACGCCAAGACCAACATCATCGGTATTACCGAACTGGGCCTGGTGCAGATGACCCGCAAGCGCACGCGTGAAAGCCTTGAGCAGGTGCTGTGCGAGCCGTGCCCGGGCTGCCAGGGCCGCGGCAAGCTGAAAACCCCCGAGACCATCTGTTACGAAATTTTCCGCGAGATCCTTCGTGAGGCCCGTGCCTACCAGGCCGAAGGTTACCGTGTGCTGGCCAACCAGAAGGTGGTCGACCGCCTGCTGGATGAAGAATCCGGCAACGTGGCAGAGCTGGAAACCTTCATCGGGCGAACCATTCGCTTCCAGGTCGAGTCGATGTATTCGCAGGAACAATATGACGTGGTGCTGCTCTGAGGCTTCCTGACCTGCGCTGCGGCGGGTTCGGGCTGGCAAAACCGGCACCGCGGGCCATCATGGATATACGACTTGGAGGGCCATGGCCATGGGACGTCTGACCCGCGTTCTTGTCGCCTTGACCCGCTGGGGGCTGGGTATTTGCGCCCTGCTGGCGGTATTGGTGGCGCTGTATGTCAGCCTCGGCCGCGAACTGGTGCCACTGGTGGCCGAGTACCGCGCCGATGTGGAAAGCAAGGCTGGGCAGGCACTGGGCCTGCCAGTGCATGTCGGTGCCCTGGAGGGGCACTGGAGTGGGCTGGCGCCGGTGCTGCGGGTGCGCGACCTGCAATTGGGCGAGGGCGCCACGGCGCTACGTCTGGACGATGTCATGCTGGTGCCCGACGTGTGGGCCAGCCTCACTGCCCGCGAAGTGCGCCTGGCGCGCATCCAGCTGGGCGGCCTGCAGCTGATCCTGCGCGAAAACGAGCAGGGCGCCTGGCAGCTCGAAGGGCTGCCGAAGCAGGATGACGCGCCGCTCGACCCTGCCCAGTTGTTGCAGCGCATGCGCCAGCTGGGGCGCATCGATGTGTTCGACAGCCAGGTCACCCTGCACCCTTGGCAGCGCGATCCGCTGACCCTTACCTATGTCAGCGCCGGCCTGCAGGCCGGCGCCTCGCGCCAGGCACTGGACCTGCGTGCGACATTGCCCGATGGCCAGCCGCTGGCGCTGAACCTGCGCAGCCGTGCATCGGCCGAGGCGTGGCGTGAGGCCCAGGTCGAAGCCTACCTGAGCCTGCCGCAAAGTGACTGGGCACGCTGGTTGCCACCCAGCCTGCTGGGGCAGTGGCAGGCCAACGCCCTGCACGCCGGCGGCGAAATCTGGGTCGACTGGGGCAATGAGCAGTTGCAACGTGCCGTGGTGCGGCTCAATGCACCCGAGCTGCAGGGTGCCTATGCCGGGCGCAAGCCTGCCAAGCTCGCCAATCTGGCCCTGGGGGCGTGGTTCCAGCGCGAGGATCAGGGCTTCGACGTAGTGGTCGACTCGCTGGCCATGGATATCGGCAAGACCCGCTGGGAGTCGCACCTGCAGTTGCAGCAGCGCGCTGGCGAGAATGCAGCCGATGAAAGCTGGCGAGTGCAAGCCGACCGGCTCGACCTTACCCCATTGACCCCGTTGATCAATGCCCTGGCGCCCTTGCCGGACAAGGTCATGGCAGTCGTCGATGGCCTGAACGTGACCGGGGCCTTGCGCAATGTGCGCCTGGAGGCGCGGCCCAAGGCTGAAGGTGACCAGCGGCTGCAGTTCGAAACCAACCTGGAGGCGGTCGGTTTCGACGCCTATCACGGGGCCCCGGCGGCGGGGAACGTCAGCGGCAGCATCAGCGGCGACCTGGGCCATGGCGAGCTGCGCCTGGACACCGATGCGTTCATGCTGCACTTGTACCCGATCTTCGCCAAACCCTGGCACTACCTGAAGGCCAATGCGCGGCTGACCTATGCCCTGGACAAGGACGGCTTCACCTTGGTCGCGCCCTACCTCAAGGTGCTGGGCGAGGAGGGCAAGATTGCCGGTGACTTCTTGATCCGCCTGCTGTTCGAGGAGGGTCGCGAAGACTACATGGACCTGCGCGTCGGCCTCACCGAGGGCGATGGCCGCTACACCGCCAAGTACCTGCCCGAAGTACTCAGCCCGGCCCTGGACGAATGGCTGCGCAGCGCCATCGTCAAAGGCACGGTGGACGAAGGCTACTTCCAGTACCAGGGCTCGCTGAACCATGGTGCCACGCCGGAAGCCCGCAGCATCAGCCTGTTCTTCAAGGTGCGGGACGCGGCCCTGGACTTCCAGCCTGGCTGGCCGCAGGTCCAGCATGTGGATGGCGACGTGTTCATCGAGGACAGCGGTGTGCGGGTCAAGGCCCAGCGTGGCGTGCTGCTGGACACCAAGGTCAGCGACGTCAATGTCGACATCCCCCACGCCGAGGGTGACCAGCACAGCCACCTGTACCTGGATGGCAACTTCGACGGCAGCCTGGGCGATGGCCTGAAGATTCTCAAGGAGGCGCCCATCGGCACCGGCGAGATCTTTGCCGGCTGGGAGGGCGAGGGGCCGCTCAAGGGCAAGGTCAAGCTCGATATCCCCCTGGCCCACGGGCAGCGACCCAAGGTGCAGGTGGATTTCGCCACCGCAGATGCGCGCCTCAAGGTGGCGCCGCCAACTCTTGAGTTGAGCCGCCTGAAGGGTGACTTCAAGTTCGATTTCGACAAGGGCCTGAGTGGCAAGGGGATCAGTCTGCAGGCGTTCGGCAAGCCTGTGACGGCGCAAATCACGGCCGAGGGGCAGGACGGGCAAATGCAGACGCGCATTGACGCCAATGGCCAGGTGTCGCTCAAGGCACTCACCGAATGGCTGCAGTTCAACCAGGCCCTGCCAGCGTCCGGCGACCTGCCCTATCAGCTGCAACTGAGCCTGGGCAGCCGCGACAACCGGCTGAGCGTCAACTCCAGCCTCAAGGGCCTGGCCATCGACTTGCCTGCGCCGTTCGGCAAGGCCGCAGCGGATACCCGTGACAGCCGTTTCAGCATGAGCCTGCAGGGGCCGGAGCGGCGCTTCGATGGCGCCTACGCCGACCTGGCCCGCTTCGCCTACGCCGCGCCATCAGACAAGCTGGCCCAGGGCCGTGGCGAACTGTTGCTGGGTACCGGTGACGCCCAGGTGCCGGCCGGGCAAGGCCTGCGTGTACGCGGGCACCTGGACGCGCTGGACCTGGCGCCGTGGCAGGAACAGGCGGCGCGCCTGGCCGGCGATGACCCGGGCGGCAGTGCACGGCAGAACCTGCAAAGCGTCGACCTGAGCATCGGCCAGCTGAAAGCCTTTGGCATGGACCTGAACCAGGCCGTGGTGCGCCTGGCCCGTGGCGGCTCGGCCTGGGACCTGCGGCTCGACAGCAAGGAAGTCATCGGCAATGCCCGGGTGCCCGATGCCAAGGGCGCGCCCATGGTCGTGCGCATGCAGACCTTGCGCCTGCCTGCCGCCACGCCTGCTGAAAAGCAGGCCGAGGACGGCCCGGATCCACTGGCCAGTTTCGACCCGCGCAAGGTGCCGGCACTGGATTTGAGCATCGACAAGCTGTACCGCGGTGATGACCTGTTCGGCAGCGCGTCGGTCAAACTGCGGCCGACCACCCGGGGTGTCACTGCCAGCGATATCGATCTCGACTTCAAGGGCCTGCGCATTGATGGCGGTGGTGGCTGGGAAGGCCAGGTGGGCGATACCAGCAGCTGGTACAAAGGGCGCCTGGACGGCAAGAACCTGGCAGACGTGCTCAAGGCCTGGGGCTTTGCGCCGACCGTGACCAGCCGTGACTTCCGCCTGGATGTGGATGGCCGGTGGCCGGGTTCGCCTGCTGCGGTGGGCCTCAAGCGCTTCTCCGGGAGCATGGACGCGGCACTGCGCAGTGGCCAGTTCGTCGAGGTAGAAGGCAGTGCCCAGGCCTTGCGGGTGTTCGGCCTGCTCAACTTCAACTCGATTGGCCGGCGCCTGCGCCTGGACTTCTCCGACCTGTTCGACAAAGGCCTGGCCTATGACCGGGTCAAGGGCCTGCTGGTGGCCAGCAATGGCGTCTACGTGACCCGCGAGCCGATCACCATGACCGGCCCTTCGAGCAGTTTCGAACTCGAAGGCACCCTGGACATGGTGCGTGACCGGGTCGCCGCCAACCTGCAGGTGAGCCTGCCGGTGACCAACAACCTGCCGCTGGCCGCGCTGATTGTCGGCGCCCCGGCCATCGGCGGGGCGTTGTTCCTGGTCGACCGGCTGATCGGTGACCGTGTATCGCGCTTTGCCAGCGTGAATTACCGTGTCGAAGGCCCGTGGAAAGAGCCTAGAATCACCTTTGTGAAACCTTTCGAGAAATCCCGCTAGGAGTGCCCATGAAGGCAGCGGTAATCCAGATGGTCAGCCAGGACGATGTGCTGGCCAACCTGCAGCGCGCCGCTGCCCTGCTGGAGCAGGCCGCGCTCGGAGGGGCGCGGCTGGCGGTGCTGCCGGAAAACTTCGCCGCCATGGGCCGCAAGGACGCCGCCGCCATAGGCCGCGCCGAAGCAATGGGTGACGGGCCGATCCTGCCATGGTTGAAACGCACTGCTCGCGACCTCAGGTTATGGATTGTCGCCGGCACCTTGCCATTGCCACCGGTCGGCCAGCCCGAGGCCAAGGCCCATGCCTGCTCGCTGCTGATCGACGAACACGGTGAGGTAGTGGCACGGTATGACAAGTTGCACCTGTTCGACGTGGACGTTACCGACAACCGTGGCCGCTACCGCGAGTCGGATGATTACGCCCATGGCGCCCAGGTGGTGGTGGCGCAAACACCGATTGGCAAGCTGGGGCTGAGCGTTTGCTACGACTTGCGCTTCCCCGAGCTGTACACCGCGCTGCGGGCCGCTGGGGCAGAGCTGATAACGGCCCCAGCTGCGTTTACCGCAGTGACGGGCGCGGCGCACTGGGACGTACTGGTGCGCGCCCGAGCTATCGAAACCCAGTGCTACCTGCTGGCTGCGGCGCAGGGAGGCACCCACCCTGGCCCACGGGAAACTCATGGCCATGCGGCGATTGTCGACCCCTGGGGGCGGATTGTCGCGCAACAGGCGCACGGCGAAGCGGTACTGCTTGCCGAGCGCAATACAGATGAACAAGCGTCCATCCGGGCGCGCATGCCGGTGGTATTGCACCGGCGCTTTTTCTCGCAGGACGCATTGCGGCCTGCGCACACCTCGGAGTGACTATGAGCCAGATGTTATCCACCGTCAGTGAGCAGCTCCTGGCACCAGGCGGCTTGACCCTGGACAGCCTGCAGAGCGTGCTGGGTGAGTTGGCCGGCCCCGGCATCGATGCCGCTGACCTGTACTTCCAGGGCCAGATCTCGGAAACCTGGGCGCTGGAAGACGGTATTGTCAAAGAGGGCAGTTTCAACCTCGATCAAGGCGTGGGCGTGCGTGCCCAGTCCGGTGAAAAGACCGGTTTCGCCTACAGCAATGCGATCAACCTCGAAGCTCTGACCTCGGCGGCCCGCGCTGCCCGGTCGATTTCCCGTGCGGGGCAGAACGGCAGTGTGCAGGCATTCCGTAGCCAGGAAGTGCCCGCGCTGTATGCCGCCGACAACCCGCTCGATGTACTCAGCCGTGCCGAGAAGGTAGAACTGCTCAAGCGTGTCGATGTCGCCACCCGTGCCCTGGACCCCCGCATCCAGCAGGTCAGCGTAAGCATGGCCGGGGTCTGGGAGCGCATCCTGATCGCTGCGGCGGACGGCAGCCTGGCCGCCGACGTGCGCCCGCTGGTGCGCTTCAACGTGAGCGTCATCGTCGAGCAGAATGGCCGTCGCGAGCGCGGCGGGCAGGGCGGTGGCGGGCGTACCGATTACCGGTTTTTCACCGAAGAACGGGTAATGGGCTATGCCCGTGAGGCGCTGCGCCAGGCCCTGGTGAACCTGGAGGCAATCCCTGCACCTGCCGGTACCTTGCCTGTAGTGCTCGGCTCTGGCTGGTCGGGCGTGCTGCTGCACGAGGCTGTCGGCCACGGCCTGGAAGGCGACTTCAACCGCAAGGGCAGTTCGGCATTCAGCGGCCGCATTGGCGAGAAAGTGGCATCGAGCCTGTGCACCATCGTCGACGATGGCACCCTCGAGGGCCGCCGTGGCTCGCTGAGCGTGGACGACGAAGGCACCCCGACCGAGTGCACCACGCTGATCGAGAACGGCGTGCTCAAGGGCTACATGCAGGACAAGCTCAACGCCCGCCTGATGGGCATGGCGGTCACCGGCAACGGCCGGCGTGAGTCCTACGCGCACCTGCCGATGCCGCGCATGACCAACACCTACATGCGTGCTGGCGAAAGCGACCCGCAGGAAATCATCGCGTCAGTGAAGAAAGGCATCTACTGCGCCAACCTCGGGGGTGGCCAGGTGGACATCACCAGCGGCAAGTTCGTGTTCTCGACCAGTGAGGCTTACCTGATCGAAGACGGCAAGATTACCGCACCGGTAAAAGGCGCGACCCTGATCGGCAATGGCCCGGAGGCGATGAGCCGGGTGTCGATGGTGGGCAACGACCTGGCGCTGGACAGCGGGGTAGGGACTTGCGGCAAGGACGGGCAGTCGGTCCCGGTCGGGGTAGGGCAGCCAACCTTGAAGCTGGATGCGATTACCGTGGGCGGTACCGGGGCTTGATGGCGGCGCGGGCCTGTGGGGTGGGCAAGCCCAAGCCCACAGGCCGCTGTGCGATCAGCGCAAGCCGCGCTGCATCTCGTCGAGGTCGCGGATGTACTTGAACATCTTGCGTGCGGCGGCGGGCGGCTTGTTCCGCGCCTTCTCGTGCTGGGCATGGCGCACCAGCGAGCGCAGCTGCTGGCGGTCGGTGTCGGGGTATTCTTTGACGAAGCGCTCGAGGTCTTCGTCGTTACCGTCGATCAGCCGGTCGCGCCAGCGCTCCAGGCCGTGGAAACGCTCGTTGTACTGGCGGCTCGAACTGTCCATCTGCTCGAGCAGGGCGTGGATGGCTTCCAGGTCCTGCACGCGCATCAGCTTGCCGACGAACGACATGTGGCGTTTGCGGGCACCGTGAGCGGTGTGCTTGCTGGCCTCGGCCAAGGCCTTGCGCAGCTCGTCGGTCAACGGCAGGCGGGCGAGGGTATCGGCCTTGAGCGTAGTCAGGCGCTCACCGAGTTCGACCAGCTCATGCAGTTCGCGCTTGATCTGGGTTTTGCTTTTTTCGCCGTCGAAGGCGTCGTCGTTTGAATCAACCATGGTGGCAGTCCGCTAGAAATCGCCGCCATGATAACCAGTCGGGGGCCGCTTGTCCGGCCCGGTCGTAGAATGACCCTCGCCGAACGCAGAATTTGAGTGGAGAGAACCATGAGTGCAGTCCAGAGCGTAGGTCCCAAGGACCTGCCAGCATTGCAGGAGCAGGTCGAGGCGATCATCGCCGAAGCGCGCCGCCAGGGGGCCAGTGCCTGCGAAGTGGCGGTGTCACTGGAGCAGGGCCTGTCCACCACGGTACGCCAGCGTGAGGTCGAAACGGTCGAGTTCAACCGCGACCAGGGCTTTGGCATCACCCTGTATGTCGGCCAGCGCAAAGGCTCGGCCAGCACTTCGGCCAGTGGCCCGGAAGCGATCCGCGAAACCGTCGCCGCTGCCTTGGCGATTGCCAAGCACACCTCCGAGGACGAATGCTCGGGCCTGGCCGACGCGGCGCTGATGGCCCGTGAAATCCCCGACCTGGACCTGTATCACGACTGGGACATCGAGCCCGAGAAGGCCATCGAGATGGCCCTCGCCTGCGAAGCGGCGGCGTTCGATGCCGACCCGCGCATCCTCAACGCGGACGGCACTACCCTCAATACCCACCAGGGCTGCCGCGTGTATGGCAACAGCCACGGTTTCATCGGTGCCTACGCCTCGACCCGGCACAGCCTCAGCTGCGTGATGATTGCCGAAGGCGACGGCCAGATGCAGCGTGACTACTGGTACGACGTGAACCGCCAGGGCGACCTGCTGGCCGACCCGCGTAGCATTGGCGTGCGCGCGGCCCAGCGTGCCGCCAGCCGCCTGGGCGCCCGCCCGGTACCCACGTGCGAGGTGCCGGTACTGTTTTCTGCCGAGCTCGCCGGTGGCTTGTTCGGCAGCTTCCTGTCGGCCATTTCCGGCGGCAACCTGTACCGTAAATCGTCGTTCCTGGAGGGTACCATTGGCCAGCGCCTGTTCCCCACCTGGCTGACCCTGGACGAGCGCCCGCACATCCCTCGCGCACTCGGCAGCGCTGCGTTCGACGGTGATGGCCTGGCCACCTATGCCAAACCGTTCGTCGACAAAGGCGAGCTGGTGTCGTACCTGTTGGGTACCTATTCCGGGCGCAAGCTGGGGTTGCCAAGCACGGCCAACTCGGGCGGCGTGCACAACTTGTTCGTCAGCCATGGCGTGGAAGACCAGGCAGCGCTGATCCGCCGCATGGGCCGCGGGCTGTTAGTGACAGAGCTGATGGGTCACGGGCTGAACATGGTGACGGGTGACTACTCCCGTGGTGCAGCAGGGTTCTGGGTCGAGAATGGCGAGATCCAGCACGCAGTGCAGGAAGTCACCATTGCCGGCAATATGAAGGACATGTTCCAGCAGATTGTGGCGATTGGCAGTGATCTTGAAACTCGTAGCAATATTCATACTGGCTCGGTGCTTATCGAGCGGATGACGGTTGCAGGAAGCTGATCTTCAGCAAACCTGCCAAGACCCGGCCCTCGCGCCGGGTTTTTTTTCACCACGTTTTTCTTGAAGTGATTCTGTTTATCACTTAATAATGAATATCATTACCCAGTAGCCCGGCGATGATGTTCATGAAACCCGTCCTCCGCGAACTCCCCTACCTGGAAAACTGGCGCTGGCTCAGCCGTCGCATCCGATGCGCCCTCGAACCCGACGAGCCGCGCCTGATCGAGCACTACCTGGCCGAAGGCCGCTACCTGGTGTGCTGCACCGACACCTCGCCATGGACGGTGGCGCTGACATCCTTCCGCCTGCTGCTGGATACCGCCTGCGACCGCATGCTGCCCTGGCATTGGCGCTGCCTGTGCCTTGACCAGGCCTGGCGCCCTTTGCTGGACCTGCGCAACCTCGACCGCCAGGAAAACAACCAGCGCTGGCAGCCCTATGCCCTGCAATTGGCTAGTTGCCGCCTGCTGCCGTCGATTTCTCCCGATGAACTGATGCAAGGATTTGATGATGAGTGATACCCGTATCGAGCGTGACAGCATGGGTGAACTGCAGGTGCCGGCCCAGGCCCTGTACGGCGCCCAGACCCAGCGCGCGGTCGACAACTTCCCGATCAGCGGCCAGCGCATGCCGGCCCAGTTCATTCGTGCGCTGTTGCTGGCCAAGGCTGCCGCGGCCAAGGCCAACGTCGAGCTGGAGCAACTGTCGGCTGCGCAGGGCCTGGCCATCGTCAAGGCCGTGGAGCAACTGCTGGCGGGCGACTTCATCCAGCACTTCCCGGTGGACGTGTTCCAGACAGGTTCCGGCACCAGCTCGAACATGAACGCCAACGAAGTCATCGCCACCCTGGCAACCCGCGTGCTGGGTGAGACGGTCAACGCCAATGACCACGTCAACTGTGGCCAGAGCAGCAACGACATCATCCCGACCACCATCCATGTCAGCGCCGCGCTGGCCCTGCACGAGCAGTTGTTGCCGGCCCTGGCCTACCTGATACAGGTGATCGAGACCAAGTCGGCGCAAGTGCATCGGTATGTGAAGACCGGTCGTACGCACCTGATGGACGCCATGCCGGTACGCATGAGCCAGGTACTGGATGGCTGGGCAGCGCAAATCAACGGCGCCAAAGCGCATATCGAAGCCACTTTGCCGAGCCTGCAGACGTTGGCTCAGGGCGGCACAGCCGTGGGTACCGGCATCAACGCCCACCCGCAGTTCGCAGCCGGTTTTGCCCGTCAACTCAGCGGCCTGAGCAAGGTCGAGTTCACCCCCGGGCAGAACCTGTTCGCCCTGATCGGCTCGCAGGACACCGCCGTGGCCCTGTCCGGCCAGCTCAAGACCACCGCCGTGGCGCTGATGAAGATCGCCAACGACCTGCGCTGGATGAACTCCGGCCCACTGGCCGGTCTGGGCGAAATCGAGCTGCAAGGCCTGCAGCCGGGCTCGTCGATCATGCCAGGCAAGGTCAACCCGGTGATTCCGGAGGCCACCGCCATGGTTGCCGCCCAGGTGATCGGCAACGACGCAACCATCGCCATCGCCGGCCAGTCAGGCAACTTCGAGCTGAACGTGATGCTGCCGGTCATCGCCCGCAACCTGCTGGAAAGCATCGAGCTGATGGCCAACGTCAGTCGGCTGCTGGCCGACAAGGCCATCGCCAGCTTCAAGGTCAATGAAGGCAAGCTCAAGGAAGCCTTGGCCCGCAACCCGATCCTGGTCACCGCGCTGAACCCGATCATTGGCTACCTGAAGGCCGCTGAAATCGCCAAGACCGCCTACAAGCAGGGCCGCCCGGTCATTGATGTGGCGCTGGAGCACACTGACCTGTCGCGCGCCCAGCTGGAAGCGCTGCTGGATCCGGAAAAACTCACCGCCGGCGGCATCTGACCGGGCGTCAATGCCCGCAGGAGAAACGTCATGCAGTACTGGAAACGCACCACCGAAATCGCCAACCGCCTGTTTGAACAAGGCCAGCTGGTGGATGCCCGGGAACACTACCTGCAAGCCCTGGCGCTGGCCCAGGTGCTGTTCGAGCGCTGGAATGACGTGGACGAGGCGGTGGCCGCTTTCGTCATTGCCCACCACAACCTCGCCGACCTGCATCTGCGCCTTAACCAGCCACACGAAAGCGCCGACTACCTCTGCGCGGCTCACCAGCGGCTGCTTCAGGCCAGTCAGGAAGCGCGTTTGCCCCAGGGCCTGCGCGATGCGGCCCTGCGCCACAGCGGGCGCACCTACACCGAATTGCTGAGTTTCATCGCCGAGTATGGCCAGTACCCGCGTACCGCGCGCCTGCTCAACCGTCACAGCGCCGGGGCCAGCGCCGTTGCTGCCCAAGCACAAACGGCGCCCAGCCCCCATACCTACGGAATCCACTGACATGCCCCACACCTTGCCTGCATTGCCTTACGCCTACGATGCGCTGGAACCGCACATCGATGCTCAAACCATGGAAATTCACCACACCAAGCACCACCAGACCTACGTCAACGGCCTCAACGCCGCCATCGAAGGCACCGAATGGGCTGAATGGCCGGTCGAGAAACTGGTCGGCGCGGTCAAGCAACTGCCGGAAAACCTGCGCGGCGCGGTGACCAACCATGGTGGCGGCCACGCCAACCACAGCCTGTTCTGGCGGGTGATGTCGCCAGAGGGCGGCGGCGAACCGCACGGTCAGGTGGCACAAGCCATCGGCGCGCAGCTGGGCGGCTTCGACGCGTTCAAGGACGCCTTCACAAAAGCTGCGCTGACTCGCTTCGGCAGCGGCTGGGCCTGGCTCAGCGTGACCCCGCAGAAAACCCTCGTGGTTGAGAGCAGCGGCAACCAGGACAGCCCGCTGATGCACGGCAACACCCCGATCCTTGGCCTGGACGTGTGGGAACACGCCTACTACCTCAAGTACCAGAACCGTCGCCCGGAATACATCGGTGCCTTCTACAACGTCATTGACTGGGCGGAAGTGGAACGTCGCTATGTCGAAGCCTTGAAGTGAGTCTGACCGGTATGCGCTCTGAGGTGATGTCTGTCAGCAGTGTGCGCCTGTTCCGTCTGGCGCTCGGGACTGTGCTATTGCTGGCCGGCACCGCGCTGCTGGTGGCGCGGGGCCTCGCCTGGCTCGACCTGGAACCCCGCATGCTGCGCGCCCTGGAGGGCGGAGCACTGTGCGCGTTGGGTACGGCACTGGGCGCGGTACCGGTACTGATCATTCGCAACATGCCGGTGGCGCTGGCTGACACGCTGCTGGGCTTTGGTGCCGGGGTGATGCTGGCGGCCACGGCGTTTTCCTTGATAATCCCAGGGCTGGATGCGGCGCAGAACATTGGTTTCAGCCCCTGGGGTGCAGGTGGGCTGATCAGCTTCGGCCTGATGTTCGGCGCCTTGTGCCTGTTCCTGATCGACCTCAAGGTTTCCGGTGCATCGCCCGAGGCGCTGGTCGGTACGGAAAACCAGCCGGTGATTGCCGCACGCATCTGGTTGTTCGTGATTGCCATCATTGCTCACAATATCCCTGAAGGCATGGCCATCGGCGTGTCGGCGGGTGGTGGCATGCCCGATGCCGACAGCCTGGCCATGGGCATCGCCTTGCAGGACGTGCCCGAAGGCCTGGTGATCGCACTGGTGCTGGCTGGCGCGGGCATGCCGCGTTTCAAGGCTTTTCTCATCGGCGCGGCCTCTGGCCTGGTCGAGCCGGTGGCCGCAGTGATCTGTGCGTGGCTGGTGAACGTCGCCGAACTGCTGCTGCCGTTGGGCCTGGCCTGCGCCGCGGGGGCAATGCTGCTGGTAGTGACCCAGGAAATCATCCCCGAATCGCGCAGCAACGGCCATCACCACCTGGCCAGCCTGGGGCTGTGCATAGGCTTCTGCCTGATGATGGTGATGGATACGGCGATGTCCTGATCCAGCCTGCCGGAAGGTTGACGCTGAGCCTGTAGGAGCGGCCTTGTGTCGCGATGGGGCGCGCAGCGGCCCCAAGATTTCAGCAGCGATGCACAGATTGCAGGGGCTGCTTTGCGACCCTTTCGCGACATAAGGCCGCTCCTACAAGGGTGGCCTTGCTAGCCACGTAGTTATTCGCCTTCGTCGAAGAAGTTGTTGATCAGCTCGACCAGCGCGTCCATGGCGTCGTTGTCCTGGTCACCTTCGGTATGCAGGTGCACCTGAGTGCCCTTGCCGGCCGCGAGCATCATCACCGCCATGATGCTCTTGCCGTCCACCAGTTTGTCCGGCGCACGGCCAACCCGCACCTGGCAGGGAAAACGGCCGGCAACGCCGACGAACTTGGCTGCCGCCCGGGCATGCAAACCCAGCTTGTTGATGATGGTGATTTCACGGGCGGGCATGGTGGGGCGGATCCTTGGGCTAGAGGTCGCGGTGGCGGACCTGGACGTTTTTCAGGGATTTCTGCAGCAACTGGCCAAGGCGTTCGGTGATGTACACCGAGCGGTGGTGGCCACCCGTGCAGCCGATGGCGATGGTCACATAAGCGCGATTGCTGGCGGCGAAACGGGGCAGCCACTTGAGCAGGTAGCTGGAAATGTCGTTGAACATTTCTTCGACATCGGGCTGTGCAGCCAGGTAGTCGACCACCGGCTGATCAAGGCCGGAGTGCTCGCGCAGCTCGGGCTTCCAGTAGGGGTTGGGCAGGCAGCGTACATCGAACACCAGGTCGGCATCGACCGGCATCCCGCGCTTGAAGCCGAACGACTCGACCAGGAACGCCGTGCCGGGCTCGGGTTGGTTGAGCAGGCGCAGCTTGATCGAGTCCCGCAACTGGTACAGGTTGAGGTTGGTGGTGTCGATCTTGAGGTCGGCCAGGTCTGCAATCGGCCCCAGCAAATCGCTTTCGACGCGGATGGCTTCGGCGAGCGAGCGGTCGGCGTTGGTCAGCGGGTGGCGTCGGCGGGTTTCCGAGAAACGCTTGAGCAGCACCTCTTCGTCGGCATCCAGGTACAGCACGTCGCACTGGATGTGCCGGGCACGGGCTTCTTCAAGCAGTTCCGGGAAGCGCGTCAGGTGGCTGGGCAGGTTGCGTGCGTCAATAGACACGGCCACCTTGGGTTGCAGCAATTCGGTATTGATCAGTGCGTTTTCCGCCAGCTGCGGCAGCAGCCCGGCGGGCAGGTTGTCAATACAGTAGAAACCGTTGTCTTCCAGGACATCGAGGGCGGTGCTCTTGCCGGAGCCGGACCGGCCGCTGACGATGATCAGGCGCATGTTCAGTGCTCGTTCTGTACGTCCAGGACAACCTGGAACAGGGCGTCACTGCTGGTGGCCGCACGCAGGCGATCACGGACCTCCTTGCGATCGAGCATGCTGGCAATCTGGCGCAGCAGTTCCAGGTGGGCATCGGTGGCGGCTTCAGGCACCAGCAGGACGAACAGCAGGTCCACCGGCGCGCCATCGATGGCGTCGTAATCGATAGGGGCTTCCAGGTGCAGCAGGGCGCTGACCGGTGCCGAGCATCCTTCAAGCCGGCAGTGCGGGATGGCAATGCCATTGCCGAAACCGGTCGACCCGAGTTTTTCCCGGGCGACCAGTTTTTCGAAGACGTCTTGCATCTCCAGTTCTGGCACTTGATCGGCGATGACGTTGGCGACCTTTTCAAGGGCGCGCTTCTTGCTGCCGCCCGACACGTTCACAAGTGAACGGCCGGGGGTCAGGATGGTTTCAAGTCGGATCATGGATGAGGGGGATCAGCGGGCAGCTGCACCTTGCAGCAGGCTTTGCTGTTTTTCCTTGTGTTTTTTCAATTGGCGGTCGAGCTTGTCGGCCATGGCGTCGATCGCTGCATACATGTCTTGGTCTTCGGCATTGGCAACCACCTCGCCGCCAGGAATCTGCAGGGTCGCTTCGACTTTCTGCTGCAGCTTCTCGACTTTCAGGATGACCTGGGCGTTGGTGATCTTGTCAAAGTGCCCCTCCACGCGAGCCAGCTTTTCAAGCACGTACTCACGCAGTGGTTCGGTGACTTCTACATGGTGTCCACTGATGTTGACTTGCATACAGCTTCTCCTTTGTTGCCCGTGCATAAAGAGGCAGGTCTTGCACCTGCCCCAGAAACGCTGTGGCACATCCCAGGGGCTACATCAGTCGCTTGCGCTCGCTCGACGGTGCGATGCCGAGAGACTCGCGGTACTTGGCGACGGTGCGACGGGCTACCTGGATGCCTTGTGCCTCCAGTAAACCAGCGATCTTGCTGTCACTCAATGGCTTTTTCTGATTTTCCGCCGCAACCAGTTTCTTGATGATCGCGCGAATCGCTGTGGACGAGCATTCTCCGCCTTCGGAGGTGCTGACGTGGCTGGAGAAAAAGTATTTCAGTTCGTAGATGCCACGCGGCGTGTGCATGTATTTCTGCGTGGTCACCCGCGAAATGGTCGACTCGTGCATGCCCACCGCTTCGGCGATGTCATGCAGCACCAAGGGCTTCATGGCTTCATCGCCGTGGTCGAGGAAACCACGCTGGTGTTCGACGATTTGCGTGGCAACCTTCATCAGGGTTTCGTTGCGGCTTTGCAGGCTCTTGATGAACCAGCGCGCCTCCTGCAGCTGGTTGCGCATGAAGGTGTTGTCGGCGCTGGTGTCGGCGCGGCGCACGAAGCCTGCGTATTGCGGGTTGACGCGCAGGCGCGGGATGGCCTCCTGGTTCAGTTCGACCAGCCAGCGCTCGCTGTCCTTGCGCACGATCACGTCGGGCACCACGTATTCAGGCTCGCTGGACTCGATCTGCGAACCAGGCCGCGGGTTGAGGCTTTGCACCAGCTCGATGACCTGGCGCAGCTCGTCTTCCTTGATTTTCATGCGCCGCATAAGCTGGCTGTAGTCACGGCTGCCGAGCAGGTCGATGAAGTCGCTGACCAGACGCTTGGCTTCGGTCATCCACGGCGTGCTGGCGGGCAGTTGGCGCAGTTGCAGCAACAGACACTCGCCGAGGTTGCGGGCGCCGACGCCGGCTGGCTCGAACTGCTGGATGCGGTGCAGTACCGCTTCGACTTCGTCCAGCTCGATGTCCAGCTCCGGGTCGAACCCGGCGCAGATCTCCTCGAGAGTGTCTTCCAGGTAGCCCTGGCCGTTGATGCTGTCGATCAGGGTGACGGCGATCAGGCGATCGGTGTCGGACATCGGCGCCAGGTTGAGCTGCCACAGCAGGTGGCTTTGCAGGCTTTCGCCGACAGAGGTGCGGGTAGTGAAGTCCCACTCGTCGTCATCGTTGCTCGGCAGGCTGCTGGCGCTGGTCTGGTAGATGTCTTCCCAGGCGGTGTCGACCGGAAGCTCGTTGGGGATGCGTTCGCTCCACTCACCTTCTTCCGGGTTGTCGACAGTGACGGTGCTTTCCTGGAAGTTGTT
>NZ_JABMCN010000129.1 GCF_013179515.1 Pseudomonas sp. CM27
GAAGGGCAGGTGTTCAACCGTTCACTTAGAGCCTTTCAGGAGTGACGGTCATGCCCCGTGGAGACAAAGACAAATACACCGAGAAGCAAAAACGCAAAGCTGAACACATCGAAGAAAGCTATGAGCACAAAGGCGTTTCCAAAGATGAAGCAGAGTCCCGCGCTTGGGCCACTGTCAACAAACACTCCGGTGGCGGAGAGAAAAAGGGCGGTTCGGGCAAGCAGACGCCGGCGAGCGAGAAGAAAACAGCGCGCTCCGATTCGGCCAGGCGCGCAGCTAAAACCCGAGAGGGCCACCCACGCACATCGGGATCTTCGCTGCAAACCCAGACCAAGGAAAGCCTGATGAAGGAAGCCCGCAGCAAAAACATCAAGGGGCGCTCGAGCATGTCCAAGGCGCAATTGATAGACGCGCTGCAAAAACACGGCTGAATCGCCAGCAGGGATTGCTGCAAGGAGTTTGCATGACGGGCGCCGTTCGCTCACCGTGGTGAAAGCATGCAGTAAATTGCCTGCTTGAACGGGTTGTTGCGCGGGGCCTTCCATTTGCCCGGTCCAAGCGTCCCGTGCCAGCTTGCGATCTAGCAGCGCAGGAAAGAAGAGCGTGCCTATTTAATTACAAGGCTCCAGCGCGTCGATGAGAGAGGGCACTGATCAGCCCACGCCAACGAGCCGAGCTGATCAGCCATGCCAGCGTGAAGCCAGGTCAGCATGCTGACCTGGCCTCGGTCACGCGAGGTCATTCACTCTTGCGACCACCACCGTGGCTGTGCTGGCCGCCAACGCGGCCGGCTTCGGATGCACGTTCACGGTCATTGGCGAAATTGCCGCCTGAAGCTTGCCCCCCTTTGCGCCCGGCCTCGGACGCCTTCTCCCGATCATTTGCGAAATTGCCTGGGTTGTTTTGAGCAGTGCCGCCTTGATTGCCACGGTTACTTTGATTGTTAGCCATGATCTTTCACCTCATGTCAGCACACAGGAAAGTCTGTGTTCAACTAGGACGGTAGGCGCGGCGCGATTGTCTCGGGTGATGTGGACATTTGCCGATGAGTTGCACTAAAGATAAAGTCGGCAATGTGTTGCGCTCAAATGCTTTGGCATCAAGGTATTAGACAACGTCAACACGCTATTGGCTTGAACCTGCGCGGTGAGGAACCAGTCCATCGTAATATGAGAATGGTTAAAGGAGGTGGGCATGTCCAAGCCAGGCAAGCTCAGATCAAGAGCAACAGTGTTGTGCTTTCTCGGGGCCAGGGTATTGCTGGTGCGCCGCAAATCGCGCAAATGGAATTTTCCAGGGGGCGGCCTCAAGCCGCACGAGGCCCCGTTGAATGCAGCCATTCGCGAACTCCAAGAGGAAACTGGCATTTGCAGGGAGCGCCTGGTCCCGCTGTGTACCCTTCGTGCGGGCGATATTGTTCATCACATCTTCACGATGCAGATCGATGAGCGAGACCACCCTGAGCCGCAAAACGAGATCGTGGCGTGTAAATGGGTACAGCGCGACAAATTGGCACCGTCCCTGCTCAAGCCCGCTGCAGCCGCACTGCTGGCACGCGAGCTACCGGCCCTGATCGCCTGACACGGCTCAAGGGCTTGAGCGGCTGTTGGCATCGTTTGGCGTCGGGGACGCTGCAGGGCTATGCACATGCTGGCCGGTCGGGTCCGTGAGCTGAATGATATTGCCCTGCTCCCAACCGTTGGCTGCGGGGTCGAGAGGGGGGATCGGTATATCCGCACGTTGGACCTTGCTTTTGCGAGTATCCAGCTGCAATCGCTGATTGCGTTGCCGAACCATGGCTGGGTCGGCCTGCCCATCTGCGGTGAACCCCATCATCAATTGCGGCACACCCAAGGGCAGGCGCTTGTCCTGATCGGTATGCCATGTATGCCACGTCTTGCCATACGTATGGGCCAGCCGGGTCATCAACGCGTGTTCGGCGCTTGCAGGGATGTTGGGTGCGCTCAACTGCCCGGATGACACTTCATAACCATGGCTATGCCACAGGGGCTTTTCAGCGGCAGGCAGTTTGGCGAACAGGTTGGCATCGATGATGTACTCCACGCCCATGATCTTCGCGTCTTTGGTGGTGCCATCGTAGATCACGCATTGAATGACATCCTCGTTGAGGACAGCGCAGTAATGATGAGCCTCCATTTGTGCGTCTGGCTGGCCATTATAGAAATGAAACCCGTTGAGGTAGGCATTAAGGGCATCTATCGGGGGCTTGGCCTGAAGCACCGCCGCGCCTGCTTCAAGCAGCTGGGTGCCAGCGGTTTCCGGCCTTCCAGGTGCCTCTACGGGGGACTGCGTGGCAACACTGCTGCAGCCCCAGACAAACAGGCTGCAGGCAACAGGAAGGACAGCGCGGAAGGTTTGGATTGCGTGCATGGGGCGTTTTCCAGGGCAATACGCGTCTCGCCGGGCCAAGACGCGCGAGGGTCAATGGGCGTTATCGTTCAGTGCGGTTGCGCAGCAGCGCGTAGGCGCAGGCGCCCACCAGCAACGACACGGCAACACCCATTAATACGCGGGCTTTTTGCTGGCCTTCGCGCCATCCGCCATGTACCTGGCGCTCGCCGCTTGGCGGGGCGAACAGGTTTCCCGATGAAACATCGGCGGCGGGGCTGCGGCTCAATCCGAGACGCGCCAGCCAGCCTGCCATATGGCCAAGCCGTGGAACGATATAGCTGGCCAGGTGCGCTACGCGGGCTGCGCTCCCCACCGTCGTGGATGCCCTCGGTGTGATCGCACAGTTCACCATCGCCTTGGCTACGCGCTCGGGGTCATAGATTGGCCCTGGCGGCTTGAGTGCATGCCCGGTGTAGTTGCCACCGTCACGAAACCCTGGGGTATCCATCACGGCGGGGTAGATATCGCAGACATGAATATCTGCAAACTCGGCGAGCTCGCCGCGCAGGGCTTCGGTCAGGCCACGCAAGCCAAACTTGCTGGCGGAATAAGCAGCCGCATAAGGTTGAGCGACCCAGCTTCCCAGCGACAAGGTATTGATCAAGATGCCGCTTCGCTGCGCCTTGAAGTAAGGCAAGGCAACATAGGCGCCGCGCAAGTAGCCGATCAGATCGGTTTGAATCACTTGCTCATGGGCTTCAAGGGGTATTTGGTCGAAACGCCCCACGGCACCCACACCTGCATTGTTGATCCATATATCGATGCGGCCTTTGCCGAATTCGACGGCGCGCGCTGCCAACGCCTGCATATCCGCGCTTTGGGTAACGTCGGTGGTCACCGCAACGGCATCGGTACCGCACTCGGTGCATTCATCGAGCACTTCGAACAGGGCGTTTTCATCGCGTGCAGCGAGGACCAGGCGTGCCCCTTTGCAGGCAAACGCATGCGCTGCAGCGCGGCCAATGCCACTGGATGCGCCGGTGATAACCACCACTTTGCCACGCAGTGGTCCAGTGAACGTTTTGCCATTTGGCTCGCTCAAGGCTTGATCAGCCTCTGGCAATTCATCGTCCACACTGGAAGCAGACACATCAGCCTCGATTCGCGACAGTTCGAGTGACGTCCCGTCGACCAACTTCAACGTGAGGTTTTCAATGTGACCGGCAACCCGATCGGGGAAAACCGGTTCGCCCTCGGCATCCAGGCTGTCATAAATGAACCGCTGACCGTCGAGCCAGCCAACGGCGGTCAGCAGCTCGGGCCCCAGATAATACTTACCGTCCAGAAAAAAGCCTGCAAATTGATGCGCACGTTCAACGTTCTCGACGCGATAGCGTTCCCCTGGCTTCATACCCGTTGCTTTATCGATCATGGCTGACACCTCTGCCTGGTTTCAATGGGTTATGGCGTGGGCATTGCCCAGGCGCATCAGCCATCGGACTGCTCTTCGGGTGGCACCTGATCGTCAGGCCAATCGGGAGCCTGTTGACCAGGGGCGGGCTTGGGGGCGGGTTCACCTGGGTTCTCAGGGATATCATCGACATACGGGTCGTGTTCGTTGGGGGCTGCCATGGGGTGGCTCCTATGCAGTAGGTTTGCCTTCCATTGGGCAGCCGTTATGCCCTGGCTGTTCCATCTGATTGTTCGGCAATTCAACGGTTGCCGACCTCCGCGGTGGGCATGTGCAACGCGCAGGCCACCGGTTGTCATTTTTACCGATCGTTCTTCTTGGTCGGGCAGTCAATGGAAAGAATCCCTGGTGATGGTGACTGAATGGACCCGATTTCTGACAATGATCTGTCGACGCGCAGCCACGTGGTCCGGCAACTGATCGTCGTGTTTACCGGCCTGTTGATGGTGGTACTGATTGTCGGGTTGGGGGCTCTCTACCGGATTGCCGGGTCACTTGATCAACGCGAAATGGCGCAAAGCCGTTTTCATGCTGAGTCTGCAATGGCCCAGCTACAAAAAAATGAGCGCAGCTATGTCCTTACCCACGCCATCTGGCAATCTGCATTTGACCATCTAGGCCGCGGGGTGGATGTGCAGTGGGCTTTTGATGAAGATAACGTTGGCCCCACGCTGTTTACCGCTGACGGTTATGTGGGCGTGTTCGTACTCGATGATGACGGCAGCCGCTACGCCATGGTCGATGGCCAATTGAGCGATGCATCATTCGCCCACTACAGCCCCCAGGCTGACCTGATCCTCAGCCAGGCGCGGCAGGTTGCTGCCAAGCAACAAGCCACTTCAGGCTATTTCCAATTTGGTGGGCAGCCGGCACTGTACACGGCTGCGGTAATCCAGCCACCCTCGATGCCGCATCATCTACCGGCGCCCCGTGCGGTACTGGTATTTGTCCGGCGTCTCGATACCAGGCTGCTCGAGCCTTTGGGCCGTGCTGCTGGCCTGTCTGGCTTCGCCGTCGCGGATCGCATGGCCGCGGACGGGGCAAAGGGTACGCTGCCGCTTGAGGGCAGTGGTCATACGCTGACATGGCACATCGAACGCCCGGGCAGTGAGCTGGTTTCCACCGTGGTGCCTGCGCTGACCTTGGCGGGAGTGCTCATTGGCTTATTGATGACGCTGTTTGCCCGTTATGCCATCCGCGCCAGCACGGGCATGGACCGCAGCCATGAACAACTCGCGGCGTCCAAAGCGGCGCTCGAGACCAGCGAGGAGCGGTTTCGGGCTGTGGCCGAAGCGTCATCCGACTGGATCTGGGAAACCGATGCCGACTTGCACCTGAGCTATCTGTCGGCGCGGTTCGCTGAACTCACCGGGCACAAGGCAGACGCTTGGCTGCATCGACCGATTACCGAGCTGCTCGATTGCGATACCGCGCAGCTTGAAAACTGGCTGCACGGCCTGGCTGCCAGCCACGCTACGGGCAGCTTGCGCTGCCAGTATCATGATCACCTGGGGCAGCAGCGTATTTGCCGCATTGCGGCACGGGCAAGTTTCGATCGTGGTGTCTGCAAAGGGTTTCGTGGCACCAGCAGCGATATCACCGACGAGGTTGCCGCCCATGCACAGATACAACACCTGTCGCTTCACGACGCCCTCACGGGGTTGCCAAACCGCAACAAGCTCTTTCGATTCCTGGAGCAAGCGGGGCAAGGCGCTGTGCCCCAAGCCATCGCGCTGATCTTGCTGGACCTCGACAATTTCAAGCCCATCAATGACAGCTTGGGCCACCCGGCCGGTGACGCTGTGCTGATCGAGGTGGCGAGGCGCCTGGGTGAGATAACGCGCGACACTGACTTGGTAGCACGCTTGGGGGGAGACGAATTCATCATCGTGCTCTCGCGCCCCGGGCAGCGCGTCGACATGGACCGCTTTTGTGCTCGCGTCGTGGAGTCGTTGCAACAACCCATACTGGCTGAGGGCCATTCGGTGCAGGTCGGGGTCAGCCTGGGGGTGGCACTGTCAGCGGAGTACCCGGGCACCCCCAGTGACCTGATCCGATACGCAGACATTGCGCTGTATAGCGCCAAGTCTGCTGGCAAACACACCTGGCGTTACTTCTCTGCGCAGATGAACGAGGCGCTGCTGGAAAAGCGCGTGCTTGAACGCGAATTGCGCGAAGGCATCGGCCGTGATGAGCTCGTGTTGCATTTCCAGCCGCGCTACAAGGTCGATGGCACAACGGTCGCCTCGGTAGAAGCGCTGGTGCGTTGGCAGCATCCGCGTCAAGGTTTGTTACGCCCTGATCGCTTTATTGCCTTGGCCGAAGAATCCGACCTGATCGTGCAGTTGGGCAACTGGGTGATCCACGACGCATGCGCCAAGGCCAAGGCCTGGCCAGTGGCAATCATGGTCTCGGTCAACATGTCACCCGCGCAGTTCAGCCGTAGTGACGTGGTACGCGATGTCGCCGAGGCACTGCGCCAGACAGGGTTACCTGCCCATCGCCTGGAACTGGAGATCACCGAAAACGTGATGCTCAATGACGTCGAGGGGGCCTTGCAGACCATGAACGCGCTGAAGGAGTTGGGCGTGCGGCTGAACATGGATGACTTCGGCACCGGTTACTCTTCGCTGGGCTATCTGAGAACTTACCCGTTCGACAGCATCAAGATCGACAAACGTTTCGTTCAATCTTTAGGCAAGAGCGCGAGTGACCGCAGCGTGGTTCAGGCCATCATCAATCTGGGCAATGCCATGGGCATGACGGTAACCGCCGAGGGCGTTGAAACTGCCGAGCAACTGGCCCTGCTCAGCGATGATCAGTGCCATGAAGTACAAGGTTTCCTGCTCAGCAAACCGGTCGACAACGACGCCCTGATACGGCTCATGCTTACTCGACAGCCGAGCGCTGAAATGCCCACCGATTAATAAAGCTACGGCCTATCTTGCCCGAATATTTTGTGCTCAATACCTTCGAGCGTTTCGTCAGGGATCGCAAAATTTCTTTCACCTACAAGCCATTGCTGCAGGTCATTAGTGAACACAGAACATCCTGTGTTAACGACATGAGGTGAAAGATCATGGCTAACAACCAAGACAACGACCGTAGCAACCAGGGCGGCAACGCCAACACCAACCCAGGCAACTTTGCCAATGACCGGGAAAAAGCATCCGAAGCAGGTCATAAAGGTGGCCAGATGTCGGGCGGCAATTTCAAGAACGATCCTGAACGTGCATCCGAAGCGGGTCACAAAGGTGGTCAAGCATCAGGCGGCAACTTCAAGAACGACCCTGAGCGTGCATCCGAAGCAGGCCAGAAAGGTGGCCAGGCCTCCGGTGGCAATTTTGCCAACGACCCGGAAAAAGCCTCGGAAGCAGGCCGCAAAGGCGGCCAGCACAGCCATGGCGGCGGGCGCAAGAGCGATGACAATCGCTGATTACCGTTGAATCGACCGGGGCGGCTCTGGCCGCCCCGGCGAGCTGATGAGGATTTTGCCAATGTTCATGCACAACAAGCGATTGCAATATACCGTGCGGGTCGCCGAGCCCAACTCTGGGCTGGCCAACCTGCTGCTGGAACAATTCGGTGGCCCGCAGGGCGAACTGGCTGCGGCCATGCGCTACTTTACTCAGGCGGTGACGGAGGACGACCCAGGGCGCAAGGACATGCTGTTCGACATTGCCACGGAAGAGTTGAGCCACTTGGAGATTATTGGCTCGATCGTGGTCATGCTCAACAAGGGGGCCAAGGGGCGCCTGGCCGAGGGGGCTGAAGCGGAAGGTGAGCTGTATCGCTCGCTGACCGGCGCCGGCAACGACTCGCATATCACCAGCTTGCTGTATGGCGGTGGTGCGGCCCTGGTGAACTCTGGCGGCATCCCCTGGACGGCCGCCTACATAGACACCATCGGCGAACCTACTGCCGACCTGCGTTCAAACATTGCCGCCGAGGCCAGGGCGAAGATCGTTTACGAGCGACTGATCAATGTCACCGATGACCCCGGTATCAAGGATGCCCTCGGCTTTTTGATGAGCCGGGAAATCGCCCACCAGATGTCGTTCGAAAAGGCCCTGCACTCGATTCAACCGAACTTCCCGCAGGGCAAGCTGCCCGGTGATCCGGCCTTCAACCGCACCTACTTCAATATGTCTCATGGGGCAGAAATGCGGGGGTCGTGGAATGAGGGACCGGATTGGAATTACGTCGACCAGCCCCAACCTGCCGTGGATGGCGGCGATGGCATGGCAAGTGTGCAGCTTGACCAGGCTTCGGCTGCGGCTGCCGATGCCATGAAAGTCAGAACTCAGTCCAATCCCGAAGCACAACCCTTGACCGGCGCTGAACTGGGCAAGGTCAACGGCGACCAGCCGGCCTGAAAATACCCGCAGCGGAGGGTGTCCGCTGCGGGCCTCATTCTAGCGTTTAGCCTCGGTGTCCGGGTTGGCAGACCGGGCCAGGAACGCACGGGTAATTTCCGGAAGGTGGTCCTTGAGCCACTGAGCCATCGCTTCTTCTTCCTTGAGTATGGACCTGCAGGCTTGCGCGGTGGCGGTGTCACCGGCCGCTTCGGCCGCCTCTATCAATACCGTGTACGACGCGATCTCCATGTTTTCGAATACATAGCCAGACATGGCGCCCTTGACCACTTCATCGCTCATGACCATGCCACCGACAGCCTGGCCGAACGCCATGAGCTTGCCGGCAAGGTCCTTGAGCGTGGAAGTGCTACCCCCCAATCGCTCGATGCACCCGAGCAGCAGGCGTTGTTGCCCTTGGGTTTCTTCGATGTGCTGAACGATACGCCCCTTGAGCTCGGGGTAATGTTCGAGACGTTCGGCCTGGCCCTTGAGCATGCTCTCGGCCTGTTGCTCCATGGCATGTGCGTCGCGCAGCCAGTCCAGCAGATTGTCTTGTACCGTTGCCATTTCAAGTACCTCGCTTCCAGTAATGGGTACAGTTGGGAAAACGCCAGTGCTGTAACGATCGATTGAAACGACAGATGGCACCCAAAGCATCAAGCTAGAGCCAGTCGTCAGCCCTGCTGAACGCCAACGCTCAAGCCTGGATCAACCCAATGAGTCGTCCCCGTCTGCAAGCCTCGGAGAACCCAGCGATGGCCAAGTATTTGTATTTGATCAGCTACATCCTCGACAACCAGCCCGGCACTTGCGAGTTCCGCAGTGACGAAGAAGACCTTAGCCGCGAGGCTGCGCGCGAGTACCTGCAAGGTTTGCACCGCAACGAAGCGTCCTCTTTCACGGACGTACAAGTGCAGCGGCAGGAGCACGATCATGAACCGGGCACTTCGCCCGGCCATTATCAACAGCCTTGAGTCAGGCCGTGGGCAAGGGGGGCGAGATGCCCCTCATGCCCTTGTTCAAGCGCCTCTGAGGCCTCGCCCCTCACGGCCTTGCCCCAACCGGTTGGCTTCCTCTGGCAAGGCGGTGACTTTGATTGCGCGTACCGGCACGGCGAATTTGGCCCCTATCGTGGAGAAGCGCTCCAGGAGCCGAAAATTGATGGCCTGTTGAATATCCATGTACAGGTTGTAGCCTGGGTCCTTGACGATATAGACACATTCGAACTCCAGCGCTTCCTTGCCGAAGCCGCGCAGATGTGCGCGGTCGAAGCGTACCTGCTGTTGGTCTTTGATGGCTTCTTCGACGATGGCCGGCGCTTTTTTCACCGCCTCGGTAGGCGTGTCATAAGAGAGGCCGAATTCAAACACGATCCGCCGTTCTTGCAGGCGCTTGTAGTTCTGGATCGTGCTGCTGATCATGCTGGCGTTGGCCATCACGATCTGCTCGCCACCGAGGCTACGGATGCGCGTGGTCTTGAGGCCAACGTGCTCGACGGTGCCAGCCAGCGGCCCGATGACGATGAAGTCGCCGACCTCGAAGGGCTTGTCCACCGCAATCGACAGCGAGGCGAACAGATCGCCGAGGATGTTTTGCACGGCCAAGGCTACCGCGATGCCGCCCACGCCCAGACTGGCGACAAAAGCGGTGATGTTCACCCCCAGGTTCGACAGCATTGCCAGAAGCACCACGGACCATAGCAGCACCCGCGCGCCCCAGGCCGAAAGGGTGGCCAAGGCACTGCCTTGGTTCAGGCCGGTAGCATTGTGGCGGGCGAAATAGCGGCTCAACCCCAGGCCAATGGCGCGGTTGGCCCACAGGCCGATCTGCAATGCGGCAACCACGAACCACAGGCTGCTGACCCGAGTCAGCCAGCGTTCTGGCAGGTCGAGCATACTCAGGCCCACCAGCAACGAGGCGAGGAACAGCAAAAAGTTGCTGGTACCTGACATTACTTTGGCCAGTACCTGGCTCAACGCGCCATCGTGCTCGGACCAGCGCCGGACCCGGTGCAACAGAAAACTGATGGCAGCGCGGGCCACCAGAAACGTGAGCAGTGCCACGCACAGTGCTACAAGCACATTGAGAATGGAGATACCGAATACGGTGGTGTCGGTGAACAATGCAATGAGTCGATCATTCATTGGCGGTTAGCCTCCTTGGTTGCCCTGGATTGATAAGCAGGTCACTGTGCTTGGACGTCAATGAGGCGCCGTATGTCGATCGGATTTCACAAACCCAGCATGTTGTAATGCACGTAGTACATGATCCACAGCGAGAGCCCCACCAGCAGTACGATGATCACGGCCGTAAACACCAGTGCTACCAAGCTCCAGCGTTGCTCGCGTGCGGTAGTCAGGTGCAGGAAGAACACCATGTGCACGAGGATCTGGATCACTGCGCAGGTCAATATCAGCAAGAAGGTGATACTGCGCGGGAGGCTGGGATACAGGGCCAGAGCGAACGGAATCAGCGTCAACAATGCGGCCAGCACGAAGCCGATGTTGTAAGTCTTGTGGCTGGATTGGCTGGCCCCGGCGCTGCTGTGAACCTGGCTTTCGCTGCTCATCAGATCACCCCGAACAGGTAGACGACGGTAAAGACGCATACCCACACGATGTCGAGAAAGTGCCAGAACAGGCTGAGGCAACTAAGGCGTGTGGAGTTGACGCAGCACAGGCCGCGCTGTTGCACTTGAATCATCAGCAGGGCCATCCACACCAAGCCAACCAGCACATGCAGGCCATGGGTGCCGACCAGCGTGAAGAACCCGGTGAGGAATGCACTACGTTGCGGGCCGTAGCCTTCGGCGATCAAGTGATGGAACTCGTTGATCTCCATGGCGATGAACCCCAGGCCTAGCACAAAGGTGATGCCCAGCCACTGCAGCACTCGACGTTTGTCTTTGCGATGGTTGGCCAGCATGGCGTAGCCATACGTAATGCTGCTGAACAGCAAGAGAAAAGTTTCTGCAAGCACGTAGGGCAGTTCGAAGATGTCCGCTGCGCTGGGCCCACCGGCCACCGCCTGGCCCAGGACGGCATAAGTGGCGAACAACGTGGCGAACAAAATGCAGTCGGTCATCAGGTAAATCCAGAAGCCGAACAGGCTCAGAGAGCCGGCATCTTCATACCCTTGCTCCTGCTGATGGGCAGACTCATTCAGAACGATATGCGACATGGTTCAGGCCTCCGCCATCAGTTGGCGCCGTTCGGTTTCTACGCGCTCGACTTCCTCGGCCGTGACGTAGTACTCGGTATGCTGGTCGTAGCTACGTACGACCAAGGCTGCGACTGTGGCAAGCAGGCTGGTAATCACCAGCCACCAGATGTGCCACACCAAGGCGAAGCCCAGGACGGTGCTGAGCACGCCGATCACCACGCCCAGGCTGGTGTTGCAGGGCATGTGAATCTTGCGGAAATCCGCCTCGATCAGTGTCTTGACGCCACGCTCCTTCATTCCCCAGTACGCGTCGATACCGTGGACCACCGGCTGCTCGGCGAAGTTGTAGAACGGCGGCGGCGACGCGGTAGCCCATTCCAGTGTGCGTCCGTCCCACGGGTCACCGGTGTGGTCGCGGTTTTCGTGGCGCTTGCGAATGCTCACGACCAGTTGCATGACTTGGCAGGCCACGCCACAGAGAATGATCAGCACACCAACCATTTCCAGTAACAGGAAGGGGCGCCATTCCGGCACGTTGAAGTGGTTCAGGCGCCGGGTCATGCCCAT
This sequence comes from Pseudomonas sp. CM27, assembly GCF_013179515.1. Classification (GTDB taxonomy): domain Bacteria; phylum Pseudomonadota; class Gammaproteobacteria; order Pseudomonadales; family Pseudomonadaceae; genus Aquipseudomonas. Next base: position 11,911 of record NZ_JABMCN010000129.1, read on the forward strand.
GAAGCCGAGGAAGTAGGAGGGCATGAAGGCAAAGTAGAAGCCTGCCAGCCAGCACCAGAACGCGGCGCGGCCCAACGGGTCATAGAGCTTGAAACCAAAAGCCTTGGGGAACCAGTAGGTGAGGCCGCAGAGGTAACCGAATACTGCTCCCCCAATAATTACGTTATGGAAATGCGCAATCAGAAACAGGCTGTTGTGCAGCAAGAAGTCCGCGCCCGGCACGGCCAGCAGTACACCGGTCATACCGCCAATGCTGAAGGTGACGATGAAACCTACGGTCCACAGCATCGGCGTTTCAAAACGTACTCGACCGCGGTACATGGTAAATAGCCAAGTGAAGATTTTTACCCCGGTGGGCACGGCAATGATCATGGTCATGATGCCGAAGAAGGCGTTCACGTTGGGCCCTGCGCCCATGGTGAAGAAGTGGTGCACCCAGACGATGAACGACAGCACGGTGATCACGATGGTCGCCCACACCAGTGAGTGGTAGCCGAACAGGCGCTTGCGTGAAAACGTCGACGCCACTTCCGAGAAGATGCCGAAGGCCGGCAGAATCAGAATGTAAACCTCCGGGTGACCCCAGGCCCAGATGAGGTTGATGTACATCATCGGGTTGCCGCCCATCTCGTTGGTAAAGAAATGCATGCCCAAGTAGCGGTCCAGGCTAAGCATGAACAAGGTGGCGGTAAGGATCGGAAAGGCTGCCAGAATCAGGATCGACGTGCACAGCACCGTCCAGGTGAATACCGGCATGCGAAACAGTGTCATGCCGGTCGTGCGCATTTTGAGAACAGTGACGAAGAAGTTCAGCCCCGTCAGCAACGTGCCTATGCCGGATATTTGCAGTGACCAGATGTAATAATCGACCCCCACCCCAGGGCTGTAACCGATGCCCGACAGCGGCGGGTAGGCGACCCAGCCGGTGCGGGCGAACTCACCAATGCCCAGCGAGATATTCACCAGCAAGGCGCCCGAGACGAACAGCCAGAAGCTCACTGCGTTGAGGAACGGATAAGCCACGTCACGCGCGCCGATCTGCAGCGGCACCACGATGTTCATCAGGCCGACCACGAACGGCATGGCCATGAAAAAAATCATGATCACGCCATGGGCGGTGAAAATCTGGTCGTAGTGTTCCGGCGGCAGATAGCCGGGTGAGCCATCCGATGCCATCGCTTGCTGCGTGCGCATCATCAACGCGTCGGCGAAACCGCGCAGCAACATCACCAGGGCGACAACGATATACATCACACCGATGCGTTTGTGATCGACCGAGGTGAACCACTCCTTCCAAAGGTACGTCCATTTGCGCTTGTAGGTGATGGCCCCGACCCCGCCAATGCCGATCAGACCGACCACGGCGAGGGTGTACATGATGATGGGCTCGTCGAGGGGGATGGCGTCCCGGCTCAATTTTCCGAACATGTGCGTTACTCCTTGCTGCCTTGCGGCGTTTCACCTTGCGGGTCGCTCAAACGCCGCTCGACCTCGCGAGAACGGTTGACGCCCTGGTACTTGTCGATGAGTGACTGGAACAGCTGAGGGGTGACCGCAGCGTAATGCTCCACCGGGTGGGCGACGCTCGGTTTGGCCAGCCGGGCATAGCCGTCCGGGTCGAGCTGACGTTCTGAGCTGCGTACCTTGGCGACCCAGGCATCGAAGCCAGCCTGGTCGAGCGCCAGCGCCTTGAAGTGCATGTCGGAAAACCCCGGGCCGTTGTAGTTGGCGGCGATTCCGGTGTAGGTGCCTGGGTGATTGGCGATCAGGTGCAGCTGGGTCTGCATGCCGGCCATGGCGTAGATCTGGCCGCCCAGCGCGGGGATGAAGAACGAAGTAATGGCGCCATCGGCGGTCACGCGAAAGTCCACGGGCGTATCAACGGGCATTGCCAGTTCATTGACGGAGGCGATGCCCAGCTCGGGGTAGACGAACAGCCACTTCCAATCGGTGGCGATCACCTGCACTTTGACCGGGGGGTTGTCGGATTCGAGTGGTCGATAAGGGTCTAGGGCATGGGTAGAACGCCAGGTCACGATACCGAGCACGGTGATGATGACCAGGGGCACACCCCACACCACCGCTTCGATGACCCGAGAATGGCTCCACTCCGGGGTGTAGCGGGCCTTTTCGTTGGAGGACCGGTAGTGCACCGAGAAGACCAACGCCATGATCATCACCGGGACCACCACGATCAGCATCAGCAGCGTGGCCAGGATGATCAGGTTGCGTTGTTCCGACCCCACCTGGCCTTTTGGGTTGAACAACACCATGTCGCAGCCCGCCAACTGCAGCGTGACGAACCCCAGCAGCATCAACTCGAGTAGCCGGGCGCCCTTCGTGAATCCCTTTGCCATGTCCTTGTCCCGTAATTGTTGCCGAATGTTTTGGCTTGTTCAGTTAGAAGAATGAACACGGCAGGAAGGTTGTCTGGAATTCATGTATTGACGACGAATGGCGGTTGTACAGAAAGAAGGTTTTGTACAACCAAGCCGGCTGTCTGACGTTGTTGATTGTTTTCGACTGATGAGCGGTGAGAACGATCTACCGGCTACACCATCGGCGAGGGCAGACAAATGAAAAAAAGAGGCGAGACCTACCGACAATGGTATGACCCGATCCTGCACCATCAGACCCACGAAGAAGCCCTTGATAACGGCACCTGCCTGGAGGTGCAGGCACGGTTGTCACGCACAGGTGCCACGCAATTGTTCATCGGTGTCTATCGCGCAGACGGTTCACTGATTTGCGAGCGGGCATACTCGCAACGTGCCGGCGAAACCGTGAGTCGCGCACTGGTATGGGGGGTTGGTTATGCCAGACGGGTTGCGGTAGAGGGCAAGATGAATACATCGTCATTACGGCCTACGGCGCGGCGTTGGCCAACCCGCTGATGCGTCGGGCCTGTTGGCCGTTGAGGCAAACGGAACAAACTTTTTGCCTGCCTTCGGGTTCTTCTGAATGACTTCAACAGTATGAGGAAATCCCAATGAAGCGCACCGATGACAACACAGGCGACAAGGTCCCTCAGCCGCTTGCTTCTGAACAGGCGCAACGCGGCGAACAGGTGCCAGGCCCGGTGCTAAAACAGCCGGAGCCGGAAACCGAGGCGGTGGACAAAGTCATAACGCCTACCTCGATCAAGGAGCAGGCGCAACAGACCCAGCACATCAAACAGCGTCTGGCTGAGGTCGAGGAAAAGAAACAGTCCTGATCGCCACTACCTGGGACCGGGTGTCTAGCCCGGCTTCATGGCGAGCTTCGCGAAGGCATAGCGCCTTCGCGATCGCAATGCGAAACGCGTAATGACCAGTCAGTCAAAATTTCTGAATTTTTTTTGCTTTCGCCCGCTCCATTAGCCTGAACAATGGAGGAGAGTCCCATGGCAGGACCGCAACTGTATGTAATCGAATATGAGCTACATGGAGAATTCCGCACCTTCATCATCCGGCTTGAGTGTATGGACAACGCTGAAGCCTGGCACTGGGCGAGCTGCGATGCGGGGGTAGGTATCATTCCCAGGTTTGGTCAGCACAAGATAAAGAAGGTCAGCCGGCCCATGGCGGAGCGTTACGGTATTGCCAATGTACGTTGGCGGCCATCAGGGCAAGGGCCCGAATTTGTCGCGCTGCCTATCGATGTCAAGAAATTCTCTAACAGCGGCACAAGCAGCGCCTGAGGCGTTGCTTGCTGGCAGGCAAGGCCAGGGTCGTCGCCCTGGCTATTTCAAAAGACAGAGGTAGCCCCATGGAAATCATGCCGCTGCTAGAAGCCTTGTTACTGGCCCGCGGCCCAGGCGGCCAAGAAGATGAAGTGCGGGCGGTATGTCGCGATGCGCTTGGGGCGTACTGCGACGATGTGCATACCGACAACGCCGGCAACCTGCTCGGGGTGATCCGCGCCGCTGGCGATGCCAAGCCCGACGCGTCGATCAAGGTCATGGCTCACCTGGACGAAATTGCCATGATCGTAAAGAACGTCAGGCCGGACGGCACGCTCGAAGTGCTGGCACTCGGCGGCGCGCAGCCAATCAGCTTTGGCGTCTGCCCTGTGGACATCCTGGGTGATCGACAGATGCTTCCCGGCGTCCTGTCTTTCGGGTCGATGCACAGCAGTGGGCAGACCGCCAGCGGGCGTGACGTGTTGGCTGGAGCGGTGCAGTGGTCTGACCTCCATGTGGTCACGCGCAAACCCAAGAAGGCGTTGGAGGCAGTCGGCGTACGGCCAGGTACGCGGGTGGTGCTGAGCCGCCATTGGCGGCAACCGTTCAAGGTCCACGACAGCATTGCGGCGCATTTTCTTGACGATCGCGCGCCCTTGGCTGCGGTGATCCATTGTGCTCATCAGCTACAGCTAAGGCGCAGCGAATTGCGCCAGGATGTGTGGTTCGTATTGACGACGTTGGAGGAAGAATCCAACGCGGGCGCTATGTATGCGGCGTCCAGGCTGCCGGGCGATACCACCATTGCCATCGAGGTCGGTCCGGTGCTGGAGGAGTACGGAACCAGGCTGTCTGCCGACCCGATCATCAACACGGGTGACCAGAAGGGCTATTACTCCCGCCAAGTGGTACAGGCCCTGATCGCGGCCACGCACCGGGCTGGTTACACCCCCCAAGTCGCACTGCTGGTTGATTTTGCGTCCGATGCAAGCGCGGTGCTCAGTACCGGTACGGACGCCCGAGCCGGCTGCATCGCCATACCCACAGAAAACACCCATGGTTTCGAGATGGTGGTGCAGGAAGGCATTAACGCCTGTGCAAGCAGCCTGCTGGAATACCTGCTGCAACCAGAGCAGATCATTCCTGAGGTAT
>NZ_JABMCN010000013.1 GCF_013179515.1 Pseudomonas sp. CM27
TTCGCCGGCTACAGGATTGTCGAATCCGCCGAGCGAGGGCACCACATGCGCCCAGTACAAGGCTTTGATCAACTTGAAAGACTCGCGGGCTTCGTTGAAGCGTGCGATGTCGGCTGCGGTGAGGGTAACGTCACTGACGATCTCGCCGTGCAGGCCATCTGGCTGCCATGCTGGGATAACTTGGTTCATGCCGCACCTCCCGCGCGACGAACTAGCGAGGCAGGTTTGTGTGGCGCGCGTTGGGCGCTTTCATTCTGCGGCGCAACACCGGCATGCGCAGCGATAACCAGCGCTAGGGCGCTTTCTGCCGCAAAGAAAACCAAGGACGCCTGGATCGATATCGAGGAGATTTGCATAAGCTCACGAACACCACCAATTGCCACTTGAAGTCGATCAATTGCTGCATCAAGCGATTCGTGAACTGGTATGCCTCCGGCAGCTTGCAGAACATCATGCAGGCCGTGCACTGAGAAAGGATGATCAACGGTTTCAGGGGTGTGTTTCATCGTGCCCCCTCCGCTAGCTCAACCGAAACAACGCTAGAGTCGATCAACGCCTTGGCCTCGCGCACCAGGGCCCGAATTGCATAGGCTTGATGCACGCTGTCGCCGTCGGCAACCAGGTCGCCGAGTAGAGCCTCGGCAGAGGAAAGGCTGGCACTTGCCACATTCATAGCGTCACCGCAGCTGATACCTTCTACAACGGCAAACAGACTGCCACCGCTGACCGGGCTGAATTCTGATACTCGGGTCACCAGCAGACTGGCAAGCACGCTCTCTTGCGCGCTTGAAGCCGTGGTGTTATTTTTTGGGTGCATGAAATCGTCTCCAAGTGACGAAGATTCAAGAAGGTCCCCGGCAAGGGACCGGATTTAAAGAACCCGCCGGCAAGCGGGTTTTTTGTTGCCTGCTGAAAAGTCAGCCCGACAACAAAAACTGGGCAGCGCAGGCGCTCATAAGCTCGCCAGCGCCGTACTGGATGAATTCACAGCAGATTCGTTGGTCTGCGCGTGATGGCCTCTTGCTGGTACCTTTTGTTCCAAGGTCGGAAGAGATTCCGCCAGCGATGGACGAATGCACGAAGCGGCGAACCGCCCATGAGTTTTGGCCTGAATGATTAGCGCCATATCAGCAGAGCACCCATGGACGCCGCGCACCCAGCCGCTGACAGTACCTTGCGTCACGCCGAGCGCTTTCGCTGTTGCCACCTGGCCGCCAAAAAACTTGACCAGGTCATTGAAGATTTCATTCATGGGCTTAACGCCGAATAGAGGTATGCCTTTACTGTATTTTAGAGGCATACCTTTTTGCAAGGAAAAAGGCTAACCATTAGATTGGTGCGTTATGGAACTCAAAGATCGACTCAAACACGCCCGCCGCCTGAAAGGGCTTACACAGACCGAGCTGGCCGAAAGGGCAGGCATCGCGCAAGCCTCAATCTCGGAAATCGAGAGGGGGCTCTCCCGATCCAGTAGCCACCTGGTGAAGATCGCCCAGATCTGCGGGGTTGATGCGCTTTGGTTAGCGGAGGGAGTGGGTAGCATCCCCAGGCCAACTGAGGATGGCTACGCTCTCGTCGGAGAGGAGATACAGAAGCTCTCGGCTGCTGATATGGTCAGGCAGATGCTGGAGAAAACGGGCTCGGGCCTGTCGGAAGAGGCGCGCAATCGTCTGCTTCAGGCTGCCGAAGAGACCGACTCACACCCTAGCGACAGCTCTGCAAAGGTGGTGGCCAAACGTGGCTCCTCCGGCGATATGATCAGAATTGCACACTATGACGTGCGGGGAGCAATGGGTGGCGGCCAAGTGACGCACGACTACCCAGAAATGCTCAAAGACGTTCGCGTCAGCTTGAGCCACCTGCGGGAACTGGGGCTTGACTTCAAAGAGCCACATCACCTCAAGCTAGTCACTGGATGGGGTCAATCAATGGCTCCAACCATCAAGGACCGCGACCCGTTGATTGTCGACGTGACTGTTCGCGAGTTCATCGGCGATGGAGTGTATTTCATCTCCTGGTGCGGCCATGAGTACATCAAGCGCCTCCAGGTTGCAGACGAAGACCACTTTGAGATGATCTCCGACAACCCGAAACATAAGGACAGGATGATCCGTAAGGAAGAGACCTACATCCAGGCAAAGGTCCTATACGTCTGGAATGGCAACCTGCTGTAACGCGCCGAGCCTGGGGCCCAGCGCTCAAAAGCACCCTTAAAACGGGGAAACTACCTCCTCTTCGGCTTCTACCCCCTCCATCGCCAAGGTGGAGGTCTGCTCTTCATCGGCCTCCCACTGAAGCGTCACGCTTCCATCATCGCTGAAGGTCATATCTATCCCAGGGGTTTCAGCAATCATGCTCATGACCTCCTCCCAATTCTGATCGCTATCAGTATCAAGCTGGTGAATTGTGACCCACCTCTGGGTCTGAGCTATCGGGTGATTGATCATCGAAGAAATCCTCAAGACCAAGCGTTCCATGCCTGTCATCTCCGTGCGCTGCTCTGCCGCTTGTTTTTTTTGCTTGGCCACAACCTTCTCCTGATTACTGTATATCCATACAGCAAAGGGTACCCAAGCGATACTGGCCGATGGAAGTACCGCAAAAAAATAAAGGTATACCTGTTGACATGCTAATAAAGGGAAACCATTATTCGCCACATCAACTAACTCGCACGGAGCGAATCACATGAACGCACTGACCTTCGGTAATTGGACTGGCAGCCTTGGGCTGGGCTTAGCGGAACGCGAGCTTCAGTGCGTCATGGCCGTGGCATGCGGGCTGACAAGCAAAGAAGCAGCCCGTGAGCTCGGTATAGCCAAGGACACCATCGACAAGCGCTTGCTTGCGGCCAGCACCAAACTAGGTGTGATCAAGCGTGCGCAGCTCGTGGCAGAAGCGATGCGAAGAGGCCTGATTTCCCCGATGGTCTTGACTATCTGCGCTGTGCTGGTTGGGCATTCCGTATCCAGCGCTGACGAATTCACACGCGTACGCCGTCAAGGCGAACGCAAGGTTGAAACCCGTATCGCAACCCGGCGCGCTGAGTGCGCCCTGGCGGTGGCGTGACGCTACCCGCCTGACCTGATCCAACCCTGATTTTGCGAAAGCCAACAAACGCGGCAGGCCACCGGCTTGCTTGAAGAAAGCTCCACCAACCCAAGAGGAAAGACCCATGTTCGGTATTGGAAAGAAACTGTTCGGCGCCAAGCGCGCAGTCAAGAAGCTGGAAAACCGTGACCTGATGCAAGCCATCGTCGGTGGCTGCCTGCTGGTGGCGGCGGCTGACGGCGAGATCAGCAAGAACGAGGCGGCTCAGATCGACATTCAGATCCGGGCAAACAAGAACCTGGAGCACTTCGGCCAAGAGATCACCGCCACCGTGAACCTCTTCACCGAGCAACTGCAGGCCGGTTTCCGCCTGGGACGCATGAACATCATGCGCGAGATCGCGGACATCAAGAACAACCCTCTCGATGCCGAGGAGGTGTTCGTGAACATGATCACCGTTGCCGAGGGCGACGGAAATATCAGCCCCGAAGAACTCAAGGTCCTGGCCGAGGTTGGTGTGCAGCTGGGCTTGCGCCCCAAAGACTTCGGTATCGAGGCTTGAAGCGCAAGCACATTGGCCTGGGCGCGGTTGTAGGGCTTGCCCTGTGCGCACTCTCAATCGCCGCCGCTGTGAACTGGGGGGGCTTGCCAATGGTACGGCTACCAGACTGAGCGGCACACCAAGTTCGCGCCCTACGTCGGCTGCATGGTGAAAACCACCGGCGGCTGGGTGCCACGCAACGAACTGCGCACAACACAGTGAATTGAAGGGCGGCAATCGCCGCCCTCCCCTACAAGGAGTTTGACCATGTTGATCCTAACTCGCCGCGTAGGCGAAACCATCCGCATCAACGACGACATCAGCGTCACCGTCCTTGGCGTCAACCGCATGCAGGTTCGCCTGGGTGTTGAAGCGCCGGCGGACGTTGAAGTGCACCGCCAGGAAATCTACGAGCGCATTCAGGCGCAAAAGGGAGAGGAGGTGAGCCATGAGCTTTGAATACGGCTCCCGCGAAGCGGACAAATTCGTAGTGCGCTTGCCTGACGGTATGCGTGACCAGGTTGCAGCGGCAGCCAACGCAGATGACCGCAGCATGAACAGCTTGATCGTCACCGCGATCCGCAACGAGCTGGATGGGCGTGCGCGCGTCAACGCCCTCCTCGATGCGCTCGCCAAGGCAGCAGATGCTAAGGGGACTCCACATGCAGTCGCCTGACCGTATCACCCTGGTGGTGCGCCCTGCCGACGGTCACACGCTGGAGGAGATCAAATCCTACGTGCGGCTTGAGGCATATGTGCAATTGGGCAACGGCCTGGCCGTGATCGCTGGCGCCAGCGAGGGCGACTTGCAATGGGAGCTTGAGAAGGCCCTTGCCCGTGCCGGCGGTGCTCCGCAGATGGTGGCTGTGTACACGCCTTGGACCGATGTGCAGGTGCTGGACTTCCTGTCGGTCGCGCTTCGTCACGTTGTGGTGGAAGGCGACCTGCAGTTCAGCGACATCAACGACGCCATGCGCTATATGGCCGAGAAGGGTCAGCCAGCCTTCTGCAAGGCGTTCGGTATCGACGACCACGTCAAGCTGGTGGCCGACGCACGCCGGTACCGGTTGCTGCGTGACCGTGAGCGCATCGAAGATCCAGATGAAGACCTGCTGGTGGTGCGCGGCGACAACTGGCTCTCCGCCGAAGAACTGGATCAGGAGATCGATACCGCTCTGCGTCTGGAGGCCTTGGAGCAGCAGGTGGTGCAGGAGCAGCAGCCATGAGCCAGGCCGGCCTGCTCCTGCTGCTGTGGGATGCTCTGCAGCAGCGCGACACAACCTTTGGGCAGGTCCTCGACCTGTCCGCTGCCTGCGGCCTGGACGGGCGCCGGGTGTTGGCCGACCACTTCCGGGGGGCTTCATGAGCAAGCGGGATGTCAGTCAGGCAGCGATGGAGATCATCGAGTCGATGGGGCTCAAGCGGGGCCGCGGGCGGATCAACTCGGTAGTGTCGAGATCGGCCGCAAAGGCACCAGCTCCGCATGCCGTCGACCAAGGCATCAAGACCTCAGGCGTAGCAATGCCTGCAATTGGGCCAATCAACCGCCTCATGTACCTGGAGGCGAGGCGCTGGGCCGTTGACCTGGTCGCCTCGCTGCAGGGTTCGCCGGCCCAGGTAGTAGTAGACCGATTGGCCGGAGCAACGGTAGGCCGGCCTGGCAGCTATGTCGCCGGTATCGAATCAGTAATCAATGAACTGAAGGCAATTGACGTGACAGATCAGCGTGACAACCAGAATCTGGCGCGTCAGGTCGGGAGGACGGAATGAGCGAAGAAACCGAGGTGCTGACGGTCGAGGGCCTGGCCAAGCTGCTGGGCCGCACCGAGGCGTCGATCAGGGAAGGAATTCGCCGTGGGGTACCGTGGCTGCCCAAGAGCTTCAAGATGGGCAACCGGCACTGCTGGCTGAAAGAGGACGTGCGCAAGTTCCTTCGCGAGTTTAGGGATGGAGAGCATCAGAAGCCAAAGCCTGGTCGCAAGCGGAAAGCTCCGCCGCCTCTACGTGTGGCCTAGCGGATCAAATCAATAGCCGTGACCAAATCGTCCAGCCAGTCAACATCTTCAATCGTCTGGTCAACGCTGATGTCATTGAACACCACATGTCGCGGTCTGGATTTCCTCATGATGTCACCCTCATGAACAATCTGATTACGCCTGTGAACTATGTGATTCAGCCGAGCCTTGAGTGCAGCCGTTGGCTCTCCAAGTTGCTCGGAAATCTTCCTCCAGCCGCCGCTAATACCTGCCATGGACATCGCCACACTCAGCTGGTCGAATGACTGGAAAGTCTCCGATAGCAGCTTTTTCTGCATAGCATTCTTTACCTGCACCCAAGGGCGAATCTTGTTCCTATTCTCTACTACCGAGTCAGCCAGATGCGCCATGCTCGAAAAGGGAACAGCCAACTTAGCCAATGCCGGAGGGAGGTCCTTCCCCTTTCGAACATCAGATAGTTTGTCGTAAACCAGCCAGTGCATATACGAATCGACCGCACTGACCGCCATGACCAGAACGGACCGACAGATATCATCCTTGACGTGATCCTGGCCTGGTTCAAAGGTTGAAAGCATGAGCAAGTTGCAGCGCGCGAAGCAGGCGCCAGAAGCATCGATGGGCTTGAATGACAACTCAACGTTCCCTGTGTTAACCGAGTTTCTCAGCGAGGTCCTGCGGGCTGAGGTGTGTGTAGCGCTTTAGCATCGCCAGGGTCTTGTGACCCGTGATACTCGCGACCTCCATCATAGTGAAGCCGCGTTCAAAGAAACGACTGGTCGCCTCATGGCGGAGGTCGTGAAGACGTAGGCCTTCAATCCCAGCGGCCACGCAGGCCCGGGGGAAGTAGTTGCTGATCGTGTTGAGCGCCAGGTTGAAGTACCGGCCGCCACCGATCGGCGTGGGCAACCCCTCTAGGAGGGCGATCGCCCGGGAGGACAATGGCACAGCACGCCGCTCGCCATTCTTGGTGTCTTCCAGGTAGGCTACTTTGCCGCGCACATGGTCTCGGCGCAGCATCAACAGCTCAGACCGGCGCATCGCCGTCTCCACCGCCAACTCAATGAACACAGGAAGCTGTGCATTCATCTGGCCGGCTGCCTTGTACAGCGCGGTGAGCTCAGCCGGCGTCGGGCGCCGATCCCTTTCTTTGCTGCCCTTCGGCATCCGAATCGCCCGACACGGGTTGGCCAGCCCTTCAATACCCCATTCCTTGGTGGCCACCGTGAAGAGGTGGCTGATCACCGCCAGGTTGAGGCGGACTGTCGCCGTCGACTTGCCTTCCTTGAGCTCAGCATCGCGGTAAGCGGCCATGTCGCTCGAGCGGATCGCGGCAAGGCCCTTGCTGGCAAGCTTGTGCTCTTTCCACTTTTTAATGCGGACCTGCTCCTGCCTGGCGCCCTTCTTGGTCGACGTGACCTCGGACAGATATCGATCCAGGGCCTCGGCCAGCGTGGTGCTCTCAGCCTCGCGCATGTCGACAAACCGCGCACGCGACATGTCACCCTCGATCTCGGCGGCCCATCGCTGGGCTTCTGCCTTGGTGTCAAAGGTGGCGGAAAGGGTTGGATATCCTTTGCGGCGGATCTGGGCACGCCAGGCGTCACCGCGCTTCTCGTAGTAGGCCATGGCGGAATGATAGCGAACGCTTGGGGGAATTACACGCTCCCCCATTCCCCCAAAATTCCCCCAAACGAAAAAAGCCCCGAGGGCTATACAGCGCTCGGGGCCTTTAATATGGCGGAGAGATAGGGATTTGAACCCTAGGTACTGTTGCCAGTACAACGGATTTCGAATCCGTCCCGTTCGACCACTCCGGCATCTCTCCAATGCCGCGCATCATACCAGCGTTCTTTTGAAACGCAAACCTTTTTTTAAAAAAAGTCGCGTGGTATCAGGCGCTTGCGTGAACGCGTCGCTTACAGCGGCACGCCCAGGCGCTTGGCAACTTCTTCGTAGGCTTCGATCACGTCGCCCAGGCCCTGGCGGAAGCGGTCCTTGTCCATCTTCTTGCGGGTTTCCTTGTCCCACAGGCGGCAGCCGTCGGGGCTGAACTCGTCGCCCAGCACGATCTGGCCGTGGAACACACCGAACTCCAGCTTGAAGTCGACCAGCAGCAGGCCGGCGTCATCGAACAGCTTGGTCAGCACTTCGTTGACCTTCAGCGACAGCTTTTTCATTTCCACCAGCTGCTCGGCGGTGCCCCAGCCGAACGCGACAACGTGGGATTCGTTGATGAAGGGGTCGCCCTTCTCGTCGTTCTTCAGGAACAGCTCGAAGGTGGACGGCTCCAGCTTGATGCCCTCCTCCACGCCCAGACGCTTGACCAGGCTGCCGGCGGCGTAGTTGCGCACCACGCATTCGACCGGGATCATGTCCAGCTTCTTCACCAGGCACTCGTTGTCGCCCAGCAGCTTGTCGAACTGGGTCGGCACGCCGGCTTCTTCGAGCTTTTGCATGATGAAGGCGTTGAACTTGTTGTTCACCGTGCCTTTGCGGTCGAGCTGTTCGATGCGCTTGCCGTCGAACGCCGAAGTGTCGTTACGGAACAGCAGGATCAAGCGGTCGGCGTCATCGGTCTTGTAAACCGATTTGGCCTTGCCGCGGTAGAGTTCGTCGCGTTTTTCCATGATTGGGCTCCGCTTGCTTGAGGTGTTGGGCTAGGCGATTTCGCGCCAGTCGAGCCCGTGTTCCTGATTCGCCACCTGGAGCCAGTCCGGGTCGCACCCAAGGGTGTCGACGAAGCACTGGCGGGCCAAGTGTGGCAGGTTGTTCTTGCTGCTGAGGTGGGCCAGCACCAGGTGTTGCAGGTTGCTCCAGCCCAACTCGTGCACCAGGCGCGCGGCCTGGTGATTGTTCAAATGCCCTTGCATGCCACCTACCCGCCGCTTCAGGAAGGCCGGGTAGTGACCGCGTGCCAGCAGGTCGCGACAGTGGTTGGCCTCGATCAGCAACGCATCCAGGCCCTGGTAACGCTCCAGCAACAGCGTGTCGTACGAGCCCAGGTCGGTGAGCATGCCGAAGCGCCGCTGGCCGTCGCCGATTACGTACTGCAACGGTTCAAAGGCGTCGTGCTCGACCCGCGCGGCGGTGACTTCCAGGCTGCCGATGCGCAGGGTTTCGCCACAAGCGAGAAAACCGGCCACCTCCACCGGCTTGCGCATGCCACGCAAGGTCCCTTGGCTGAGGTAGACCGGTACATTGTAGCGCCGTGACAGCAAACCCACGCCATGCACGTGGTCGGCATGCTCGTGAGTGACCACGACTGCGCTGAGCTGCGCCGGCGACACCCCGAGCAGCGCCAGGCGCCGCTCGGTCTCGCGCAGGGAAAAGCCGCAATCGACCAGGATGAACGTGTCACCACTGGCGATCAGCGTGCCGTTCCCTTGGCTGCCGCTTCCGAGTACCGCGAAGCGCACTTAGCCCAGGTGGTCCTGGATGGCGCTCAGCACGCGGCGGGCGACATCGGCCGGAGCCACGGTGTTGATGTTTTTCTCGACCGTGACCTGCACGCTCTCACCCACCTTGCTCAGGCGCACCTGGTAGCGCTCGGCGCGGGCTTCACGCTCTTCCTTGGTCGCCTCGCTGCCGAACAGGCGGCTGAAGAAGCCCGGCTGGTTCTGCTTGTCGTCAGGCTTTTCGGACAGGTTGATGTAGTACAGGCCCAGGCTGCGGTTGATGTCCTCGACACGCCACTCGCCCCCCTGCTCCAGGGCACGGCCCACGCCGGACCAGGCGCGGTCCAGGTCGGCACCAAGGTAAAGCACCGGGTTGCCACTGCCGTCTTCGCTGAGGCTGACGCGGCTTGGCGCGTCGAAATCGCGCGCGGCCAGCAGCGACACCGAACCGCCCTTCTCGGCGCTGCGGTTCATGCTGGCAAGCATTTCGTCGACCAGCAGCGCATCGGCGCCGGTGTTGGCGGAAGTGGACGGGAACGCAGGCTCGGCAGTGCTGCCGGCCGGGCGCTCGACGCTGACCACATACACCTCGGAGGTGTTGCGCTGCACGCCAGGCTCCATGCGCACACGTACGCGCACTTCGCTGTCAGCGCTGCTGGCGGTGCTGGCCAGGCGCTGGCCGAGCGATGCCGACAGCTCATCGAAGCGCTGCCAGGTGGTGTTGAATTCACCGGTCTGCGGGCGCTCTTCAGCAATGCGGAAGCCGTTGTCCTCGAAGAACTGGCGGGCCACCGGCCAGACTTCGGCCGGCGAATGCTGGGCCAGCACCCAACGGCTGCTGCCGCTGCGCTGCAGGCTGTAGTCGGTCACCGGGGCGCCGCCGGTCAGCGGCTGCGGGCGCGGCACTTCGAACTCGCCGGTTGCGCTGTCGTCGGCGACGTTGCGCGGAATAGGCAGCAGCGGGTCAAGCCGCTTGACGCTGCTGGCGTCCGGCGGCAACTGCATCGGCGCGGTGGGGTGCGCCTGCAGGTAATCGCTGCCGCGGTCGCGGAAATAGCCATCCTCGCCCCACAGCCAGCCACACCCACTGGTGCTGGAGATAATCAGGGCAAGGGCGGAAAGACCAGCCAGTCGCTTCATGCGGTGTACTTCCTCTTAAACCAGTACGCCGGACTGGCGCAAGGCAGTACGGACTTTTTCGTGGCAGCCTTCGCTCAGCCAGGTCAGTGGCAGGCGAATGCCTTTTTGCATCAGGCCCATCTCGACGAGCGCCCATTTCACCGGAATCGGGTTGGCTTCGCAGAACAGGTCTTTGTGCAGCGGCATGAGTTTTTCGTTGATTGCGCGGGCCTTCTCGGCATTGCCCGCAAGGGCGGCCTCGCACAGATCGGCCATTTCGCGTGGGGCGACGTTGGCGGTAACGGAGATGTTGCCCTTGCCGCCCATCAGGATCAGCTCGACGGCGGTCGGGTCGTCGCCGGACATGACGATGAAGTCCTTGCTGACGCCGTCAAGGATGGCCTTGGCACGGACCAGGTCGCCGGTGGCTTCCTTGATACCGATGATGTTGGGCACGGTCGACAGGCGGATCACGGTCTCGGCCTGCATGTCGCAGGAGGTGCGGCCGGGTACGTTGTAGAGGATCTGCGGGATGTCGACAGCTTCGGCGATGTGCTTGAAGTGCAGGTACAGGCCTTCTTGCGTCGGCTTGTTGTAGTACGGCACTACCAGCAGGCAGGCGTCGGCGCCGGCATTCTTGGCGTTCTGGGTCAGGTGCACGGCTTCGGCAGTGGAGTTGGCACCCGTGCCGGCGATGACCGGGATCGGTTTTTTGCTGCGCTTGACGCGCTCGACCACGTGCTTGATGACCAGGATGTGTTCTTCGACATCCAGCGTGGCGGACTCACCGGTGGTGCCGACCGCAACGATTGCGTGGGTGCCGTTTTCCAGGTGGAAGTCTACAAGTTTGTCGAGGCTGCCCCAGTCAACACGCCCTTGTGCATCCATGGGTGTGACCAGTGCCACCATACTGCCCGCAATCATGTAACTGCTCCTGCCGGAAAAAGAGAGCGGTAATGGTACTGGGGGCATCGGCCTTGCACAAGCGAAGCAGGCGGGCGGAGCATTCCCCTCGGCGGCTTATTTCGCTACCCTTGCCCCTTTGATCGGTGCAGCGCGGCCCGCCGGGCCGTCGACCTTGCTCCCCGCCAGCGTCCACGACCTCGCATGCGAGCCCCGGGCCCTGCCGACAGGAGGCTTTCGCCCGTCCTGTGCCGACCGCTCATCGCTTTAGGAATGCTGCATGTCCACCCCCACCGTCCGCGAACAATTTCTTGTCATCAGTGCCCTGGGCCCCAACCCCATGGAGCTGGCCAACGTCCTCAGCCGCGCTGCCTTCGAAAACCGCTGCGCGGTGGTCACCTCGCGCCTGAGCCGCCACGGCGAGACCAGCGCCCTGGTGCTGCAGGTTGGCGGCAGCTGGGACGCCCTGGCCCGCCTTGAGGCGTCGCTGCCGAGCCTGGGCAAAAAACATGGCCTGACCCTTGACGTGGTGCGCAGCGCCGACCAGGAGGTGCGCCCCCAGGCCCTGCCTTACGTGGCCTACGTCAGCGCTGCCTATCGCCCGGACATCATCAACGAGCTGTGCCAGTTCTTCCTCGACCACCGCGTCGAGCTCGAAGCCATGACCTGCGACACCTACCTGGCGCCGCAAACCGGCAGCAGCATGCTCAATGCCCAGTTCACCGTGATCCTGCCGGCCGGCACCCAGATCAGCTGGCTGCGTGACCAGTTCCTGGACTTTGCCGATGCCTTGAACCTCGATGCGCTGATCGAGCCATGGCGCCCACAGAACCCGATGTAAGGAAACCGACCATGGCTGTAGCACTCGACCAACCCGTTGCCGACTTCCAGGCCCAGGCCACCAGCGGGCAGCCCGTCAGCCTGGCCGAACTCAAGGGCCAGCAAGTCGTGCTGTACTTCTACCCGAAGGACAGCACCCCGGGCTGCACCACCGAAGGCCAGGGTTTCCGCGACCAGCATGATGCCTTTGCCGCAGCCAACACCGTGGTGTTCGGCGTTTCGCGCGACGGCATCAAGTCGCACGAGAACTTCAAGGCCAAGCAAGGCTTCCCGTTCGAACTGATCAGCGACAAGGACGAGGCGCTGTGCCAGCTGTTCGACGTGATCAAGCTGAAGAAGCTGTATGGCAAGGAATACATGGGCGTTGACCGCAGCACCTTCCTGATCGACAAGGACGGTGTGCTGCGCCAGGAGTGGCGTGGGGTGAAAGTACCCGGGCATGTGGATGCCGTTCTGGCTGCTGCCCAAGCCCTGAACAAGGCTTGAGATTGATGGGGCTGCCTTGCAGCCCATCGCCGGCAAGCCAGCTCCCACAGGCAATGCACAGGGCTTGAATGCGATGAGGTCGGTGTAGGAGCTGGCTTGCCGGCGAAGGGCCGCAAAGCGGCCCCAACAATCACAGCATTGGCGAAACGCTAGGCTCCTGCCGCGGCCAGGCATCCAGCACCGCCTTGATCAGCGTCGCCAGCGGGATGGCAAAGAAAATCCCCCAGAACCCCCATAGCCCGCCAAACAGCAGCACCGCGCAGATGATCGCCACCGGGTGCAGGCTCACCGCCTCGGAGAACAGCAGCGGTACCAGCACGTTGCCATCCAGCGCCTGGATGATCGCGTACACCGTCATCAGGTAGATGAACTGGTCACCCCAACCCCACTGGAACAACGCGATCAAGGTCACCGGCACGGTCACCACCACCGCCCCCACGTAAGGCACCACCACCGACAACCCCACCAGCAACGCCAGCAGCGCGGCGTAGTTGAGCCCCAGGCTGATGAAGGCGATGTAGGTGGCAATGCCGCAAATCAGGATTTCGATGCCCTTGCCACGGATGTAGTTGGCAATCTGCCGGTTCATCTCGCTGCCCACCCGGTTCAGTAGGGCGCGCTGGCGCGGCAGGTAGCCGCTGACCCAACGCCCGATCAGCTCGCGGTCCTTGAGGAAGAAGAACACCAGGATCGGCACCAGCACCAGGTAGATCATGGCGTTGACCAGCAGCGGCAAGCTGGACAGCGAGAAGGTCAGCGCCCACTGGCCGAACTTGCCGATTTCACCGCGCACCGACTCGATGGCATGCAGCACCTGCTCGTCCGACACCAGGTGCGGGTAGCGCTCGGGCAACAGCAACAGCAGCGACTGCCACTTGCCGAGCATGCCCGGTAGCTCGTTGAACAGGGTGATCAGCTGGTGCCACAGCAGCGGCACCAGCACCAGCATGAACACCGCCAGTGCGCCCATGAACAGGGCGAACACCAGCATCACCGCCAACCGCGTGGGTACGCGCAGGCGCTCCAGGGCGTTGACCAGCCCCTGCATCAGAAACGCCAGCACCATGCCCGCCAGCACCGGCGCGAGCATGCCGCCCAGGGTAAGCACTGCGGTAAAGGCCAGGAACAGCAGGACCGCCAGCACCACTGCCTCCTCATCGGAGAAGTAGCGCTGCATCCAGTCGCGAAGCACTTTGAACATTGACGATCCTTGGTAAGACTCAGGCCTTGCGCAGCCAGTAGGTGTAGGTGCCGGCCTCGGCCGTTTCCCGCAGCAGCGTATGACCGGCCAGCCGGGCGAAAGTGCGGAAGTCACGCTGGGACCCGGCGTCGGTGGCGATCACCTTCAGCACTGCGCCGCTGGGCAGGCGGTTGAGCTCCATCTTGGCCTTCAGCAACGGCAAGGGGCAATTCAGCCCGCTGGCGTCCAGTTCGGCGTCGCAGGTCGGGGTGTCACTCATCGCAGGGCTCTCCAATGGCATTGCCGGGCTGCCGTTTGTTCGGGCCGGCTAGAATAGCGCCACTGGTCGCCAACGTGTGAGCCCGCTACAGTAGGTATCTTTGACCGACGCGAGCTTCATGCATGAATCTACTGCGCCCTACCCTGCTGACGCTGGCCTGCCTGTTGGCCCTTCCCGGCCATGCTGACGACCTGCCATCGCTGGGGGACGCCAGTTCCGCGATCGTCTCGCCGCAGCAGGAGCACCAGCTGGGCCGCGCCTGGCTGAGCCTGCTGCGCGGCCAGGTCAACCAGCTGAACGATCCGCAACTCAAGGACTACGTCGAAACCAGCGTGTACAAGCTGGCCGAGACCAGCCAGCTGCAGGACCGGCGCCTGGAGTTCATCCTCATCGACAGCCGCGAGCTCAACGCCTTCGCCGCCCCGGGTGGCATTGTCGGGGTCAACGGCGGCTTGTTCCTCAACGCGCAGACCGAAGGCGAGTACGCCTCGGTGCTGGCCCACGAACTGGCGCACTTGTCGCAACGCCACTTCGCCCGCGGCGTCGAGGCCCAGCAACGCATGCAATTGCCGATGATGGCGGCGCTGCTGGCAGGCATCGTGCTGGCGGCGGGCGGCGCTGGCGATGCAGGTATCGGCATGATTGCCGGTACCCAGGCGGCGGCCATTCAGGAACAGCGGCGCTTCTCGCGGCAGAATGAACAGGAAGCCGACCGCATAGGCATCCAGAACCTGGAAAAGGCCGGCTATGACCCGCGCAACATGCCGACCATGTTCGAACGCCTGGCACGCCAGTATCGCTATGACGCCAAGCCGCCGGAATTTCTGCTGACCCACCCCGTTACCGAATCGCGTATCGCCGACACCCGCAACCGCGCCGACCAGGCGCCCAAAGGCGGCGTCGAGGACACCGCACGCTACCAGCTCATTCGCGCCCGGGTGGCGCTGACCTACGAGGGCACACCGGGGCTGGCCGCCAAGCGCTTCCGCGCCCAGCTGGACGAGGACCCCAAGCTCGACGCCGCGCGTTATGGCCTGGCCCTGGCGCAGATCAAGGGCGGCCAGTTGAACGAAGCACGCGAGCTGCTGAAGCCGCTGCTCGCCAAGGCACCCAACGACATCACCTACAACCTGGCGCAGATCGACCTGGATATCACCAACAACCGCCTGGCCGACGCGCAGCAGCGGGCCGAGCGGATGCAGGGGCTGTACCCAGGCAATTACCCGCTGAAACAGGTGCGTGCCGATTTGCTGGTGAAGCAGAACAAGCCGGCCGAAGCGGAGAAGGTGCTGAACGACCTGGTCAAGAGCCGGCCGGATGACCCGGACGTGTGGTACGACATGGCCGAAGTACGGGGCTTGTCGGGCAACACCATCGGTTTGCACCGGGCGCGGGCCGAGTATTTCACTCTGGTCGGGGATTTTGACCAGGCGATCCAGCAGCTCGATTATGCCAAGCGCCGGGCGGGCGGCAACTTCCCGCTGGCCTCGCAGATTGACCAGCGTCAGCGCGAGATCATGGAACAGCAGCGCATGGTTCGGGAAATGATGGGGCGCTGAGGATTTTGGGGGCGCTTTGCGCCCCTTTCGCGACACAAGGCCGCTCCTGCACGGGATCGCATTCGCCTGTAGGAGCGGCCTTGTGTCGCGAAAGGGCCGCAAAGCGGCCCCAGCAATCTCAGGCGTTACCGGACAGTTTCAGCCGCGCCGCCTGGGTAAAGTCCAGCATCCGGTTCAGCGGCTTGATGGCCTTGGGCACCAGCGCCGGGTCGACGAAGATTTCATCGCCACCATTGCGCAAGCAATGCAGCACCCGCTCCAGGGTGTTCATCGCCATCCACGGGCAGTGCGCGCAGCTGCGACATGCCGCGCCGTTACCGGCGGTGGGCGCTTCGACGAACTCCTTGTCCGGGCACAGCTGCTGCATCTTGTAAAAGATGCCACGGTCGGTTGCGACGATGAAGGTCTTGTTCGGCAGGGTTTGCGCCGCCTTGATCAGCTGGCTGGTAGAGCCCACCGCGTCGGCCAGGTCGATCACCGACTCTGGCGACTCCGGGTGCACCAGAATGGCCGCGTCCGGGTACAGCGCCTTCATGTCGGCCAGTTGGCGCGACTTGAACTCTTCGTGAACGATGCAGGCACCGTCCCACAGCAGCATGTCGGCGCCGGTCTGCTTCTGGATATAGCGGCCCAGGTGCTGGTCCGGCCCCCAGATGATGGTCTCGCCGTTGTCCATCAGGCTTTCGACGATTTCCAGCGCGCAGCTTGAAGTCACTACCCAGTCAGCACGGGCTTTGACCGCAGCGGACGTGTTGGCGTAGACCACCACGGTACGTTCCGGGTGCTGGTCGCAGAAGGCCGAAAACTCTTCCACCGGGCAGCCGAGGTCGAGCGAGCAGGTGGCCTCCAGGGTCGGCATCAGCACGCGTTTTTCCGGGGTGAGGATCTTGGCTGTCTCGCCCATGAAGCGCACACCGGCAACAATCACCGTGTCGGCAGCGTGGTTCTTTCCGAAGCGGGCCATTTCCAGCGAGTCGGACACGCAGCCGCCGGTTTCTTCGGCAAGCGCCTGGATGACCGGGTCGCAGTAGTAATGGGCAACCAGCACGGCGTTCTGGGCCTTGAGCTCGGCAGCGATGGCCGCACGGTATTCGGCCTCCTGCTCGGCTGTCAGCGGGTTGGGCTGCTTGGCGTCGAGGTGGGCCTGAACCAACAGGCGTTCTGAAATCTGGGTCATGATCGCTGGACCTGCAGGCGCGCGTGCGCGTCAAATCGAGTGTATCACCCGGCCCTGGCAGATCGGCTAAGGGTGCCGGACGGCATACAAGCCGCCACGGCCCTCTGCGGGCGCGGATTATTATCGGAGGCCGAAGGCTACAGATAATCCAGCGATTACTAAAGGGGTTTTTGTGTTGCCTGTGCGGGCCTCTTCGCGGCCCCACCCGCTCCCACAGGAGTTGTGCAGACCCTGTGGGAGCGGGCGCGCCCGCGAAGGGGCCGGGACAGGAGAATCGATCAACCCTGCGGCGACAGCGCCGCCAGGTGCGCGGCCATGAGCATGGCAAACTCTTCCACGGTCATCTTGCGGCCATTGAAATCGACCATGCCGTCGGCATAGTGCAGGCTGCTGACCACATCGTTGCCCTGCACGGTGGCCATGCCGCTCTGCAGCGCCATCATGCCGACCATCTCCCCAGCCTGGCTGGATTGCGCAGCGATCGCCTGGGCATCGGTCTGGCCATCCAGCAGCGCCTGCAAGGTCGCCAGGTCGCCCATCATCGGCTTGGACAGCGACAGCTTGCCTTTCACCTCGGTGATCAACTGCTTGCTCAACTGGTCGGGCGGCAAGTCGAAGCTGGTCGGGGCAGCGAAGTTCATCGACAGGTCGAAGCGGCTTTCGCCATTGGCGGTCCTGAACGACAGGTTCTCTACGGCCACCTTGGGCTTGGCAGCCAGCAACGTGTGCAAGTCACCCTGGAACCTGGCCTTCTCGGCCTCGTCCATCCGGATTTGCGGCACCGACTGGCCGGCGGCAGCGGCGGCCTCGAATTCCGGCAGGTGCGCCTGGTACCACTTCGACAACGCTTGCAGCGCCGGGGCGTTGACCGAGGCGATGCTCACCGCCATCTGGGCCTTGCCCACCGCACGACCATCCCAGGTGATATCGCCCACCTTGTATTCGACATGTCCACCTACGGTATCCGGGCCGTCCAGGGCCTGCAGGGCGTTCTGCTCAAAGCCCTTGATCAGCAGCACCTGCTGCCTGGGCCCCAAGGTGACCTTGGCTTCAGCCAGCAGCAGATCGACGTTGCCCACGTAGATGGCGTCGTGCTGCGTGGCGGCCAGGTTACCCCCGACCTTCAGGCCATTGAGCTCGAAGGTGGCAGGCGGCTGGTCATCGCGCACCAGCTTCATCACGAAGCGGTCCGCATGGCCATGAAACTTCGAGGCTTTGCCCTCCCGGTCACCACTGACTTCCATCTGCATGCCCGAGAAGTCGATACTGTTGCCATCCGCTTCGTCGAGCTTGACCGGTGCCAGCTGGACCTGGCTTACCACATCGCCACCGTAGCCCAGGCTGGTCTGGGCACTGACCGGCGCCTTGTCACCCCCAGCGGCGAACCACGGCGCGGTCGTGTCGTCCTTCTCCAGCGTGCTGTTGCTGACCGCCAGTACCGGCATCAGCTTCAGCGACTTGACCCGCGACCAGGGGAACGGGCCGTGCTCGATCTGGTCAGTAACGCCCACGTCGAAGTTGACAACCTCGCCTT
Organism: Pseudomonas sp. CM27; assembly: GCF_013179515.1. GTDB lineage: Bacteria > Pseudomonadota > Gammaproteobacteria > Pseudomonadales > Pseudomonadaceae > Aquipseudomonas. The sequence goes on from NZ_JABMCN010000013.1 coordinate 18,060, forward strand.
CACCCACGTTGATGTCGCGGGCCTTGAGCCGGTAGCGGGCAGTACTGCTGAAGAAATGCTGCTCCAGCGACACCCGCTCGATGCTCATGCTGCCGCCGGTACTTACCAGCGCCTTCTTGAGTTCGGCGTTGCTGCGAGCCACGGCGTTGTCCAGCTCTGCCGGCAGCTGCTTGCCGGTATACCAGGCGCCAGCGGTGGTTGCGACGGCAATGGCAACAGCCAGGCCGGAGAGGATGCGAACTGATTTCTTCATGAATAGAACCGATTGCTGTCCGTAGGGGCTTCGAGGGCGGCCAAGGCCACGCAGAGAGCGAAGAGTATCACCCCCGCCGGGGCCGGGCGCGGGCCCGGGGCGAAAAACCGACAATTCGGATGCGTCTGACAGATGAGTAAAAGCTCAGCTGACTTCGTTAATTTTTACGAACACACCAATTGATCAAAACCGCAAAAAAACGCGCAAAAACCGAACAAATACCGGTTTAAATCGATAAATATTTCAATTCAGTAACATCTTGTCATGTTTAACTTGACACCAACCTACCCATCGTTTTTTATTTTCACCACTTAGCGCGCTCCCCCCGCGCCTCCCGCCGCTCCAACATAAAAGGTGAACAACATGGAGCCCACCCGCTCGCCCTTGCCGCATGCGCAATCCCCCGTGCCCGCCGTTCACGCCCCGCAGCAGGAGCCATGCCAGCATGCAGCCTGACCACAGCGCTTCCGGCAACGGCCAATTGCGTAAAACCCTGCGCCTCTGGCACGTCATCATCATCGGTCTGGCCTACCTGACCCCGATGACCGTGTTCGACACCTTCGGCATCGTCAGCGGGATTACCGCCGGCCACGTGCCCAGCGCCTACATCCTGGCGCTGGCCGGGATCCTGTTCACTGCGGTGAGCTACGGCACGCTGGTAAAACGCTTCCCGCAATCGGGCTCGGCGTACACCTACACCCAACGCGCAATCAACCCCCACGTGGGCTTCCTGGTCGGCTGGTCGTCGCTGCTGGACTACCTGCTGCTGCCAATGGTCAATGCGCTGCTGGCCAAGCTGTACCTCTCGGCGATGTTCCCGGAAGTGCCGGAGTGGATATGGGTCGTGGGTTTCGTCACCCTGATCAGCCTGATCAACATGCGCAGCGTAAACCTGGTAGCCCACTTCAACCTGCTGTTCGTCGGCGTACAGGTAGCGATCATCGCCGTATTCATCTACCTGTGCGTGCGCGGCCTGGGCCAGGGTGAAGGGCTGGGCACCACCTGGAGCCTGCTGCCATTTGCAGACAACCAGACCCACCTGAGCGCCCTGGCTGCCGGCGCGACCATCCTGTGCTTCTCGTTCCTGGGCTTCGACGCGGTCACCTGCCTGTCCGAAGAAACCCGCGACCCGGCCAAGACCATCCCGCGGGCGATCTTCCTCACCGCCCTGATCGGCGGCGTGGTGTTCATCACCGTGTCGTACTTCATCCAGGCCTACTTCCCGACCATGGCACGCTTCCACGACCAGGAAGCAGCACTGCCGGAAATTGCCTTGTACGTTGGCGGCAAGCTGTTCCAGTCGATTTTCATTGCCTGCACCGTGATCAACACCATTGCCTCGGGCCTGGCCTCGCAAACCAGCGTGTCGCGCCTGCTGTACGTGATGGGCCGTGACAACGTGATCCCGGCCAGCCTGTTCGCCCGCCTGCACTCGCGCTACAAGACGCCGGTGCTCAACATTGCCGTGGTGGGCCTGATTTCGCTGTCGGCGATCTTCTTCGATCTGGTCACCGCCACGTCGATCATCAACTTCGGCGCGCTGGTGGCATTCAGCTTCGTCAACCTGTCGGTGATCAACCACTGCTACCTGCGCGAAGGCAAGCGCCGCGGCCTGGCCAACCAGTTGAAGTACCTGGTACTGCCAACAATCGGCTTCTGCATCATTGTTTCGCTATGGCTGGACCTGAACGCGAACTCGCTGATGTTTGGCGGCATCTGGGCACTGGTCGGGCTGGCTTACCTGGCCTGGCTGACCAAGGCCTTCCGCGCGGCGCCACCCAACTACGTCGCCGAATGACCCACGCCGCCAACAACGCCCGCGCCTGATCGCGGGCGTTGCCGTTGATCGAAAAGGAAAGCCCTCATGTCGCTGCGCCGCCTCTCCATCCAGTGGAAGATCACCCTGCTCGCCGGCCTGTGCCTGCTGGCCATTGTCGCCCTGCTGGTGGCCACGTCCCTGACCCAGGCGCGACGCAGCGCTGCTCTGGTCAACCAGGCCAACACCGCCATGCTCGACAGCAGCGCGCGCCAGCGCCTGCAGGCTCATGCCGAAACCCAGGCGCTGCGTATCCAGCGCTACTTCATGGACGCCTACCAGTACGGCAATGGCTTTGCCCGCCTGGTGCAGGTACTCAAGGCGCGTGGCGGCAGCGATCTGCGCGCCGAGCTGACGCGCCAGGCCCGCGCCAGCCTGGCCGGCAACCCGGATGTAATCGGCCTGTACCTGGTGTTCCAGCCCGATGCGCTGGACCAGCAGGACCGTCAGCACCTCGGCCAGGAGGCCCTGGGCAGCAATGAAAGCGGGCGCTTCTCGCTGTACTGGTCACAGCCCAAGCCCGGCACCCTGGAGCTTGAAGCCATGCCGGAAGCGATGCTCGGCGACGCCAGCATTGGTACCAATGGCGCGGCGAGAAACCGCTGGCTGACTTGCCCGCAAGATACCGCCAGAACCTGCATGCTCGAACCCTACCTCGACGAGGTCAACGGCCGCCAGGTACTGATGACCAGCATCGCCCTGCCCCTGCTGGAGCACGGCAAGGTGGTCGGCGTGGTCGGCCTGGACATCGGCCTGGCCAACCTGCAGCAGCTGAGCCTTGATGGCCGCCGCGAGCTGTTCGACGGCCAGGGACAGGTGAGTATTGCCAGCGCAGCCGGTCTGCTGGCTGGCAACAGCCGTGACGACAGCACGCTCGGCAAGCGCATGGACCCGGCAGTAGCCGACGGGATGCTGCGTGTAGCGCACCCGTTCACGCCGATCCCTGACGCCACCCCGTGGCAGGTGTTGCTCGAGCTGCCCGAAAGCGTGCTGCAGGCACCGGCAGTGGCCCTTAACCAGCGCCTGGATGCGCACAACCACAGTGCCAACCTCACCGGCCTGCTGACCGGCCTGGGCGCTGCCGTGGTCGGCTTGCTGCTGGTATGGCTGACGGCACGTGGCGTCACCCGGCCGATCCTGGCCGTGGCCGCGCGCCTGGAGGACATCGCCAGCGGCGAAGGCGACCTCACCCGCCGCCTGGACTACGCCCGCCAGGACGAACTGGGCCAGCTCACGGGCTGGTTCAACCGCTTTCTCGACAAACTGCAGCCGGTCATCGCTCAGGTCAAAGGCTCGCTGCAGGAAGCCCGCAACACCGCTGACCAGTCGGCCGCCATCGCCAGCCAGACCAGCAATGGCATGCAGCAGCAGCATCGTGAAATCGAGCAGGTAGCCACGGCGGCCAACGAAATGAGCGCCACCGCCCTGGACGTCGCCCACAACGCCTCGCAGGCAGCCCAGGCTGCACGCGCCGCCGACCAGGCCAGCCAGGAAGGCCTGCAACTGATCGACAGCACTCGCCAGGGCATCGACCGCCTGGCCGCCGGCATGAACACCGCCATGGACGAAGCGCGTGCGCTGGAAGGCCGCAGCGGGCAGATCGGGACAGTGCTGGAGGTGATCCGCACCATCGCCGAGCAAACCAACCTGCTGGCGCTGAATGCCGCCATCGAAGCGGCCCGCGCAGGCGAAGCCGGGCGTGGCTTTGCCGTGGTCGCCGATGAGGTGCGTGGCCTCGCCCAGCGCACCCAGGTCTCGGTGGAAGAGATCCGCCAGGTCATCGAAGGCTTGCAGCAAGGTACCCAGGATGTGGTGGGGGCCATGCATGAAGGGCAGCGCCAGGCCCAGGACAGCGCCGCGCGCATGGAGCAGGCGTTGCCGGCGCTGCAGCGCATTGGCGAGGCGGTGGCGGTGATCAGTGACATGAACCTGCAGATTGCCTCGGCAGCTGAAGAGCAGAGCGCGGTAGCCGAGGAAGTGAACCGCAACGTGGCCGGCATTCGCGATGTTACCGAAGCGCTGGCTGGCCAGGCCGACGAATCGGCACAAATCAGCCAGGACCTGAACCGCCTGGCCAACCAGCAGCAGGCGCTGATGGAGCAATTCCGCGTCTAGTCTGTGGGGGCCTCTTCGCGGGTAAACCCGCTCCCACAGGGTCTTGCACGGACCTGTAGGAGCGGGTTTACCCGCGAAGGGGCCCTGACCGGCAATACCGCACCATGGATTCAACCGAGCACAATTTATGCAAACCCAAAACAGATCCACCTTCTTCGACATCACCAGCGAACAGGGCCTGCTACGCACCTCGATCGCCGTCACGCTGTTCATCGCCACCATCGGCATCGGCTTCGGCATCGCCTCCGGCTCTTTCTCGATTGTGTTCGACGGTGTCTACTCACTGGTCGACGCGAGCATGAGCGGGTTGTCACTGGTGGTCGTCAAACTGATCACCTCGCACACCACCAGCGTGCAGATGTCGCGCAAGCTGCGCGAGCGCTTCACCATGGGCTTCTGGCACCTGGAGCCGATGGTGCTGGCACTCAACGGCATACTGCTCAGTGGGGTGGCCATCTACGCGCTGATCAACGCCGTCGGCAGCCTGTTGCAAGGCGGCCGTCATCTTGAATTCGGCATTGCCATGGTCTACGCGGTGCTGACCGTGATCGCCTGCGTGACCATCGCCGTTGTGGAGGCCCGCGCCAACCGCAAGCTGCAGTCGGACTTCGTGCGCATGGACGTCAAGGGCTGGGTGATGTCGGCCAGCATCACCGCAGCGCTGTTGATCGCCTTCTGCTTTGGCTACGCGGTGCAGGGGACGTCGCTGGAATGGGTGTCACCGTACATCGACCCGGCAGTGCTGGCGCTGGTGTGCCTGGTGATCGTGCCGTTGCCGATGTCTGTGGTGCGCCAAGCGCTGTCGGAAATATTCCTGGTCACCCCAGGCGACTTGAGACTGCACGTGGATGAGGTCGCCAAGGACTTCGTGGCCCGCCACGGACTGCAGTCCTACCGTGCCTACGTGGCCAAGGTCGGGCGGTCGCGGGAAATCGAGCTGTATTTCATCGTGCCAAAGGCCATGGGCGCGAAAACCATCGATGAGTGGGATGCCTGGCGGAACGAGATTGGTGATGCGGTGGGCGGTGAAGGGCCGGACCGTTGGCTGACAGTGGTGTTTACTGGCGACCCGGAGTGGGCTGAATAAGCGGGGGCGCTTTGCGCCCCATTCGCCGGCAAGCCAGCTCCCACAGGTACAGCGTGGGGCTTGGCCTGGATGCATCCTGTGGGAGCTGGCTTGCCGGCGATGAGGGCATTACAGAAAAAGGAAAACGAAAAAGCCCGCGACCATTTCTGGTAGCGGGCTTTGACGTACTGCGTATGGTGGGTCGTGTAGGATTCGAACCTACGACCAATTGGTTAAAAGCCAACTGCTCTACCAACTGAGCTAACGACCCATTTGATGGCGCGTATAATACTGATTTCTAACGAAAAATCAATACTCCATCAGAATTTTTTCAAAAATAGCGCGTCGGGTCCTCTACCCCGGCGGCCTTGAAGCCGTCAGCGCGCAGGCGGCAGCTGTCGCATTTGCCACAGGCACGGCCATCGTCATCGGCCTGGTAGCAAGACACGGTCAAACTGTAGTCCACACCACGGGCCATGCCGGCCTGCACAATCTGCGCCTTGCTCAGGTTCTGCAGCGGCGCTTGGATACGGAAGCCCTGCCCCTCTACACCCGCCTTGGTCGCCAGGTTGGCCATGCGCTCGAAGGCTTCGACGAACTCGGGGCGGCAATCCGGGTAACCGGAATAGTCCACGGCATTGACGCCAATGAAGATGTCGCGGGCTTCCAGCACTTCTGCCCAGCCCAGGGCCAGCGACAGGAACACGGTGTTACGCGCCGGCACGTAGGTGACCGGGATGCCTTCGCCCAGGGTTTCCGGCACGTCGATGCTGCTGTCGGTCAACGCCGAGCCACCAATGCCGTCCAGGTTCAGGCCAATGACCTTGTGCTCGACCACACCCTGGTCGCGAGCAACGCGGGCAGCAGCATTCAGCTCGGCGCGGTGGCGCTGGCCGTAGTCGAAACTCATGGTGTAGCAGCTGTAGCCTTCGGCCTTGGCCATGGCGACCACCGTGGCCGAATCCAGGCCACCGGACAACAGGATTACTGCGCGCTTCTCAGTCATGTTCTTGCTCCTCAATCAACGTCCGGGTTCGTCGTTCCACAGCAGCTTGTGCAACTGCAGCTGGAAGCGTACGGGCAGGTTGTCGGCAACGATCCAGTCTGCCAGGTGACTGGCGTTGACCTGGTGGTGGCTAGGCGAGAACAGCACCTCGCCGGCACGCTCGGCCAGGTTGTACTGGATCAGCTTGGATACCGCCCAGTCGTAGTCCTCACGCGAACAGATGACGAACTTGACCTGATCGTTACGGGTCAGGTGTTCGATGTTCTGGTAAAGGTTACGGTGCGACTCTTCGGAGCCCGGGGTTTTCAGGTCGACTACGCGGCTGACGCGGGTATCGGTACCGGATATATCCAGGGCACCGCTGGTTTCCAGCGACACCTCATAGCCGGCGTCACACAGGCGCTGCAGCAACGGCAAGGCGTTGGGCTGTGCCAAGGGCTCGCCACCGGTGACGCATACGTAGCGCGGCTTGAAGCCGGCAACCTGCTCAAGGATCGAATCGAGGGTACGAATGGTGCCGCCGCTGAACGCGTAGGCACTGTCGCAGTACTGGCAGCGCAGGGGGCAACCGGTGAGGCGCACGAATACCGTGGGCAGCCCGGCCGTTCGCGTTTCACCCTGCAACGAGTAAAAGACTTCGGTGATGCGTAATGTGTCTTGCATGATCGCCTCGGGCGTGACAGCTAAACAGGCTGCCCGCCTCCTCAGGCACTGCCGCGGACTCGACAAAGCGTTATCCGCAACAGCGTGTTTACGAAAAAAGGGCACTGATTCTAACGAAAAAACCCGCGACAAGCGCGGGTTTCTTACCAACAGTACAACTTAGAGCTTTTGCAGGTCGCGTTGCGCCAGTTGCGCGGCAGAGGTGCCGGGGTACTGGGTGATGACCTGCTGCAGGATGCCCTTGACCTTGTCGGTGTGGCCCATGCGGCGCTCGACGTCGGCCAGCTTGTACAGCGAATCTGGCACCTTGCTGTGCTTCGGGTACTTCTGGCTGACCTGGGCAAACGCCTGGCTGGCCCCTGGCAGATCACCCTTGGCCAGGTTCACCTCACCCAACCAGTACTGGGCATTGCCGGCGTACTGGCTGTTGGGGTACTTGCGCAGGAAGGCGTTGAACGCCTGGCTGGCCTTGTCGAAGTCCTTCTGCTTGATCAGGTCGAAAGCAGCATCGTAGTAGAGCTTTTCCTTCGCCGGATCACCGGGCTCGCTACTGGCGGCCGGTTGTTGCGCAGCAGCACCGGCTGCTGCACCCGGGGCGGCATTGGAAGCACCACCACCGGAGGAATTGTCAGGGGTCGCGGCAGGTGCGGCGCCACTGTTGATGCGACGGTCCAGGTCCTGGTATCGCTCCAGGTTTTCCTGCTTCATGCGCGACACATCGTTTTGCAGCTCTTCGATGATGCCTTGCTGGCGGGAAAGCTGGTCCTGCATCTGTTGCAGCTGCATGAACAGCTGGCCCTGTGCAGAGGCAGGGGCCGAAGCCCCTGCCCCGGCATAGGCGCCGCTCGTGCCATAACCCGCAGGCGGATAACTGCCAGCGTTGTCATCTACTACAGGGATCTCAGCCCAGGCCGCAAGCGGCAGGCTGAGTGCGAGGACGGTTACTACACGGCGGCACATACGCATAAGAACTTACTTACGCAGTTCTACGCGGCGGTTCTGAGCCCAGGATTGCTCGTCGTTGCCAGTGGCAACAGGACGCTCTTCACCGTAGGAGACCAGTTCCAGCTGAGCAGGGGAAACGCCCTGCAGAACCAGGTAGCGCTGAACGGCCTTGGCACGACGCTCACCCAGAGCCATGTTGTACTCGCGGGTGCCGCGCTCGTCGGTGTTGCCTTCCAGAACAACACGGTTGCCGTTGGACTTCAGGTCCTTGGCGTGAACGTCCAGAGCGCGCATGGCTTCTGGCTTCAGGTCCGAGCTGTCGTATTCGAAGTAGAAGGTGGTGATTGCGCGCAGGGCGGCTTCTTCGCTCAGGGAACCGTCAACGGCGCCGGTGTTTGCACCGTAGCCAGCGTTCGGATCGACAGCAGCGCCTTCACCAGCGTTGTCGCCGCCCTTCGAGGAGCAACCTACAGCTACAGCCATGGCCAGAGCCAGCGCAGCGAATTTACCAAACTTCAGCATTTCCATCGTGAAACTCCTAATGAAACCCCAGTGTGTTAAGCAAAACGTATTACGCCGCAATCAGTTCAGGTAAGGGGACCAGGACGGTTCTCTGACTTCGCCTTGAGCGGTAGGAAGTGGGAGCCTCACGCGGCCATTAAGCGACACGAGCATCAAGACTCCCCGGCCCTGCTGGCGGGTGGCGTAGATTAGCATGGTGCCGTTTGGCGCAACAGTGGGAGACTCGTCAAGACTTGTTTCCGAGAGAATCTTTACACTTCCACGTTGCAAGTCTTGTGCCGCGACTTTGAAGTTGGTGAAACCCTGTTGGCGATGGATCATCACCAAGGTCTTCTCATCTGCGGAAAGTTTCGGGTTGGCGTTGTAGTTACCAACGAAGGTGACACGTTCTGCACCGCCACCGCTAACCGACTGCTTGTAGATTTGCGGCTTGCCGCCACGGTCGGAGGTGAAGTACAGGGTGTTGCCATCCTTGCCCCAGAACGGCTCGGTATTGATACCCGGGCCTGCAGTAACACGGCTGATCTGGCGCGACGCCACGTTCATCACGTAGATGTCCGGGTTGCCGTCCTTGGACAGCACGAACGCCAGGCGCGAACCGTCTGGCGACCAGGCTGGCGCGCCGTTCAGGCCTTCGAAGTTGGTCACCTGCTCGCGGCGGCCGGTATCGATGTTCTGCACGAAGATGCGCGGGCGCTTCTGCTCGAACGAAACATAGGCGATACGCTTGCCATCCGGCGCAAAGCGCGGCGACAGGATCGGCTCACGCGACTGCAGCAGGGTCACCGCACGCGCACCGTCGTAGTCCGAACGCTGCAGGGTGTAGCGGGTGTTGTTGGTGGAAAAACGCTCGGCCGTCACGTACAGCATACGGGTGGAGAACGCACCCTTGATGCCGGTGAGCTTCTCGAACGACTGATCGGCAATGTAGTGCGCCATGTCGCGCAACTGGTCGGTGCTGCCGGCCACGCTGCCGGTCAGCACTTGCTGCTCGGTGGCGACGTTGAACAGCGCGTACTGCACCTGCAGGCGACCGCCCGACGGCACGATGCTGCCGACCATCACGTACTGGGCACCCAGCGCTTTCCAGTCACGGAAGATGACTTCGCTGGCCTGCGACGGCTGGCTGATCATGTTCTGCTTCGGGATCGGCGAGTAATAGCCGGAATTGCGCAGGTCGTTGCTGATGATGTCAGCCATGTCCTCGGGCAGCACGCTGCCGCCCTGCAGGCCGAACGGCACTACCGCAATGGGTGTGGCCCGGTCGCTGCCGCTGGTGACCAGGATGTTCTTTTCCTCTGCCACCGCCATGCCTGCCACGCAGCAGAGCATGACCAGCAGTCCTCTCAGACGTTTAATCACAACGCTAGATCCTCAGGTGTAAATGTCATCTTGAACGAGCGATAACGGTTGAAATCGCTCGGCTTCATACCCTGCATCTCGGTCAGACGACCAATGTTCTTCACCGCAGCCACCGCCGAACTGTCATACGGGCCGTCCCCACTGGAACGGGACACGCTGACACTGGTGATGGTGCCGTCCGGCAACATGCTGACCTGCAGGGTCACCGTCATGCCCTTGCGCGCGGAAGGCGGACGCGCCCAACCCTCGGCCGCGCGCATACGGATCAAGTCGTCGAAGTCGCCGGCCACCTGGTCACCCTGCTCGTCGGCCAGGGCCTGCTGGCGCTCGGTAGTGTCGGACAACAGCTCGGCCAGGGCCTGGGCTTTCTTGTCTTCTGCCGCCTTGCGAGCCGCTTCCTGTGCCTTCTTCTTCTGGGCATCTGCAGCGGCCTTCTTCTTGGCCTCTTCAGCTGCCTTCTTCTTCGCATCCTCGGCCGCCGCTTTTTTCTTGGCGTCCTCGGCTGCTTTTTTCTTGGCCTCTTCGGCTGCCTTTTTCTTGGCATCCTCGGCAGCTTGCTTCTTCGCCTCTTCAGCGGCCGATTTCTTGGCCTCTTCTTCGGCTTGCTTCTTGGCTTCGTCCTCGGCCTTCTTCTTGGCGATGTCGGCCTGCTGTTTCTCGGCGGCTTTCTTCGCTTCGTCGGCCTTCTTGGCTTCGGCGGTTTTCTTGGCCTCTGCAGCCTTGGCGGCGTCGGCGGCCTTGGCGGCGTCCTCGGCTTTTTTCGCTTCGGCGGCTTCTCGAGCCTCTTCGGCCTTTTGAGCTGCGTCGGCCTTCTTTTGTTCCGCGGCCTTCACGGCCTCCTGCTCAACCTTTTTCTGTTCCAGCTGCTCGACTTCGGTCTGGCGCGAAGCGGTTTTCTTCGCTTCCCCGGCAATCTTCTGATTGGTCTGGGTAGTCGCCTGGCTCTTGGACTTGAGCTGGTACAGGGTAGCTTGAACAATCGGCTTGGACGGCGGCAGTTCAGGGGTCATGGCAAAACTGACGAACAGCATGGCGAACACCAGCACATGCAGGCCGATGGCCCAGACACTGGGCCAGAAGTAGCTTTCCGAGGCGGATGGCTCTCGCTGTTGCATCAGGGCGCCTCGGTAATCAGGCCAACGTTACCGACACCGGCCTTCTGCAACCCGCCCATGGCGCCCATCACGGCGCCGTAGTCGACAGCCTTGTCGCCACGAATGAAGACCTGGGTCTGCTTGCCCTGGTCACGGCCGGCAGCAATGATCTTGGTCACTGCGTTGGTCATGTCGGGCAAGGTCATGGCCTTGTCCATCTGCTTGTCGGTGTCGACTTCGCTGCCGAGGTTCCAGTAGTAGGTCTTGTCGGCCTTGATCGAGATGGTGAGGATCTGGACGTTGTTGTCCTGCGGCAAGGCTTCACTGGAAACCTTGGGCAGGTCGACCTTCACGCCCTGGTTGAGCATGGGCGCAGTCACCATGAAGATGACCAGCAGCACCAGCATCACGTCGATGTAGGGCACCACGTTCATCTCGGCGACGGGCTTGCGTTTGTGGCGAACTCGGGCCATGGGCTTCTACCTGATTACTCTTCGCTGGTGTGCACTTTACGGTGCAGGATCGCCTGGAACTCGTCGGCGAAGGTGTAGTAACGACCGATCAGCACTTCGCTGCGCGCGGCAAACCGGTTGTAGGCGATGACGGCCGGGATTGCCGCGAACAGGCCGATGGCGGTGGCAATCAGCGCTTCGGCGATACCCGGGGCAACAGTGGCCAGGGTGGCCTGCTGGGCGCTGGCCAGGCCGCGGAAGGAGTTCATGATGCCCCACACGGTACCGAACAGGCCGATGTACGGGCTGGTGGAACCGACAGTGGCCAGGAACGGCAGGCTCTGCTCGAGTTTTTCTTCCTCGCGCGAGATGGCTACGCGCATGGCACGGCCAACGCCTTCCATGACCGCGTCAGGGTCGACGCCCGGCTGTTGACGCAGGCGCGAAAACTCCTTGAAACCGGCACGGAAGACCTGCTCCACGCCGGAATCCGGGTCTGGGTTGCTGCCTGCCTGGCGGTACAGCTTGGACAGGTCGATACCCGACCAGAAGCGCTCCTCGAAGGCATCCAGCGCACGACGACCGGCGCGCAGCATGGTGCTGCGCTGGAAGATCATGATCCATGAAGTGACCGAGGCGGCCACAAGGATCAGCATTACCAGCTGTACCACCACGCTGGCATTGCTGACCAGACTCCACATGGAGGTATGGTCGACGACGTTAGCTTCCACGCTTATTCTCCTGCATTCGATTGATTACCCGAGCCGTCCGCCGCAAAGGCGTGGCGCAGCTGGGGGGGTATGGCTCGGGGTTTGAAAGTGTCGGCGCGCACCGCGGCCACCAGGAACTGCCCTTCGCAGAGCAGCGTTTCATCCTTTTCCCGCCAGACCTGCTGCACGAAACGCAGGCTGGCGCGATTGAGTTCAAGTACTTGCGCCGTCACCCGCAATTCGTCGTCCAGCCGCGCCGGCGCGTGGTAGCGCGCCTCGCTGGAGTGGACCACGAACAACAGGTTGTCGTCGGCCAGTTGCGACTGGGAAAACCCCAGCTGCCGCAGGCGTTCGGTGCGCGCGCGCTCCATGAATTTCAGGTAGTTGACGTAATACACCACGCCACCGGCATCGGTATCTTCGTAATAGACGCGACAACGGTGTGCGAACGGTTCCAGGCCATTTTGCGCGCGCATACTCTAGTGCTTACTCCTCGGCTTGCCAATCCGCTGTGGCAACTGTTTTTTCTTCATTAATGTCTTATTGCCAGCGCACCCTCGGCATGCCAGCGGTAGGACCACGAAAAGTCGGTTTTGATCTGTCATTCATCGCCTGGCTGGGAAAAATCACCACCCTCCCCCAGGCGCCCGGGAATATTCAGGCCAAAGTGCAGGTAGGCGTGCCGGGTGACCACTCGGCCCCGGGGCGTGCGCATGATATAGCCTTGCTGGATGAGGTAGGGCTCGAGCACGTCCTCGATGGTGTGGCGCTCTTCGCTGATGGCCGCAGCCAGGTTGTCCACGCCTACCGGGCCGCCGTCGAACTTCTCGATCATGGTCAGCAGCAGGCGCCGGTCGGAATGGTCGAAGCCGCGCTCGTCGACGTCCAGCAGGTTGAGCGCCATGTCGGCCACCGCCTTGGTGATCTCGCCCTTGCCACGCACCTCGGCGTAGTCACGCACACGTCGCAGCAGGCGGTTGGCGATACGCGGGGTGCCACGGGCACGTCGGGCGATTTCATAGGCGCCAAGGTCTTCGATGACCAGGCCAAGAATGCTGGCCGAACGGCTGACGATGGTGGCCAGGTCCTTGTCGCTGTAGAACTCCAGGCGCTGGACGATCCCGAAACGGTCGCGCAGCGGGTTGGTCAGCATGCCGGCCCGGGTGGTGGCCCCGACCAAAGTGAATGGTGGCAGGTCGAGCTTGATCGACCGGGCCGCCGGCCCTTCGCCGATCATGATGTCGAGCTGGAAGTCTTCCATGGCCGGGTACAACACCTCTTCGACGACCGGCGACAACCGGTGGATTTCGTCGATGAACAGCACATCGTGCGGTTCGAGGTTGGTCAGCATGGCCGCCAGGTCGCCCGGGCGCTCGAGGATCGGCCCGGAGGTGCTTTTGACCGACACGCCCATTTCGTGGGCGATGATGTTGGCCAGGGTGGTCTTGCCCAGACCGGGCGGGCCGAAGATCAGCGTGTGATCGAGCGACTCGCTGCGACCGCGGGCGGCCTGGATGAACAGCGCCATCTGCTCGCGCACCACTGGCTGGCCGATGTATTCGTCCAGCCGCAGCGGGCGTATCGCACGGTCCTGGACTTCTTCACGGTCGCGGCCACTGGCGGCGATCAGGCGGTCGGCTTCGATCACTTGGTAATCATCCCTTTCAGGCTGCGGCGGATCAGCTCTTCACTGCCCAGGCCGGCCTTGTCCTTGATCGCGGCGATTGCCTTGCTGGCTTCCTGGGGCTTGTAGCCCAGCGAGACCAGGGCACTGACGGCATCCGCCTCGGCGCTGGACTCGCTGGCGACCGGCAACGGCCCGTCGGACACCAGGGTGAACATGGCCGGGGAGGTTTCCCAGGCCTTGAAGCGATCCTTGAGCTCGACCAGCAGGCGTTCGGCGGTTTTCTTGCCGACGCCGGGTACGCGCACCAGCACCGAGGTGTCCTGGGCCTGCACGCAGCGCACCAGCTCGTCCACTTCCAGCCCGGACATCAGCGCCAGGGCCAGCTTCGGCCCCACGCCGTTGAGGCGGATGAGCTCGCGGAACAGCTCACGCTCGCGCTTCTCGGCAAAGCCGTAAAGCAGGTGGGCATCCTCGCGCACCACTTGGTGGGTATGCACGGTTACCGGCTCGCCAACCTTGGGCAAGCGGTACAGGGTGGTCATCGGCACTTCCAGCTCATAGCCGACGCCGTTTACGTCGATAATCAGGTGCGGTGGCTGTTTTTCCGCCAGGGTGCCGCGCAAACGTCCAATCACGTTCCAGTCCTTCCTCACGGGGAGCCGGTCAAAGACCGCTCAACCCTATCAGCAAAAGCAGCGGGCAAACGCATCACCCGGATAAATTGTGTATCTGCGCATGAAGCGTTTACAGACGCAAGCGCCCGCCACGCCGGCGCGCCGTGGCCAGCCCGTGCGGCACCAGGCTGGAGCGCGTATGGGCATGGCACAATGCGATGGCCAGGGCGTCGGAGGCGTCGATCTGAGGCTTTTGCGTCAGCTTCAGCAGGTGCATGACCATCATCATTACCTGATCCTTGTTGGCCCCGCCGGTGCCGGCCACGGCCTGCTTGACCTGGGTGGCGCTGTATTCGGCGATTTCCAGGCCCGCCTCGGCGGCGGCAACAATGGCTGCGCCACGGGCCTGGCCAAGCTTGAGCGCCGAGTCGGCATTGCGAGCCATGAACACCCGCTCGATGCCCATGGTCACCGGGCCGTGCTGGGCAATGACTTCACTGACGCCACGAAAAACGATCTGCAGCCGCTCGTGCAGCTCGCCGCTGCCGGTGCGGATACAGCCCGACGCCACGTACTCGCAACCACGGGCAGTCTGGCGTACCACGCCATAACCGGTGATGCGTGAGCCGGGGTCGATACCAAGAATCAGAGTCATAGCGCCTGTCGTACTAAACACATGTTTTAACATTATTGGGGCCGCTGCGCGGCCCATCACCGGCAAGCCAGCTCCCACAGGTACAGTGCAGGGGTTAAGAAATGCACTGTACCTGTGGGAGCTGGCTTGCCGGCGATGGGCTGCACAGCAGCCCCAAAATAGCGATCTACCCCGAAAACTCAGGACACCTTAGCCGAGGTTTTCCATGATCTCATCGGAAATCTGGGCATTGGAGTAGACGTTCTGCACGTCGTCCAGGTCTTCGAGCATGTCGATCAGCTTGAGCACCTTTTCTGCGCCATCCTGGTCGAGTTCGGCGCTAGTGGTCGGCTGCATGACGATTTCTGCGTCAGCGGCCTTGAAACCCGCTTCTTCCAGGGCATTGCGCACGGCGTAGAAGCTGTTGAACGAGGTGAATACGTCGAACGAGCCATCTTCGTTGGCCACCACGTCGTCGGCATCGGCCTCCATCGCCGCTTCCATCAACGCGTCCTCGTCCACCCCCGGAGCAAAGCTGATCTGCCCCTTGCGCTCGAACAGGTAGGCCACCGAGCCATCGGTACCGAGGTTGCCGCCACATTTGGTGAAGGCATGACGCACGGCGGCGGCGGTACGGTTGCGGTTGTCGGTCATGGCCTCGACCATGATCGCCACGCCACCCGGGCCGTAACCCTCGTAGCTGAGCTCTTCGACGTTGTCGCTTTCGTTGGTGCCGGCACCACGGGCCACGGCGCGATCAATGATATCGCGACTCATGTTGGCGCCCAGAGCCTTGTCCAGCGCCAGACGCAGGCGCGGGTTGGATGCAGGGTCGGCACCGCCCTGCTTGGCAGCAACCGTCAGCTCGCGGATCCACTTGGTGAAGACCTTGCCTCTCTTGGCATCCTGGCGCTCTTTGCGGTGCTTGATGTTCGCCCACTTGGAATGACCAGCCATAACGACTCCGAATCCTTTGAATCACAAACAGCCCCGCCCCTGTACGGGGCGGGACGGACAAAAACCTGCGCCGAAACGCAAAGGCGCATCCATGTGGATGCGCCCGGGGACAGCTTACTCGACCTTGGTCTGTTCGCGCAGTCGGATGTGCAGCTCGCGCAGGGCCTTGGCATCGACCAGGCCAGGGGCCTGGGTCATGACGCACGCGGCGCTCTGGGTTTTCGGGAAGGCAATCACTTCACGGATCGACTGGGCGCCGGTCATCAGCATGACCAGGCGGTCCAGGCCGAAGGCCAGGCCACCGTGGGGCGGTGCACCGAACTTCAGGGCGTCGAGCAAGAAGCCGAACTTCTCTTCCTGTTCCTCTGCCTCGATGCCCAGCAGGCGGAACACCGCCTGTTGCATTTCTTTACGGTGGATACGGATCGAACCGCCACCCAGCTCGGTACCGTTCAGCACCATGTCATAGGCACGCGACAGCGCCGTGGCCGGGTTGGCCTCGAGCTCTTCCGGCGAGCACTTCGGTGCGGTGAACGGGTGGTGCAGTGCAGTGAAGCTGCCGTCTTCGTTCTCTTCGAACATCGGGAAGTCGACGACCCACATCGGTGCCCACTCGCAGGTCAGCAGCTCGAAGTCGTGGCCCAGGCGGATACGCAGCGCGCCCAGGGCTTCGCTGACCACCTTGAACTTGTCGGCACCGAAGAACACGATGTCGCCGTCAACGGCGCCAACGCGGTCAAGGATGGTGTTGAGGTTGGCCTCGGGGATGTTCTTGACGATCGGCGACTGCAAGCCCTCGACGCCCTTGGCGCGCTCGTTGACCTTGATGTAGGCCAGGCCACGCGCACCGTAGATGCCGACAAACTTGGTGTACTCGTCGATCTTGCTGCGCGGCATGCTGGCACCGCCTGGCAGGCGCAGGGCGGTAACGCGGCATTTAGGATCGTTGGCAGGGCCGGCGAACACCTTGAAGTCGACGTCTTTCAACTGGTCGGCAACGTCGACCAGCTCCAGCGGGTTACGCAGGTCCGGCTTGTCGGAACCGTAGCGGCGCATGGCTTCTTCGAAGGTCATGTGCGGGAATTCGCCGAATTCCAGGTCCAGCACTTCCTTGAACAGCTTGCGGATCATGCTTTCGGTCAGGCCCATGATCTCGCTTTCATCGAGGAAGCTGGTCTCGATGTCGATCTGGGTGAATTCCGGCTGGCGGTCGGCACGCAAGTCTTCGTCACGGAAGCACTTGGCGATCTGGTAGTAACGGTCGAAACCGGCAACCATCAGCAGCTGCTTGAACAGCTGGGGCGACTGCGGCAGGGCGAAGAAGCTACCGGCGTGGGTACGGCTTGGTACCAGGTAGTCACGCGCGCCTTCCGGCGTGGCACGGGTCAGGATCGGCGTCTCGACGTCAAGGAAGCCGTTTTCGTCGAGGAAGCGACGGATGCTGCTGGTGATGCGCGAACGCAGGCGCAGCTTGTCGGCCATTTCCGGGCGACGCAGGTCGATGAAGCGGTAACGCAGGCGGGTTTCTTCGCCGACGTCGGAATATTCGTTCAGCGGGAACGGCGGGGTTTCAGCTTCGTTCAGCACGTTCAGCTGGTAGCCGAGGATCTCGATGCCACCGGAGGCCATGTTGGCGTTCACCGCACCTTCAGGGCGCTTGCGCACCTTGCCGGTGATCTGCACGACGTATTCGCTGCGCACGCGGTCGGCAGCAGCGAAGGTTTCGGCGCGATCCGGGTCGAACACGACCTGGGCCATGCCTTCGCGGTCACGGATGTCGAGGAAGATCACCCCGCCGTGGTCGCGGCGACGATGGACCCAGCCGCAAAGGGTGACTTCCTGGCCGTCCAGGCTCTCGTTCAGTTGGCCGCAATAATGGCTGCGCATCATGATGGTGGTTTCGCTTCTCGTGATTCGTGTATTCGGTGGAGGCCTTGGCCGCCCGGAGGGCTAATACTGCAAGACCCGGTCACAGCATTCAACTCAGTCGGCCTTGTCGCCGCCTGCAAGATTCTTTTTCGCCCCGGTCTTGAAGTCGGTTTCATACCAACCATTACCGCTCAGGCGGAAGCCCGGCACCGACAGCAGCTTCTTCAGGGCCGGCGCCTGGCAGGCCGGGCAATCGGTCAGTGGCGCGGCGCTGATTTTCTGCAGCGCTTCCATACGGTGCTCGCAGGACGCACATTGATAGTCATAAAGGGGCATGGGTGTCTCTCGTCAACCACAACGCTGGCTGCCGGGGCAGCAAAAAGCGGGATTATATATGGTTAACCGGCACTGCGCAGCCCGCCCGGCGATCAGCGCAAATTTGGTGGATCCTGCAGCCAGGCAACGCAGATTACCCGGATCAGCCCGCTGAAGTTGCGCACCCCACCCTGGCGCAGGTGCACTTCACGGTCCACGTAGGACAACACCGCACTGACCGAGCAGCGATTGGCGGCGGCGATGCGCTCGAGAATACCCCAGTAGACAGCCTCCAGGCGCAGACAGGTGGAAAACCCGTTGAGCCGCACCGAACGTGACACCGGCTGGGTTTGCAACATGTCGAAATCCGCCTTGAACGGATCAATACACTGTTTTCCTGGCCAACGCCCCTGGTTAGCCACACGTTTGCTCGCTTGCATCATGCGCCACACTTCCTCGTCACAGGTACCAGGCGGCCTATGAAGCGCTGAAGGGCGAGCTCAAAACAGCGGCAAAATCTTCCTGCGGACTATGTAATGCCCGGTCGGGAATGCGCGACCGGGCCCCTGGCCCTGGGGCAATTACTTGCCGTCGAGCAACACACGCAGCATCCATGCGGTCTTTTCGTGAACCTGCATGCGCTGGGTCAGCAGGTCGGCAGTAGGCTCGTCACTGACCTTGTCCACCACCGGGAAGATACTGCGCGCGGTGCGCACCACGGCTTCCTGGCCCTGGACCAGCTGGCGGATCATCTCGTCGGCCGGGGGTACGCCTTCCTCCTCCTTGATGGACGAGTGGCGCGCATAGAATGCATACGACCCTGGCGCCGGGAAGCCCAGAGCCCGGATGCGCTCGGCGATCGAGTCGACCGCCAGTGCCAGTTCGTTGTACTGCTCTTCGAACATCAGGTGCAGGGTGCGGAACGACGGGCCGGTAACGTTCCAGTGAAAGTTATGGGTTTTCAGATACAGCACGTAGGTATCCGACAACAGGCGCGACAGCCCATCGACGATGGACTTGCGATCTTCTTCGCTGATACCGATATCGATTGCCATGAAGTTCCCCTTTCCATAAGGCTTGAGACTCAAGCGGGCGCCGTCCACTGTAGCAATACTTGGCCGACCCCGCCCATGACATGGCGCAACACATCGGCTGGCATGGCCTGCGGTTTGAGTAGCCTGAGGCTTTGCTGTTAAATAGGCACGGTGCCACCCGTGCGGACTGTCATTGCCGGGTGCATAGGCTGGCCTGCCACGTGTTCGCGCTTTACACCTCATGCGCACCGTGCTGCCAGCTCTTCCTGTGATCGGCCTTATCAACTGTGAGCCAACCCCATGTTCAAGATCGTCCATCTGGTGACGGGCGTGGCAGCCTTGCTGCTATCGCTCATACCCAGCCTGAAAACCGATGCGACACCCTTCCTGCAGCAACCGGACGCGGTCTACCTGACCCTGCTCGGCCTGCTCAACCTGATCCTGGCCCCGGTGGTGCCACTGTACTACCGCGGTGCGCGGCAACAACTGCAGCACCTGGCCTGCGCCCTGCTGGTGGTAGCGGTGGTGCTGCAGACGCTGACGCTGCTGGCGCGCCCGGAAATGGGCAACCTTGCAGCACTGGTCTGCGCGACGCTGGCCGTGGCCCTGCACCTGGCCGTGGGCTTTGCCCGCAGCCCGCGCAAGGCGCGGCACAGCCAGCACGCGGCGCAAGAGGCCGGCAACCGGGATACCGGTACCGTCAAGTGGTTCAACACGTCGAAAGGCTTCGGCTTCATCTCCCGCGACTCGGGCGATGACATCTTCGTGCACTTTCGTGCCATTCGCGGCGAAGGCCATCGCATCCTGGTCGAAGGCCAGCGCGTGGAGTTTTCGGTGATGCACCGCGACAAGGGACTGCAGGCCGAGGATGTGGTGGCGGTAACACGCCGCTGACCCCGCCTCAGCGCCGGTAGCGCATCAGCGATACCGGCGCAACGGCTTGAGCAATCAGTAATGAGGCGGTGGCGCCTCGTCCCCTTCGCTGCCGTACTGGCTGACCATTTCTGCATGGCGCTTGATCAGCTCGGCCACTTGCAACTGCAGCCGATCAATCACACGCCCCTGCTCGACCACCACATCGTTCAGCGCCTGGATGGTGTCATCCTGGAACGCCTGACGGGTTTCCAGCTCGACCATACGCATTTCCAGCGACATCTCAGGCCTCCTCGAAACCGGCAAGCTTCAGCCCCCGCAAGCGCTGACGAACGGCTTGCAACTGCTCATCGGTGTAGGCCACTGGTGGGCACTTGCCCCATACCGGTGCTGGCCAGGCGGCGTCGTCACGCTGGCGAACAATCACATGCATGTGCAACTGACTGACAACATTGCCCAGCGTGGCCACGTTCATCTTGTCGGCTGCGTAACTGGCCTTCAACGCTTCGGCCAGCAGGGTGGTTTCCTGCCACAACTGCTGTTGTTGCGCCGCATCGAGCTCGAACAGTTCACTGATGTCGGCACGTTTGGGCACCAGGATGAACCATGGGTAGTTGGCATCCTTGCTCAGCAGCAGCTGGCACAAGGCAAACTCTCCCAGCACCAGCGAATCCTGCTGCAAACGCGAATCGAGGACGAACACGGCATATCTCCTTAAGCAAAGCCAACCCGCTTCAAGCGGAAAACAGGCTGGCAAGGATACCCTGCACGTTCGCGGTAACACAGCGCTACTTTTCGCACCAAAATGAGGCCCCCGGCCACCCTTCACCACACTTGCCACCCCACAAACCACTCTGGATTAACTAGTTGCGGTAACACATTGACTTTCATGACAGCTTTTTAAATTTTAATGATTCTCGACTCCGGCACACCATCAGACAGCCATCGCCCCGTGTTTACGGGACTTTCCGACCCCCGGTATTGGGTTTTGTGAAAATTTCATGAAGTGTTGCGAATTTTGAGCACACTTGTTGCATTCCCTTCACGCCAAGTCGGCACGGCATCTGCAAGGGCAGGTGTACGCGACAAATAACAACAGCGGCATTGGTCACCAGGGAGTTTCCTCAGACAGATCCTGTAGTTACAGGTTTGTTACGGTCACGGAAACAGCGCTGGGGTTGTACGACCCCTCAACCGGGGCGTGGTTTGCGACATGGAACTACCTAAAAGCGACATGGCAAAAAAGTTCCGTAAAGAGTGCTTATAGCCATATCGCCAACAACAGTCAGCGTGCTATACATTTTCGCCGACATAACAAGAAAGAGCTGCACCATATAACTAAAACACATGGACGCAGCGGTACTCTTCCTAAAAAACCAAAGGAGCAAATCACGATGCGCGTGATGAAGTGGAGCATGATCGCCCTGGCCGTTGCGGCAGGGACCTCGCAGTTGGCTTTGGCCTCTTCCCAGGACGAGTCCAAGGGTTTCATCGAAGACAGCAAGCTGAACGTCAAGACCCGCATGCTGTACTTCAGCCGTGACTTCCGCAACAACGCGCCCGGCACCCAGAGCCGCGTTGAAGAAACCGGCCTTGGCTTCCTCGGCACCTTCGAGTCGGGCTTCACCCAGGGCACCGTAGGCTTTGGTATCGATGCCATCGGCATGCTCGGCCTCAAACTGGACAGCGGCCGCGGCCGCGCCGGCACCGGCCTGTTCCCGACCGGCTCCGACGGCCGCTCGCAAGATGATTACTCCGAAGGCGGTGGTGCGGTAAAACTGCGCGTTTCCGACACCGTGTTCAAATTCGGCGACCAGTTCACCGCGCTGCCAGTATTTGCCACCGACGACAGCCGCCTGCTGCCGGAAGTTGCCGAAGGTGGCCTGATCACCAGCAACGAAATCAAAGGCCTGACCCTGCATGCCGGTCACTTCACCGCGCTGAACGCACAGGCCCAGACCTACCACGACAGCTTGAACCTGACCGAGGCCAACGTCTTCGGTGGCACCTACGCCATTACCGATAGCCTCAGCAGCAGCGTGTACTACTCGCGCGTGGAAGACCACTTCCGCAAGTGGTACGGCAATATCAACTGGGCGCTGCCGATCAGCGA
>NZ_JABMCN010000130.1 GCF_013179515.1 Pseudomonas sp. CM27
AGTTGCAGGCCATGAGCAAGGGCTTGCGGCACGCAGCGCAATGCCCGGAAGAAGATCATTTGGCATGCCCGAAATTCCGCCGCCTGATGCAGCTAGCTGCGGCGGGGCTTGGGAAAAAAGGGGGCTACACAGGCCTGACGAGATGACAGTCAATGCGTGTGTAATACGCAAAAGGGCTGCCGTGATGCGCTGGCGGTAATAAAAAATATAGAACCGCGCGACTGATCCCGGTTTTGGGATCAGTCGGACGCTTTTTAAACTGGCAGCCACTGAAGTTAGCCAGAGATGCATGGCTTTTTCGGACCATCCCTAAAAAGGTGTGTACCGAATGTTATCGAGATGCACATTTGTACCGCCATCCATGAACTCAAACGACTTGATGGCAGAACTAGGTGAGGTGAATGAAACCCGTGTGGAATGAGGTCGATACCCCGCCGGCTTGGCATCGGAAAATTTCGGCGCTGGAATGGTAGTAATCACAGTGCCGGCTGCCGTGTAAAAGCGTACTTTATGCGCCCCTCTAAAATCATCCGCGATATCAAAGCTGATCGCCTTGGCCAACCCTCTCAGAGTAAATTTTATATGGGCACCATGGCCCGTAGAAATAATATTCCCCCAGGTTGGATACCAACCATCGCAGCGGCTACACAACAATGAGCAATGGCCTCTGGTCACTGTAACGGTTAGCCCAGGGCACTCTAGTACCGCCCCAAGCGGCAAAGTCCTGGCCCCAACCGACTCAAAATTCTCCTTGGAAACCGCTCCAATAAGCTGCAAATTAAGCACATTGGAAAGAATGACCTGCGTGGTCCCATTGCGTACCAATTCGTAGCGCACAGCAAGGGGTTGAGCAGCACTATCCAGCAGTGATTTCATGTTCTGAGCGAGTACTCGATCAAGCGGCAAATTGAATGTTTTGGCACCCGCACTGGTCAGCAGCATCTTACCGCTTGAGTAATTACCGACCTTGATGACAACTTCATCGCCAAGCGCCAGACTGGGGTGATCGACACGCACGGGGAGTAGATTGTCAATGATTGGTGTCAGGTTCAGTTTGCCGCCCACTTCCAAGGGCACCACTGGAGCGCCAATGAAATTCTTCTGCATCGCTGCGGTTGCCACGGTGAAGACAAAATCAGCGGATGCAGCAATAGGCTTTCCTGGCCATTCGACCGCGTAGTATACCGTCATTTCTACAGGCGCTGCACCTTCTAACTCATAGACAGAGCGAGGCACAGTGAATCGAAAGGGTCCGTTATCATCTTTAGAGACTTTCAGTTCGTCGCGATAATAATCACCTTCAGAGGTTTCCCAATGCAGGTAAATCGTGCACGGGGCCGGTTGCTCAGCACCCTCAGGGATCTCGATGACCATATTGAATTCATATTCATCATTATCGGGATCCAGGGTGCTATTGATCAGCGGCAATTCAGTTGCAGGTGCCGGCAGGCTCTCAACAGGGTCGCCAATTTCGTAAGTTGCGGTTTCAGACTTGAAGACCTGCTTGCCTCGTGCCACGTGGTACGAGACTTTCACAAAACCACCTTCAAGCACCTTGAGGAAAGTCAGCCCAGCAAGCCGGATCGCTATCGGGTTGCCAACCATATTGCTGGTGACCGGTACCTTTTTTACAGGTATCGAAAGCGGGGAACCCTCCGATTTTGTGCCATGCCACACAAGGGTAATTTCATCTTGTGCTTGAAAATTGGCAGTCAGCGGAATCAGGACATTAATGAATTTGAGGTCCGGATCAACCCAACCACCTTCTGTCTTGTGGATCGTCGGCACTGGCAACAACGAAGCCATGCCTGTAACGTTGATATACCCTTTCTTCGATGTAATGGGCACCCCAGTCTTGGGTGTCAACGTATATGAAAACTGTGCACTGCCTCCACCGAGTGGCCACCATTGATCGTACGGAATTTGAACGCGCTGAGGTTTGATCGAATCCTGGACGATGAGCGGCCCAAAGTTCTTTGATGTGCTTTGACCTTGCTCGGTAGTGCCCACCCAATGCAGGAGGAGACTGTCACCCACCTGAAACTTTCCAGGAAACTGAAGGGCCACATAGTCCAGTGAAATACTGGCAGTCTCGATCTCACCCGTTGTGATAACAGCACCATTACCACTCAGCACTTCAGGCGCGCTCAGCGTAACGCCTTCAGTATTGACCTCGACCCTGGTTTCTTCGGACCATTCCGATTCGTTACCAACGACATCTGCAACGTAATAATATACAGGCAATGATTTACTATCGCCCTCTGCCTTTACAACACCTTCCGGCACCATCAATTCAATAGGCTTACCGACCTGAGCTTCAGTCACCTTGTGCGAGATTTCCTGATCCCCCCAGTACACATAGATCACATCATTCTCATTCATGCTCAGATAGGCAAGTATGGTGACCTTGATACCTGCTTTTGCTTCGTCTTGACCAATAACGGAAGACGCAGGCAAGGCCACGACGGGCGCACTGAGCTCCAAGCCAACACCTTGCGTCCCTTTCACGCCCGGCTGACCTCTACGGAACAACGTGCTAACTGTCGGAGACTCAAGAAATGCGCCGCCGACTGCTTTGTACACCGTATACTTCAAAAAAGAGCTACCTTCTGGGATTTTCTTACCTTCAATCTTGAATGTCTTATACTTCCCTGCCTCACTACTAGTGATTTTCCCTCCCGCAACCAGATCCCCCCCCCAAAACAAGCCAAGATAGTCTTGCTCCGCCGTTTTGGCATCCAGAGCAACAAGCACAGTCACCGTACTCTCAGAATCCTCAACCAATTCATCACTGATCCCAAAATCCTCGGTGGCCGCAGGGTGAATCACATCATCTATATAAGGACGTTGCAAGGCTGTAGACGTCGTGTTCGGATATTTCGATTTCACGTAAGCCGCAAAGCCCTTGAGCTCTTCATCAATCGACGCGACGCCATCCACTGTTACTGGGGCGCTTGGGGGTACAGCTCCTGGTAAACTCATGGCTCATTCCTCACTCGTAACGGCATGGATTAAACAGCTCTACTGTAGGAGTGCCCGCTATGCAGGACAACTGGCAGAAATGTCAGGTCCAGCCCCTCTCCTTTCACATCTTTTGAGACCAGGGATGCTCCGACCAACTTCCCGCGCGGAAGCGGTGAGTTGATCTTTCCCCGTCACGGTGAGCTATCTACAAATGCTATTTATAATCCCGAAATGAAAAACCCCGCAGACCTGGATCTGCGGGGCTTCATGTATGATGGCGGACAGATAGGGTAGGAAAAATGGCGGAGACACTGACAATTGCAACTGCTACGCCTACTGCGGGGTATCCAGAAGGAGCGGTACTTGCCGCTCCAGCTAGAGCCGCAGCAGCCACCTTCTTATCAAACGCAGTCTTGCGAGTTGTTTGGTTAGGTTGATCGCCAGTACCACGCCGCTGGGTACTGCAATGCGCATGCTACTGCCCTGTAGAAAATTGGGGCCGCAACCTCACAGTAACCTGACGAACACGACTATTACCACGGCAGCAAAAAGTGGTGGTGGAGGCTGTCTGAAGGCGGTTTATAGTCGGCTAGAATGCCGTCCACAGCGCACCACTAGGTGCAATACGGTACTGGCCCACTTCTAGATTTTCTTGGGAGGAAGTCCTTTAGAATTAAGGACTTACGTAATGGAGGCGGCCCCACCAGCCACACCCCGGCACTCGATGTTCCCGCTATGGCTGCTTCCTTCCGGATCTGACCAGGTTGACGGGTAATCAATGCGGGGGGACCGATGGGGCCACCACTACATGCCTCGCTGAGCAGCGAGTGGCGCCATTGTACCGGTCTTGGGGGCAGATACAACCTCTGGATGAGAAAAAGTCATCATTTCTCAATGACTTGTCCGGACAGGGGTGACCTGCAAAGGCCTATTCGCGGGTGAACCCGCTCCTACAATGGGAGGGGCGGCGCAAGGCCGCTCCTACAGGGGTGCGCAGAAGGGTTAGACCGCGATACCCTGCTCGGCCAGGA
Organism: Pseudomonas sp. CM27; assembly: GCF_013179515.1. Lineage (GTDB taxonomy): Bacteria > Pseudomonadota > Gammaproteobacteria > Pseudomonadales > Pseudomonadaceae > Aquipseudomonas. The sequence goes on from NZ_JABMCN010000130.1 coordinate 3,996, forward strand.
AGCCGATGAAGGCATCCTCATCGAGCACCTTCACCCCCAGCTCGCTGGCCTTGGCCAGCTTGGAACCGGCACCCGGCCCCGCCACCACGCAGTGGGTCTTGCCAGAAACCGAGCCGGCCACCTTGGCCCCCAGGCTTTCCAGCTTGTCCTTGGCTATGTCGCGGCTCATGCGCTCCAGGCTGCCGGTCAGCACCCAGGTCTGGCCCGCCAGCGGCAGGCCTTCGGCAACCTTCTTCTCGCTGCTCCAGTGCATGCCGAACGCCAGCAGCTGCGCCTCGATGGCCCGCGCCAGCTTCTGGTTGGCTTCATCCTTGAAGAACTCACGCACGGCATCGGCCTGCTTGGCCGCCAAGGCCTGGCGCAGGTCGATGCCGTCGGCCGCGATGATCTTTTCCAGGCTGTCGAGCTTGGCCACCAGCTTCTCGGCACCGGTCGGGCCGACCGAGGCGATGTCGAGCTTGGCAATCATGCCGGCCAGGGTGGTGCTGGCCGCAAACTCTGCCGCCAGCTCGCCTTCGTCCTGCAGCTGCATGCCGCTGTCCAGCAATTGCCTGATAACCTTCTGGTTGTGCTCGTCTTCGAAGAAGTTGTGGATCTCGTGGGCAACCTCCAGGCCGATGTCCGGCAGGTAGGTAAGCACCTGCGGCAGTGCCTGCTGCACCCGTGCCAGGCTGCCCAACGAGCGGGCCAGCACCTTGGCGGTTTCTTCACCAACATCCGGAATGCCCAGTGCATAGATGAAACGCGCCAGGCTCGGGCGCTTGCTGGCCTCGATGGCGTCCAGCAGTTTCCTGCTGGACACTTCAGCGAAGCCTTCCAGGCCGACGATCTGCTCGAATTCAAGCTTGTAGAGGTCTGCCGGCGAACCGATCAGGCCTTCGTCCACCAGTTGCTCGACGCTCTTCTCGCCAAGGCCGTCGATGTCCATGGCGCGGCGCGACACGTAGTGAATGATTGCCTGCTTGAGCTGGGCGCCACACGCCAGCCGGCCGACACAGCGATATACCGCACCTTCGCTGGTGGTTTCCTTGCCTTTGCTGCGCTTGACCAGCTGGGTACGCTCGACCTGCGAGCCACATACCGGGCATTCGCTTGGCACGGCGACCGGACGGGCACCTTCCGGGCGGCGCTCTAGCACCACCTGCATCACCTGCGGAATCACGTCGCCGGCACGGCGGATGATGACCGTGTCACCGATGCGCAGGCCCAGGCGGGCGATTTCATCCATGTTGTGCAGGGTGGCGTTGGACACGGTCACGCCGGCCACCTTGACCGGTTTCAGGCGTGCCACAGGCGTTACCGCACCCGTGCGGCCAACCTGGAACTCGACGTCGAGCACTTCGGTGAGTTCTTCCATGGCCGGAAATTTATGGGCGATTGCCCAGCGCGGCTCACGGGCACGGAAACCCAGCTCGCGCTGGGAGGCCAGGCTGTTTACCTTGAACACCACACCGTCGATTTCGTACGGCAGGTTGTTGCGCCGCTCGCCGATGTCGCGGTAGTAGGCCAGGCATTCCTCGATACCCGCCGCGTGCTTGAGCTCGCGGCTGATCGGCATACCCCAGGCCTTGAGCTGCTCGAGAACGCCGATATGGCTGTCGCCGATGCTCTCGGAAACCTGACCGACGCCATAGCAGCAGAACTCCAGCGGGCGGCTGGCGGTAATTTTCGAATCCAGCTGGCGCAGACTGCCAGCGGCGGCGTTGCGCGGGTTGGCGAAGGTCTTGGCGCCGGCTTCGGCCTGAGCAGCATTCAGCCGATCGAAACCGGCCTTGCTCATGTACACCTCGCCGCGCACCTCCAGCACCGCCGGCCAGCCCTCGCCCTGCAGCTTGAGCGGGATGTTGCGCACGGTGCGCACGTTGGCGCTGATGTCCTCGCCGGTGGTGCCATCGCCACGGGTGGCGCCCTGCACCAACTGGCCGTCGCGGTACAGCAAGCTCACGGCCAGGCCGTCGAGCTTGGGTTCGCAGCTGAAGTCGACCGCCCCGGGCTGGTCGAGGCCGTCAACCACGCGGCGGCCGAACTCACGCAGGTCGGCTTCCTCGAAGGCGTTGCCCAGGCTGAGCATGGGCACTTCGTGGCGCACCTGGCTGAAGGCGGCCAAGGCCTGGCCGCCGACGCGCTGGGTGGGCGAGTCGGGTGTTACCAGGTGCGGGTTTTCGGCCTCCAGGGCCTTGAGCTCGTTGAACAGACGGTCGTATTCGGCGTCGGGCACACTGGGCTCGTCGAGCACGTAATAGCGGTAGTTGTGCTGGTCGAGTTCGTGGCGCAGTTCGTGGATACGGGATTCGGCGGTCATGGGATTTGTCTTCTCTTGCAAAGCAAAAGAGCAGCCTGGAGGTGGTGACTGGAGCCTGGATTTGTTATCGCCTGCTCCGGCCCTATCGCCGGCAAGCCAGCTCCCACAGGTACACCACAGGCCCGGTGGACAATGGTATGTCTGTGGGAGCTGGCTTGCCGGCGATAGGGCCGGAACAGGTAACAACAACACCCGAACCGACCAGCACGCCCTCAGGCTGCTCTTTCGTCTGGATCTGTCAGCGCTTCTGGGTCAGCGCGCGGCGCTCGAATTCGACGATGCGCTGGCGGTAGTGCTCGATGGTCTGGGCGGTCAGCACGCTGCGCTGGTCATCCTTGAGCTCGCCGTTGAGCTCGTGGGCCAGCTTGCGTGCCGCGGCCACCATCACATCGAAGGCCTGCTTCGGATGACGCGGGCCTGGCAAGCCAAGGAAGAAGCTGACTGCGCGGGTGCTGAAGTGGTCGATGTCGTCCAGGTCGAACACACCAGGCTTGACCGCATTGGCCATGGAGAACAGCACTTCGCCGTGACCGGCCATGCTCTCGTGACGGTGGAAAATGTCCATTTCGCCGAAGCGCAGGCCGCTTTCCAGGATGTTCTGCAGCAGTGCCGGCCCCTTGAAACCGCCCTCGTCGCGGGAGATCACGCTGATGACCAGCACTTCCTCTGCCGGCGGCAGCTCCTTGACGCTGCTGCTGGCAGGCGCCGCGCCGCTGCTGCGAGTGTTGTCGGCGGCAAAGTCGTCATCGCTGTCGGCAAACAGGTCGGCCTCGCGCGGAGCGGCGCTGAGGTTGAGATCGCCCTGCTGCACCTCTGCCGTAGCGGTGGCACGCTTGCCGCGCTTGCTGGCCTTGGCAGGCTTGGGCTCGCGCTCGCGATCACGCCCAGAAGCGCTGAGCGACGGCAGGTCGCTTTCGTCCAGCTCAGGCTCTTTGTGGGCATCCAGCACCCGGTGTGGGCCGAGCACTTCGGCAGTGCCGCCCTCTTCGTCCGGTACGTTGGAATAACTGCGATCCAGACGGAATTTCAACTTGCCTTTACCGCCGCGCATGCGGCGCCAGCCGTCGAAAAGAATCCCGGCAATGACAATGATGCCGATGACGATCAGCCACTCGCGCAGACCGATTTCCATGTAATCCCGTGCCTCTATAAAAATATGCTTGAAAACAAAGGGTTCAAAGCCCTTTAACACGTGGCGCCAACTCTATGTTCTGACAGGCGTTTTACCCACGCAAAAAACGAGTGACATTAAGCTAGCACGACCAAAGACAACTTTACACCGTCTGTCGCACCTGACGGGGGCATTTCGCTGCAGAATGTGCCCCTATCGTCGCGCATCAAGCGTCGACCATGGCCATGGCCGCCTCCACATCAACTGCTACAAGACGTGAACAACCTGGTTCATGCATGGTCACCCCCATCAATTGATCCGCCATCTCCATGGCAATCTTGTTATGGGTGATGTAGATGAACTGCACGCTCTCACTCATTTCCTTGACCAGGCGCGCGTAGCGCCCGACGTTGGCATCGTCCAGCGGTGCATCGACCTCGTCGAGCATGCAGAACGGTGCGGGGTTCAACTTGAAGATGGCAAACACCAGCGCCAAAGCGGTCAGTGCCTTCTCGCCGCCGGACAGCAAGTGGATGGTGCTGTTCTTCTTGCCCGGCGGTCGCGCCATGATCGTCACCCCTGTATCGAGTAGATCTTCGCCCGTCAGTTCCAGATAAGCGCTGCCGCCACCGAAAACTTTTGGGAAAAGTGCCTGTAATCCGGCATTTATCTGATCAAAGGTATCCTTGAAGCGATTGCGGGTTTCCTTGTCGATCTTGCGAATGACGTTTTCCAGTGTCTCCAGGGCTTCGACCAGGTCGGCGTTCTGGGCGTCCAGGTAGCGCTTGCGCTCAGACTGCTGCTCGTACTCTTCGATGGCCGCCAGATTGATCGCGCCCAGGCGCTGGATACGCGCGTCGAGCTGCTCCAGCTCCTGTTCGGTGGCCTGTTCGCTGGCCTCGGCCTCCAGGGTGGCGAGCACCCCTTGCAGGTCGTAGCCATCGGCCAGCAACTGCTCCTGCAGGGTCTTGCGCCGCACATCCAGGCCTTGGGCCTCCAGGCGCAACTGCTCCAGCTGGCCACGCAGCAGCTGGGCCTGCTGCTCGGCCTGGGTACGGCGCTTTTCAGCATCGCGCAGTTCGCGGTCGGCTTCGTCCATGTGCAAGCGGGCCAGGCGCATTTCCTCGTCGACGCTCATGCGCCGCTCCAGCAGTTCTTCCAGCTTCAGGCGCAGCTCTTCTTGCGGGGCCTCGCCCTCCTCCAGGTTCAGGCTCAGTTGCTGCTGGCGCTCGGTCAGGCGCGCGGCCTGCTGCTCCAGGCGCTCCAGGGCCTGGCGGGTGGAGTCGTGCTGGGCACGCAGCGACCCCAGGCGCACGGCCAGCTGGTGGGCGTGATCCTTGTGCTGGCGGGCATCCTGACGCACCCGGTCGAGGCTTTCGCGCAGGGTGTCGCGGCGGGCCATCAACTGCTCGCGCTGTTCGGTGTCCTGAGCCATCAGTTCCAGGGCTTCCTGCAGCAGCAAGCGCCCTTCGCCCAGTTGCTCGTGCTCCAGGGCGCGCTGCTCCTCCAGCTCGGCCAGTTCTTCCTGCAGGCGCCGGCGGCGCAGTTCGACCTGCTCGGCGCGGGCGCGGCTGGCCGAGAGGCTGGCTTTCAGCTCGCCATGCAGGCGGTTTTCTTCCTGGGTGCGGCGGCGCAGTTGCTCGCGTTGTTCTTCCTGTCCCAGCTGCTGCTCACGCAAGGCCTGCAGTTGCTGCTCCAGCTGCTCAAGCGCCGCTTCCTGTTCCAGCTGCTGCTGGCCCAGCCGCTCGATTTCCTGGCCGCGCGCCAGCACGCCGCCCTCGGCTTCACTGCCACGGCGCACGCGCAAGAAGTGCCGACCCACCCAGTAGCCGTCGCGGCTGACCAGGCTCTGGCCTTCGCCAAGCGATGCGCGCTGCGCCAGCGCCTGGGCCAGGTCTTCCACGGGCTTGACCTGGCCCAGCCAGGGCGCCAGGTCGATACGGCTTTCGACCTTTGCCAGCAGGCTGCCGGGCAATGCCGGGCTGACGCTGCTGGCCACCAGCAAGCGCAGTTCACCTTGTTCCAGGCCAGCGAAATCGAGGCGACTGAAATCATCTACCAGCACGGCCTGCAAGTCGGCACCGAGCACTGTCTCAACCGCCAATTCCCAGCCCGGCTCCACCCGCAGCCCTTCGGCAAGGCGCGGCTGTTGCTCCAGGCCCTGACCACGCAGCCAGTCGGCAGCACCGGCACCTGGCTCCAGTGCCGCCTGCTGCAGGGCTTCCAGCGAAGCCAGGCGGCCACCGAGGCGCTGCAGGTCACCCTGCGCCTGCTGCTGGGCCTGGGTGGCCTGTTGCAGCTGCTGACGCAGGTTTTCCAGGCGCTCGACCACCTGCTCTTCGGACAGCTGCAGCTCTTCAAGCTGCATTTCGCTACTGGCCAGTTGCTCGGCCAGTTCCAGCATGGCGGCGTCCTGCGGGTCGCTACCCAGTTGTTCGCGCTCCTCACCCAGCTTGCGCTGGCGTTCGGCCTGGCGCTCCAGGCTGGCCTCCAGCTGCAGCAGGCGCGCCTGCTGCACTTCGGCCTGGCGGCGCGGTTCGGCAGAGCGGCTGTTGAAGCTGTCCCACTGCTCCTGCCAGCCGTGCATGCCCAGCTCGGCCTCTTCCAGGGCCGCCGCAGCCTCTTCCGCGGCGGCCAGGGTCAGTTCCTGCTCGGGCTCGAGCATGGCCAGCTCTTCACCCAGGGTAGCCAGCAGGGTGCGGTCGTGACCCAGGTGCGACTCGGTTTCAAGCCGCGTGCGCTCGGCTTCCTTGAAGTCGTCCTGCAACTGGCGCAGGCGCTGCTGGCCGTGCTGGATGCTCTGCTCGACCCGGGCGATGTCACCGGCCACCGAGTAGAAGCGGCCCTGCACCTGGTTGAAGCGTTCGGACAACTCATGATGGCCGTCGCGCAGGCGCTCGATGCTCGCATCGGCATTACGCTGCTCGGCCACCAACGCTTCGTGCGAAACGTCCTGGTCGCCAATCACCGACTCGCGCTGGCGCACGCGCTCGTCCAGATCGCGCCAGCGCAACGCCGACAGGCGCGCCTTCAGCTGGCGCTCGTGGGCCTTGTACTCGCGGTACTTCTCGGCGGCCTGGGCCTGGCGGTGCAGGCGCTCCAGCTGGCGCTCCAGCTCTTCGCGCAGGTCGCTCAGGCGGGCCAGGTTTTCCTGGGTGCGGCGGATGCGGTTCTCGGTCTCGCGGCGGCGCTCCTTGTACTTGGAAATGCCGGCGGCTTCTTCGATGAAATTGCGCAGTTCCTCGGGCTTGGCCTCGATCAGCTTGGAGATCATGCCCTGCTCGATGATCGAATAACTGCGCGGCCCCAGGCCGGTGCCCAGGAAAATGTCGGTGATGTCGCGGCGCCGGCACTTGGTGCCGTTCAGGTAATAGCTGTTCTGCGCGTCGCGGGTGACCTTGCGGCGGATCGATATCTCGGCGTAGGCGGCGTATTCGCCCACCAGCGTGGTTTCGCTGTTGTCGAACACCAGCTCGATGCTGGCCTGACTGACCGGCTTGCGGCCGCTGGAGCCATTGAAGATGACGTCGGTCATCGACTCGCCGCGCAGGTTCTTGGCCGAACTCTCGCCCATCACCCAACGCACCGCGTCGATGATGTTGGACTTGCCGCAACCGTTGGGGCCGACCACGGCCGCCATGTTGCTGGGAAAGTTGACCGTGGTCGGGTCGACGAATGACTTGAACCCGGCCAGGCGAATGCATTTCAGGCGCATCGGTCAGCCTCGGGCCAGCGCCGCCAGCACCAGTTCGCAGCTGCGCTGGCCATAGGCGGTAAGCACCTCGCGAATGCGCGGCAGGTCACGGGCAACCACGGCGTCAAGCAGGCGGGCAAACAGGTCCAGGTAGTCGATCATGTTGGCCTGGCGCTGGTCCAGCGACAGGTAGTAGGCGCGGCTCATGGCTGGCTGCAGGTTTTCCACGGTTTCCTGCAGGTACGGGTTGTCGGCAAACGGGTAGGCCGCACGCATGACCGCGAAGCTGTCAGCGACGAACGCCTTGATGTCCAGCTGGTCATGGGCGCGCTGCAGGCGCTGCTGGATGTCCAGGAACGGGCGCAGGTCGGCATCGGTGCGCCATTTTTGCGCAACCGCGTTGCCCAGCAGGATGTAGAACTCGCCCATCAGCGCGCACAGGCTGCGCACACTGCGCTCGTCCAGCTCGGTCACGTGGGCACCGCGACGCGGCAGGATCGCCACCAGGTGACGGCGCTCGAGGATCAGCAGCGCCTCGCGCACCGAACCGCGGCTGACGTTGAGCGCCTGGGTAACCTTTTGCTCCTGGATACGCTCGCCTGGCGCCAGCTCGCCGCGAATGATGCGTTCGGCCAGGTAATCGGCAATCTGCTCGGAAAGGCTGTCCGGGGCCTTGAACGTCATGGTTTTCCTTCAAAATCGTTGAGCTCGCACAAGGGGCGGATTGTAGCGTACTTGATCGCTGCTGGCGCAGAGGGGCCAGGCGGTTTATTTGACCTGTCAGACAGCCATGCGCGCGGCGCGATCTATGCTTGTGATATGGGCGTACTGATCGGCCGGGTATGGACACGGGCATTTTCTTGACCTTTGAGTCAGAAAAATATTGACCTGCTGGACAGGTCTTGCTTAGAGTCCGCCCAACAACAATAAAACCATTGCGAGGCCACCCCCGTGATCCAGTTTCTCGTCAACCAGGAGCTGCGCAGCGAGCATGCCCTGGACCCCAACATGACGGTGCTGCAGTACCTGCGCGAGCACCTGGGCAAACCCGGCACCAAGGAGGGCTGCGCCAGCGGCGACTGCGGCGCCTGCACCGTGGTGGTCGGCGAACTGACCGAGGACGACCAGGGCAACGACAGCCTGCGTTACCGCAGCCTGAACTCATGCCTGACCTTCGTCTCGTCGCTGCACGGCAAGCAACTGATCAGCGTCGAAGGCCTCAAGCACCAGGGCCAGCTGCACAGCGTGCAACAGGCCATGGCCGACTGCCATGGTTCGCAGTGCGGCTTCTGCACCCCCGGTTTCGTCATGTCACTGTTTGCCCTGCAGAAGAACAGCAGCGGCCCTGACTTGCACCTGGCCCAGGAAGCCCTGGCCGGCAACCTGTGCCGCTGCACCGGCTACCGGCCAATCCTGGATGCCGCCGAACAAAGTTGCCGCCAGCCCTGCCGCGACCAGTTCGATGCCCAGCAAGCGCAGACCATCAGCCGCCTCAAGGCCATCGCACCGACCCAGACCGGCGAGCTGAACAGCGGCGACAAGCGTTGCCTGGTGCCGCTGACCGTGGCCGACCTGGCCGACCTGTACAGTTCGCACCCCGAAGCGCGACTGCTGGCCGGCGGTACCGACCTGGCGCTGGAGGTCACGCAGTTTCACAAGACCCTGCCGGTGATGATCTATGTCGGCCACGTGGCCGAACTCAAGCGCATCGAAAAAACCGCCAGCCATCTGCAGATCGGCGCCGCCACCCCGCTCACCGACTGCTACGGCGCGCTCCACCAGGAATACCCCGACTTCGGCGACCTGCTGCACCGCTTCGCCTCGCTGCAGATCCGCAACCAGGGCACGCTCGGCGGCAACATCGGCAACGCCTCCCCGATCGGCGACTCGCCGCCCCTGCTGATCGCGCTGGATGCGCAGATTGTGCTGCGCCAGGGCGAGCGGCAACGGGTGATGCCGCTGGAAGACTACTTCATCGACTACCGCATCACTGCCCGCCAGGACAGCGAGTTCATCGAGAAGATCATCGTGCCACGCGCCACCAGCGACTGGGTGTTCCGCGCCTATAAAGTGTCGAAGCGCCTGGACGATGACATCTCTGCCGTGTGCGGCGCCTTCAACCTGAGCATCGAAGACGGCGTGGTCAGCGGCGTGCGCATCGCTTTCGGCGGCATGGCGGCGATCCCCAAGCGGGCCCGCGCCTGCGAGGCGGCGCTGCGCGGCAAGCCGTGGAACCAGGCCGCCATCGAGCGCGCCTGCCAGGCTCTGGCCGAGGATTTCACCCCGCTCAGCGACTTCCGCGCCAGCAAGGAATACCGCCTGCTGACCGCGCAGAACCTGCTGCGCAAGTACTTCATCGAACAGCAAACGCCGCACATCGAGACCCGGGTGACCGCTTATGTCTAACCATCACGTAGCCAAGAGCCAGGCCGAGATGGCCGAACTGTTCAGCCAGGACCTGACCACCGGTGTCGGCCGCAGCGTCAAGCACGACAGCGCCGACAAGCATGTGTCTGGCGAGGCGGTGTATATCGACGACCGTCTGGACTTCCCCAACCAGCTGCACGTGTACGCACGCACTGCCGACCGCGCTCATGCGCGCATCCTGCGCGTCGATACCACACCCTGCTATGCATTCGAGGGCGTGCGTATCGCCATCACCCACGAAGACATCCCCGGCCTCAAGGACATCGGCCCGGTGGTGGCCGGCGACCCGCTGCTGGCCATCGACAAGGTCGAGTTCTTTGGCCAGCCGGTACTCGCTGTCGCCGCCCGCGACCTGGAAACCGCGCGCCGCGCCGCCATGGCCGCGATCATCGAGTACGAAGACCTGGAGCCGGTGCTGGACGTGGTCGAGGCGCTGCGCAAGAAGCACTTCGTCCTCGACAGCCATACCCACCAGCGCGGCGACTCGGCTGCTGCCCTGGCCAGCGCTCCGCACCGCATCCAGGGCACCCTGCACATCGGTGGCCAGGAGCACTTCTACCTGGAAACCCAGGTGTCCTCGGTGATGCCCACTGAAGACGGCGGCATGATCGTCTATTGCTCCACGCAGAACCCCACCGAAGTGCAGAAGCTGGTCGCCGAAGTGCTCGACGTGCCGATGAACAAGGTGGTGCTGGACATGCGCCGCATGGGTGGCGGTTTTGGTGGCAAGGAAACCCAGGCCGCCAGCCCGGCGTGCCTGTGTGCCGTGGTGGCGCGCCTGACCGGCCAGCCGACCAAGATGCGCCTGCCGCGGGTCGAGGACATGACCATGACCGGCAAGCGTCACCCGTTCTACGTGGAATACGACGTGGGCTTCGACGATGACGGCCGCCTGCATGGCATCAACTTCGACCTGGCCGGCAACTGTGGCTACTCGCCCGACTTGTCCGGTTCGATCGTCGACCGCGCGATGTTCCACTCCGACAACGCCTACTACCTGGGCGACGCCACCGTGCACGGCCACCGCTGCAAGACCAACACCGCCTCCAACACCGCCTACCGCGGCTTTGGCGGCCCGCAGGGCATGGTCGCCATCGAGCAGGTGATGGACCACATCGCCCGCCACCTGGGCCGCGACCCGCTGGCGGTGCGCAAGGCCAACTACTACGGCAAGACCGAGCGCAACGTCACCCACTACTACCAGACCGTCGAGCACAACATGCTCGAGGAGATGACCGCCGAACTGGAAGCCAGCAGCGACTACGCCGAGCGCCGCGAGTCGATCCGTCGGTTCAACGCCAACAGCCCGATCCTGAAAAAAGGCCTGGCACTGACGCCGGTGAAGTTCGGCATTTCGTTCACCGCCACCTTCCTCAACCAGGCCGGTGCGCTGATCCACATCTACACCGATGGCAGCATCCACCTGAACCACGGCGGCACCGAGATGGGCCAGGGCCTGAACACCAAGGTGGCGCAGGTGGTGGCGCAGGTCTTCCAGGTGGATTTCAGCCGCATCCAGATCACCGCCACCAACACCGACAAAGTGCCCAACACCTCGCCCACCGCTGCTTCCAGTGGTGCCGACCTGAACGGCAAGGCGGCACAGAACGCGGCCGAAATCCTCAAGAAGCGCCTGACCGAGTTTGCCGCTCGGCACTACCAGGTCACCGAGGAAGACGTCGAGTTCCGCAACGGCCATGTGCGCGTGCGCGACCAGATCGTCAGCTTCGAGCAACTGGTGCAGCAGGCGTACTTCGCCCAGGTATCGCTGTCCACCACCGGCTTCTACCGCACGCCGAAAATCTACTATGACCGCAGCCAGGCACGCGGCCGGCCGTTCTACTACTTCGCCTTTGGCGCCGCCTGTGTGGAGGTGATCGTCGATACCCTGACCGGCGAATACAAGATGCTGCGTGCCGACATCCTGCACGACGTGGGCGACTCGCTGAACCCGGCCATCGACATCGGCCAGGTAGAGGGCGGCTTCATCCAGGGCATGGGCTGGCTGACCACAGAAGAACTGGTGTGGAACGCCAAGGGCAAGCTGATGACCAACGGCCCGGCCAGCTACAAGATCCCGGCGGTGGCCGACATGCCGATCGACCTGCGGGTAAAGCTGGTGGAAAACCGCAAGAACCCGGAAGACACCGTGTTCCACTCCAAGGCCGTGGGCGAGCCACCGTTCATGCTCGGCATCGCCGCCTGGTGTGCGATCAAGGACGCCGTGGCCAGCCTGGCCGATTATCGCCTGCAGCCGCAGGTGGATGCGCCGGCGACGCCGGAGCGGGTGTTGTGGGGGTGCGAGCAGATGCGCAAGGCGGTGGCTGCCACGCAGCCTGCCGAACAGGAACTGGAAACCGCTCCTCACTGACAGCGAGGAACCCTGTGGGAGCGGGTTCACCCGCGAAGGCGGCGGTAATTCCACCCTCGCATTCGCGGGTAAACCCGCTCCCACAGGGACTGTGGAAGACCTTAAAAGAGGTTATGGATCATGCACCAATGGATCAACGCCCTCGCCGACCACCAGTCCCGGGGCGAAGCCTGCGTGCTGGTGACCATCATCGAGGAGCGCGGCTCTACCCCGCGCAACGCCGGCTCGAAGATGGTGGTCAGTGCCAGCGGCCTGTTCGACACCATCGGCGGTGGCCACCTGGAATACAAGGCCCTGCACATCGCCCGGCAGATGCTCGAAGAGCAGCGCACTACCCCGCACCTGGAGCGCTTCAGCCTGGGGGCCAGCCTGGGCCAATGCTGTGGCGGGGTGACCGTGCTGCTGTTCGAACCCATGGCGGCGGTACAGGCGCAGATCGCCGTGTTCGGCGCGGGCCATGTCGGCCGGGCTCTGGTACCCTTGCTCGCCGCGTTGCCCTGCCGGGTGCGCTGGATCGACTCGCGCGAGCAGGAATTCCCCGAGTTCATCCCCAACGGGGTGACCAAAGTGGTCAGTGAAGAGCCGGTCGACGAAGTGGCAGCACTGCCGCCAGGCTGCTACTGCATCGTCATGACCCACAACCATCAGCTCGACATGGAGCTGACCGCCGCCATTCTCAAGCGCAACGATTTCACCTGGTTCGGCCTGATCGGCTCGAAGACCAAACGCGTCAAGTTCGAGCACCGCCTGCGCG
>NZ_JABMCN010000131.1 GCF_013179515.1 Pseudomonas sp. CM27
TGTAGGAGCGGCCTTGTGTCGCGATGGGCTGCTCAGCAGCCCCCGGATTTCTGCACCAAGGCCAGGGGCTGCAGCGCAGCCCATCGCGACACAAGGCCGCTCCTACAAAAAGGTGTGCCAATCCTTGATCAGCCAGCCACCAGCACGCGAATGGCTTCCAGGCGCAGGGCGGCTTTCTCGAGCATCGCCAGCCCGTCTTCGCGCTGCTTGCGCAGGGCGTCGATTTCGCTGTCGCGCACGCTCGGGTTGACCGCCTGCAGGGCCACCAGGCGGGCCAGTTCTTCGTCGGCTTCGGCTGCCAGGCGCCGCTGGGCTTCGGCCACGCGCTCGACGTGGATCGGCAGGATCTTCTCCTCACCGCCACTGATGCGCTTGGCCAGCACGTCGCGCTGGGCCTGGACAAACTTGTTGGCACTGGCGCGCGGCACGCTTTCCAGCTGGTCGTTGAGGGTTTCGAAGGCCACGCGCGAGGCCAGGTCGTTGCCATTGGCATCGAGCAGGCAGCGCAGTGCCGCCGGTGGCAGGTAACGGCCCAGCTGCAGGCTGCGCGGTGCTACCACCTCGCTGACGAACAGCAGTTCGAGCAGGACCGTGCCTGGCTTGAGCGCCTTGTTCTTGATCAGCGCCACGGCGGTGTTGCCCATCGAACCGGACAGCACCAGGTCCATGCCGCCCTGCACCATCGGGTGTTCCCAGGTGAGGAACTGCATGTCCTCGCGCGACAGCGCCTGGGCACGGTCATAGGTGATGGTCACGCCTTCATCGTCACCCAGCGGGAAGCTGGCATCGAGCATCTTTTCGCTAGGCTTGAGGATCAGGGCGTTCTCGGAATGGTCTTCGCTGTCGATGCCGAAGGCGTCGAACAGGGTTTCCATGTAGATCGGCAGGGCGAACTGGTCGTCCTGCTCGAGAATGTCCTCGACCAGCGCCTGGCCCTCGCCGGCACCGCCGGAGTTCAGCTCCAGCAGGCGGTCACGGCCGCTGTGCAGTTCGGCTTCCAGGCGCTCGCGCTCGGTGCGGGCGTCGGCCACCAGGGCCTCCCAGGCTTTGCTGTCGCCACTTTCGAGCAGCGGCAGCAGGCGCGGGCCGAACTGGTGTTGCAGGGCGCTGCCGGTGGGGCAAGTGTTGAGGAAGGCATTGAGGCCTTCGTGGTACCACTGGAACAGGCGTTCTTGCGGGCTGTCCTGCAGGTACGGGATGTGCAACTGGATGGTGTGCTTCTGGCCGATCCGGTCGAGGCGGCCGATGCGCTGTTCGAGCAGGTCCGGGTGCGCCGGCAGGTCGAACATCACCAGGTGGTGGGCGAACTGGAAGTTGCGGCCTTCACTGCCGATTTCGGAGCAGATCAGCACCTGCGCGCCAAACTCTTCGTCGGCGAAGTAGGCAGCGGCGCGGTCGCGCTCGAGAATGCTCATGCCCTCATGGAACACCGATGCCGGGATGCCGGAACGCACGCGCAGGGCGTCTTCCAGGTCCATCGCGGTTTCGGCGTGGGCGCAGATCACCAGCACTTTGGTGCGCTTGAGCATTTTCAGGGTGTCGATCAGCCAGTCGACACGCGGGTCGAAACGCCACCAGCGCTCGTCGTCGGCCACCTCGCCCTGGGCCTGGAAGGCGACTTCCGGGTACAGCTCGGCCCGCTCGCCGGCTGGCAGGTCGCGGTATTGCTCTGGTGTGGCCAGCGGGTAGGGGTGCAGCTGGCGCTCAGGGAAGCCCTGGATCGCTGCGCGGGTGTTACGGAACAGGACGCGACCAGTGCCGTGGCGATCGAGCAGTTCGCGGATCAGCCGCGCGCTGGCCTGGGTGTCGCCATCGCTGACCGCAGCCAGCAGGGCTTCGCCTTCGGCACCCAGGAAGCCCTGGATGGTGGCGTGAGCCTTGGGCGACAGGCGGCCTTCGTCGAGCAGTTCCTGCACGGCCTCGGCCACCGGGCGATAGTGCTCGCTCTCGGCGCGGAAGGCGGCCAGGTCGTGGAAACGGTTGGGGTCGAGCAGGCGCAGGCGGGCAAAGTGGCTGTCCTGGCCAAGCTGCTCGGGGGTAGCGGTAAGCAGCAGCACGCCCGGGATCACCTGGGCCAGTTGCTCGACCAGGCTGTATTCGGTGCTGACCTGGTCTTCATGCCAGACCAGGTGGTGAGCCTCGTCGACCACCATCAGGTCCCAGCCCGCAGCAAACAGCGCGTCCTGGGCCTTTTCGTCGTCTACCAGCCATTCCAGGGCAACCAGCGCCAGCTGGGCATCCTCGAACGGGTTGCTGGCGTCGCTTTCGATGAAGCGCTCGGCGTCGAACAGCGCCACCTGCAGGTTGAAGCGGCGGCGCATTTCCACCAGCCACTGGTGCTGGAGGTTTTCCGGTACCAGGATCAGCACGCGGCTGGCACGGCCCGACAGCAGCTGGCGGTGAATGACCAGACCGGCCTCGATGGTTTTGCCCAGGCCCACTTCGTCGGCCAGCAACACCCGTGGCGCGCTGCGGTCGGCTACTTCGCGGGCAATGTGCAACTGGTGGGCGATGGGTTGTGCACGGCAACCACCCAGGCCCCACAGTGCCGACTGCATCTGCTTGCTGGTGTGCTGCAGGGTGTTGTAGCGCAGGCTGAACCAGGACAGCGGGTCGATCTGCCCGGCGAACAGGCGGTCGCTGGCCAAGCGGAACTGGATGAAGTTCGACAGCTGGGTTTCTGGCAGGGTGCGTGGCTGGTTCTGCCCGTCCAGGCCGTGGTAGACCATCAGCCCGTCGATGTCATCGACTTCGCGCACGGTCAGTTTCCAGCCCTCGAAGTGGGTGATCTGGTCACCTGGCGAGAAGCGCACGCGGGTCAGCGGCGCATTGCGCAGGGAATACTGGCGGGTGTCGCCAGTGGCCGGATAGAGCACGGTCAACAGGCGGCCATCCTGCGCCAGGATGGTACCCAGGCCGAGCTCTGCTTCGCTGTCGCTGATCCAGCGTTGCCCCGGTTGATACTGCTGCGCCATACTGCCTGAACTCCCGCGATGAAAAGCCGGTTATGTTAACGGATCGGCCGGTCAGACCAAAGCGCCGTGCGTACCGAAAGGTATCAAAAGGCACAGTCTAGTCGTTTCATCGCCCCGTACTGCGTCGCCGACGAGGGTTCCGGATCAACATGTCTGCCAAGCACAGCTGGATCAGCGCTTCCATGGCCGTGGGCAGCCTGCTGCTGCTGAGCGCCTGTGAGCAGAAAAACTTCGAGACCTTGCCTGCCATCCCCATGGAGCAACTTGAGGTGCTGGGCGTACAGACGCCGATCAAGAGCGTGCACTTTCGTGACCGCGATGGCGAAGGCCTGCTGGTATTGAGCCGCAGCGATGGCCAGGCCAGCGACCCGGAAAGCGAGCAGGAAGTCGACAAGGTGGTGCTCAAGGCCACGCTGTACGGGCGCGGCGGAGCAAGCGACACGTTCAAGGCGCGCTGGCAGATCGAGCAGGAAACCACCTGCCCGGGGCTGGACCTGGACGTGGACTTCTACACCGATGTCAGCGATGTCAGCGACCTGAACAAGGACGGCACGGCCGAGGTGACAGTGGCCAGCCATGCCTTCTGCGGTGGCGGTATAGATCCGCATGATATCGCCATCGAGATGCGCGAAGGCCAGGCCAGTTACACCATCACTGGCCAGTCGCTGATCACACCCGCTGGTGAAGAACCGATCGGCGGTGAGCGCGACGACAGCGCTTCGCTCAAAACCGCGCCGCCGGTGCTGCGCGAGCACATGGACGCGGTCTGGCAGCAGGTTTACAAGCGGCCCTGGAGCGAAGCCAGCACGCCGAGCTACGACGAGCCTGACGACGAAGCCGAGTAAATGTTGTCCAAGACATCAAGGTAAACCCGCGCCTGCCGATACAGGGGGCATAGGAGAACGTCCATGCTGCCGCCGATCATTCCGCTCAGTGCCGCTCCGGTGACCTCGCAACAGGACCCGGTCAAGCCAACCCCCGACATCAAACCGGTGGTGCCGACGCAGCCTGCCTCCGGGGAAAGCGCCATCGACCTCAAGCAGCAACGTGACCCCCAGGAGCAGGCGCTTTTGCTGCGTGACGAGCAGCGCCGCCAGCAGCAACGCAGGCAGCAGGGTGACCAGCAGCGCTACAGCGCGCTGCCGGGTGACGAGGTCAATGCCGATAACACCGTGCCGGTGGCGCCGTTGATGGGGGAGCATGTACGCCAGGGGTTGCTGGTGGACATCGAAGTCTGACGCGGGGCTGGTCAGCGCCTGCGCCTGGCTTCATCATGCACGTCTCAGTTCACCGTCGAGCCCGCCAATGAGCCAAGACAACCTCATCGATTTCGATGCCGAACGCGCCAAGCGCGCCCACGATCTCAAGGAAAAGCGCCTGAACGAAATGCGCAATGCATTCGAACAGGCCCTGCCGTTGAACGCCAGCAAGAAAAAGAAGCCCAAGGGCAAGCCGAAGAAGCGCTGAAACTTGACGCAGGTCAACCCTGCACCCGCCTCGCGTGCCCGGCCCCGGGCACCATTGACGCCGATCAATTTTTCCCGCCCCCACATTGGTTATCTTGCACCCATCGGACAACGGCAAACGAATGGGGAGGCAGGCATGTTCTTCGACAACGTGGTTATCGCCGGTGTGGTAACGGTTGGGTTGATGGTCGCCTTCTTTGCCGGTCTGGGCATATTCATCTGGAAAGACTCGAACAAGCGCAAGCCGCGCTGAGCTTCCGGGTACACGAGCACGCAAGGCATTTAGGGCGACTTCGGTCGCCCATTTTTTTGCCTGGAATTCGGCTTGCCCGCCCAGAGGCCTGCCGAGGAGACCCGAACCTCTAAAAGATGATTAGCTAGCTAATTAATCGTTTCCGCTTTATTCTGTCCACCATTGTCTATCGTTCAATCAAGACCCTCCCGCAAGGTCCGCCTCGTGCCCATCACTCTCCAGGCCCTGTTCGCCCCCAGCAGCCTCGCCCTCAAGTTCGCCATCAAGACCCTGCTCGGTGGCGGGTTGGCGCTATGGCTGGCGATGCGCTGGGGCCTGGAACAGCCCTCATGGGCACTGATGACCGCGTTCATCGTGGCCCAGCCGCTGTCTGGCATGGTGGTGCAGAAAGGCTTGGCGCGGCTCGCCGGGACCTTGGTCGGCACCGTCATGTCGGTGCTGTTCATTGGCCTGTTCGCCCAGACACCGGGCTTGTTCCTGCTGGCCCTGGCCCTGTGGCTGGCCCTGTGCACCGCCGCGTCTACCCAACTGCGCAGTGCCTGGGCCTATGCCTTCGTGCTGGCGGGCTATACTGCGGCGATCATTGCCCTGCCAGCCATCGACCACCCGTTGCAGGTGTTCGATCAGGCAGTGGCGCGCTGCACCGAGATCTGCCTGGGGATTTTTTGCGCCACGGCTTGCAGTGCCTTGCTGTGGCCCATGCGCGTTGAACAGCAACTGGCCGGGCAGGCGCGACAGGCCTGGCTTAATGGCCTGCAGGCCGCCAGTGCCATGCTGGGCGGCGAAGACGAGGCGCACAAAGGCTTGCTGGAAAGCCTGGGGCGCATCGTGGCCATCGACAGCCAGCGCGAACATGCCTGGTTTGAAGGCAATCGCGGGCGCCAGCGTGCCCGCGCCATCCGCGGCCTGAGCCAGAAACTGATGGTGCTGTTGCGCATCTCGCGCTCGGTACGCCGCCAATGGCGGCAACTGGATGAGCGGGAGACCGAGCACCTGGCACCCTGGCTGCAGGAAGCGCGGTCGCTGCTGGTCAAACCCGACCCGCCCAGCCTGCTACTGCTGCGCCAGCGTATCTGGGATGCCGCCCACGATGAGCAAATCAGTTCGACCGAACACTTCTGCCTGGCACGCATGGCCCTGCTGCTGGATTACGCCATGGCGGCCGGTCAGGCACTGGCGGATGTCGAGGCGGGCAGGGCACCGAAGGATGTGTCCCAGGGGCTGGCCGCACACCGCGACTGGTCGCTCGCCTTGCTGTTCGGTTCCCGCAGTGCTCTGGCCTTTCTGGTAATGAGCGGCTTCTGGCTGGCCACGGCCTGGCCTTCGGCGCCGGGGGGGCTGGTGCTCACCTGTGTGGTCTGCAGCTTGTTTGCCAGCCGTGAGAACGGCGCGCAGATTGGCCTGAGCTTTCTGCGCGGAATCTTCCTGGCGATACCTGTGGCGTTTCTGGTGGGGCAGATTCTGCTGCCGCAGTGGAGCAGCTTCGCCATGCTCTGCCTGGGCATGGGCGTGCCGCTGTTTCTTGGCGCCCTGGGCATGGCCCATCCACGTACCGGGGCCACGGCGACCTCCTATTGCCTGCACTTCATCGTGCTGGTGTCGCCGCTCAATGTCATGCAGTTTGGCGTAGCGACGATGCTGAACAGTGCCTTGGCCATGCTGGTGGGGGTGTCTGCCGCAGTAATGGCGTTTCGTCTATTGGTGTTCCGCCACCCGGCCTGGCTGGGCCGGCGTCTGCGTGCAGCCACCCAGAGCGACCTGGTACGCCTGACCCGGCGCGACCTGCGCGGGGCCGACAGCTGGTTTGGCGGGCGCATGGCCGACCGCCTGATGCAATTGGCCAGGCATGCCAGCGAGCTGCCCGAAAGCGAGCGCAAGCGCTGGGATGACGGCCTGCACGGGTTGGACATAGGCGACGAACTGGTGCATCTGCGCATGTGTCTGGCAGTTGCCCAAGCGCCTTTGGGCCGGGCCGAGCGCGAGTACCTGCAACAGGTGCAGGCGGTACTGGCCAACGGGCCTGCCGTCGGGCGTGGTCAGCGCCTGGACAGCGCCAGCGAACAGTTTATTGCCGCCTTGCGCCGGCTACCTTCGAGCGACTCGCTACGGCTGGCCGAAGGGGCGGTGCTGCAATTGCAGAAAAGTTGGCGCAAGTGGTGCCGCTGGCAGGAGGAGACCCATGGGGTTGCGTGAATGGGAAGTGGGCGGCGTACTGCTGAGCCCGTTTCTGCTTTATGTGTTGCTGGCGCTGGTGCTTACCGGCGTGTTGCGCCTGGTGGTGCAGGCCACGCCGCTGGGGCGCTGGATCTGGCATGAGGCGCTGTTCGACACGGCGCTGTTCGTTTGTGTGTTGTTCCTGGTGGTACGACTGCTGGGAGCTTTATAAAGGAGTGTTTGGATGCGTGCCGCCGTACGTACTCTGGTGACCTTGTGTGTGGTAGCCCTGGCCGTGTTGGCCGGTTACCAGTTATGGCAGTACTACATGCTTACCCCCTGGACTCGCGATGCCCGGGTGCGCGCCGACGTGGTGGTAATTGCCCCCGATGTGTCCGGTTGGGTGCGCGAGCTCAAGGCCCGCGACAACCAGCAGGTCAAGGCGGGCGATCTGTTGATGAGTATCGACCGCGAGCGCTTCAAGGCGGCCTTCGACCAGGCCAGCGCCGTGACCGAGACCCGCGCCCAGCAACTGCGCCTGCGCGAGCGCGAAGCAGCCCGGCGTACCGCCCTTGGGCCGGAGGCGATCAGTGCCGAGTTGCGGGAAAATGCACAGATCAATGCCGCCATCGCGCGGGGCGAACTGCATGAAGCCGAGGCCCAGTTACAGGTTGCCAAAATCAACCTGGCGCGCAGCGAAGTACGGGCACCGCGCAGCGGGCATATCACCAACCTGCGTCTGGCCGAAGGCAACTATGTGAACACCGGGCAATCGGTGATGGCGCTGGTGGATGATTCAACGTTCTATATCCAGGCCTACTTCGAGGAAACCAAGCTGCCGCGCATCCGCGTGGGCGACGCGGTGAAGGTCTGGCTGATGGGCGCCGGCGAGCCGATGCAAGGGCATGTGGAGAGCATCAGCCGCGGTATCACCGACCGCAACAGCAACCCGGACAGCCAGTTGCTGCCGGAGGTGGAGCCCACCTTCAACTGGGTGCGGCTAGCCCAGCGCATTCCGGTAAGGATCCGCCTGGACCAGGTACCGGAAGGCGTGACCCTGAGCGCCGGGATGACCGCGAGTGTGCAGGTGCATGAACAGTAAGACGGGCGGGACGAGCGCCTTAAAGGAACATCCCGCCTGACACTTCCAGCCGCTGCCCGGTGATCCAGCCATTGCCGTCTTCCAGCAACAGCGCGATTGCCGCCCCGATATCGTCCGGCAAGCCCACCCGGCCAAGCGCCGTGTTGCCGGCAATGTACGCGTTGACCTGCTGGTTGTCGCGCACCACGCCGCCGCCAAAGTCGGTCTCGATGGCGCCCGGCGCCAGTATGTTCACCCGAATCCCACGTGCCCCCAGCTCCTTGGCCTGATACCGCGTCAGCACCTCCATTGCGCCCTTCATCGCGGCGTAGGCGGCATACCCCGGCAGCGCAAAGCGTGCCAGGCCGGTGGAAATGTTGACGATACGGCTATTGTCGACCAGCAGCGGCAGCAGGCGTTGGGTGAGGAAGAACGGGCCCTTCAGCTGAATGTTGAGCAGTTGGTCGAACTGCGCTTCGCTGGTTTCGATGTACGGCACATTCAGCCCGATCCCGGCATTGTTCACCAGAAAGTCGAAACGCTCGCGAGCGAAGCGCTGCTGCAGGGTTGCGCCCAGGCGCTCGGCGAAACCGGCAAAGCTGGCGCTGTCGCTGACATCCAGCTGCAGCATTGCAGCCTTGATCCCGGCCTGCTCCAGCCGGGCTGCTACGGCTTGCGCTTCGTCGGCCTTGCTGTGGTAGGTGCCGATGACATCGATACCGCGTGCTGCCAGGTGTTCGGCAGCATTTCGGCCGAGGCCGCGACTGGCGCCAGTGATCAGGGCAATCTTGCGAGTCATGGTGGAAACCTCATGGTGGGTGAATGATCACAGGTTATTGGTCGCTCTGGTGCTGTTAAATCCTGTAAAAATGGAAATACTGTTCGGTAAAACCGGACAGTTGAGGCCTCGAGTGAACAAGCTGGATTTGTTGCGCACCTTTGTGCGGGTCAGTGAGGTCAGCAGCTTCACGCTGGCCGCCGAGAGCCTGGGCCTGCCACGGTCGACCGTGTCGGAGCAGGTGCGGGCGCTGGAACGGCTGTTGGGCACGCAGTTGTTCAACCGCACCACCCGGCGCGTCCGGGCGACCCAGGATGGCGCTTTGTTGTACGAGCGTAGCAAGGACCTGCTGTCGGGCATGGACGAGATCGAGAGCCTGTTCAGCACCGATGATGCCGAACTGTCCGGGCGCCTGCGCATCGACCTGCCGACCATGATGGCCCGTCGCGTGATCATCCCGGCGCTGCCGCAGTTTCTGCAGCGCCATGCGCGCCTGGAAGTGGAACTCAGCTGCACCGATCGCCAGGTCGACCTGCTGCGCGAGGGGTTCGATTGCGTGATGCGCATCGGCGCCCTGCATGACCTGGACGTGGTGGCGCGGCCGGTCGGGCAACTGAGCATGCGCAACTGTGCCAGCCCCGCCTACCTGGCCCGCTACGGCGTGCCGCGCACGCTGCAGGACCTGGCCGAGCATCAGCTGGTGCACTACGTACGGACCCTGGGTGCGCGCAGCGCCGGTTTCGAATACCTGCAAGGCGGGGAACTGCAGTACCAGGCCATGGCCGGTGGGGTGACGGTCAACAACGCCGAAGCCTACTCGGCGGCCTGCCTGGCCGGGCTGGGCCTGATCCAGGTGCCTGCGGTGGGAGTTGCCGAGCATTTGCAACGCGGCGAACTGGTTTCGGTGCTGGAAGACTGGCAGGCCCCGGCCATGCCGGTGTCGCTGTTGTATGCCCGGCAACGGCATGTGCCGCGCCGGGTGCAGGCATTCATGCAGTGGCTGGGCGAGGTCCTGCACACCCAGGTTGATCCCGCGGCCAGTGATTGAGCCAAGCCATGGCGCTGCAAAGGCGACTTGCGTTAGGCTGCCTGCTGCGAGTCGCCCGGCAGAGGCGACCTGGTACCCTTCCTGCGTGCGTATCTTCCGAGTTCATTGCGAGGTTACGTCATGGCCATCACTTCCCAAGACATCTGTATTGCCGCCGACCAGCTCATGGGCTTTGTCGGCTTTCATGGCAAACGCGGCATTCATATCGTGCGGTTCTCCGAAGACGCGTTCGGCATGGACGTAGCCGACGACAGCATCACGCCCTGTAGCGAATTCGTCTGGCGGCCAGTCCAAGGGCTGCGCATGGCCCTTTGTCGCGAGCGGTTGTCGCTGTTGCTGGCGCAGCATGTGGATGACCGCTTGAACATCGGTGAGCCGCTGCGCGCCTACTTGCGCCGCAGCGAGCTGCCGGAAATTGTCGCTGAGCGCAGCCTGCAACGGCCCGGACCCGGCGGCACCGGTGTTTGCGGGTAAACCCGCTGCTACAGCGGGCGCGCGGTTATCTGGGGTGTGTGGTGCAGCAATGCCTCAACCCCAGGGCCGTCCAGTGGCCGGCTCAGGTAATAGCCTTGCACTTCATGGCAGCGGTCCTTCTCCAGCGCCTTGAGCTGCTGTTCACTCTCCACCCCTTCGGCGGTAACCGTCAGCCCCATGGCCTCGCCCAGGCTGATGATGGCCTGGACCACGGCGCGGTCGCTGCCGCTGTTGCTGCCCAGGCCACTGATGAAGCGTTTGTCGATCTTGATGCTGTCGAACGGGTAGGTGCGCAGGTACCCCAGCGATGAATAGCCGGTGCCGAAATCGTCCATGTTCAGGCGCACGCCCAGTTCCTTCAGCGACAGCATGGTGCCCAGGGCGCCCTCGATGTCGTTGAGCATCACGTTTTCGGTAATCTCCAGCTCCAGGCGCTGTGCCGGGAAGGCCGTTTCCAGCAGGATCTCGCGCACGTCGGCCACCACATCGCTGCGCAGGAACTGCGCCGGCGACAGGTTCACCGACACCACGATGTCGGCGGGCCAGTCGTGAGCAGTGTGGCAGGCCTCGCGCAATACCCAGCGGCCCAGCGCGACGATGATGTCACTCTGCTCGGCCAGCGGAATGAAAGTATCCGGCCCGAGCAACCCCTCCTGCGGATGCTGCCAGCGCAGCAACGCTTCGACCGCGACAATGCGCAGGTCGCTGAGGCGGTAGCGCGGCTGGTAATGCAGCTCGAACTCCTGGTTGCGCAGCGCCCGGCGCAGATCGTTCTCCAGCTGGCGGCGGTACTGGATCTGCTGGTTCATTTCGGCAGCGAAATAGCGCCAGGTGCCCTTGCCATCGGCTTTGGCCTGATACAACGCGATATCGGCGCAGCGGATCAGTTCGCCGGCATCGAAACCTTGGGTGCGGGTCTGCGCGACGCCGACGCTGGCGCCAATGTGCAGGTGCTGGCTGTCGAAGTCGATGGGTTGCTGCAGCAGGCCGATCAGCCGTGCACAAAAACGGTCGACTTCGTTGCGGTTGTCCATGCCGTTGAGCACCAGCACAAACTCGTCGCCGCCCAGGCGCGCCACCAGGTCGCCCTCGCGGGTGGTATCACGCAGGCGTGTGGCCACCTCCTGCAGCACGGCATCACCGGCACCATGGCCGAGCGAGTCGTTGATCGGCTTGAAGTTGTCCAGGTCAAGCAGCAGCAACGTCAGCGGCGGTGAATCACTGCCGCGCAACAGCGCCTGCTCCAGATGCCGGGCGAGCTTGTTGCGGTTGGCCAGCCCGGTCAGCGGGTCGTGCAGCGACAAGTGCTGGATGCGCGCGTGGGCATCCACTTCGTCGGTGATGTCGCTGGCGGTGCCGCGATAACCCATGGGGTCGCCATGGTGGAAGATCGCGCGGGCAGAGATTCGGCAGTAGCGGTTCTGGCCATTCTGGTCACGGTAGGAGCAGCGCAGGTTGGCCAGCTGTTGCGGGTCGGCCGTGCCCAGGGCGTCAAGCCATGGCGACAGCGGGGTGGTATCGCAGGCCAGCAACTGGTTGAGCGGGTGGCCCAGCCAGTCGTCCACGCTGTAGCCGGTGACATTGGCAAAGCGCTGCGACAGGTAGGTCAGGCGCTGTTCACGGTCGGTCTCCCAGATCCAGTCGGAAGCCGACTCGGCGACAGCGCGGAACCGCTGCTCGCTGGCCTCCAGGGCCTGATTGCTCTGTTGCAGGTGCGTCAGCGTCATGCCCATCGCCCGCGAGCTGCGCAGGGCATGGTGGAACAGGTAGAGCATGATCAGGCCGAGTATCAGCAGGGCAGCTGCCAGGGCTGGCAACACCGCCCGGAGCATTTGCCGCCCTGGCAGCGGGCTGCTCCAGGCCAGATGGTAGCCGGTATCCCCTAGTTCGATACGCAGATGGTCGTGCGCCTTGGTCTGATCCTTTTCCACGTGCATCCCGGTCAGGCCGGCACCGCTGCCCAGCACCGCCAGTTTGTCTTCGGTAAGCTGGTCGACGAACAGCATCACGGGCGCATGGGCTACATCGCTGTCGGTCACTTCGCGGTCCGGCCGCACCGCCGCAGCACTGAGCACGGCCGGCCAGCCATTGAACAGGACGAAACGGGTGATCTGCTCGCGCGGGATGGCAGCGGCACGGGCCTGGTCGATGATCGGTTGCAGCGGTGCATCTATATAAGTACTGGCGCTTGCCTGGCTGGGCTGCCCTTTGAACAGGGCGTAGGTAGTGCGCTCGTTCTCCAGCACAAACACCCCTTCGTAGCCGCTGGCGCTGTACAGCGATTCGCCAATGTTCTTTTGTTCGTAGGCCCACTGCCAGTCGGCCTGGCCCGCCAGGTGCTCAAAGGCGGCATCCCACACGGCGTAGCTGGACAGGAACTGGCGCGAGGCAAGCAGCCGTTGCTCCAGCGCCTGGTTCGCGTGGAAGGCGCTGCGCTGGCGCTCCTGCTGGTCCAGGGTGCCTGCGATATTGAACAGTGCAGCGAGAATGACCAGGCAAGCCAGGCCGAACACGGCGCTGAAACCGGCGATCAGGCGGCGCACCTGAACGCGTGGCGTGGGGCTGGTGGGTGGAAGGTTGGCAGTCCTGGCCATGCGCGAGCGGCTCCTTCAAGCAGCCCCCCCGCCGGGTAGTCATGCAGGAGGTTCAATCAGGATAGGCCAGCTTGAGCGCCGCAGCTTCGTTGCGGGCAAAATTGACCCGGTCGCGGCCAGCATGCTTGGCGGTGTAGAGGGCCTTGTCCGCCTGTTCAAGCCATTGTTCGGGTGAGTCCAGGCCAGCCTCGAAAGGCGACAGGCCGATGCTCAGGCTGATACGCAGATGCGGCAACTGCGGGTTGCGATAGCTGGCAACCTGCTCGCGCAGGCGCTCCATGGCCTGGCAGGCCTGAGTTTCGCTGGTGCCTGGCAGGATCACGCAAAACTCGTCGCCGCCGTAACGACCGGCCTGGTCGCCCTCGCGCAGGTTGCGCCGCAACTCGGCACTGAGCTGGCGCAGCACGCAGTCGCCGACCACGTGGCCGAAGGTGTCGTTGATGGTCTTGAAATGGTCAATGTCGATCAAGGCAATCACCGCTTGCCCCTGTTGCTGCCTGCAGGCTTCGAACTTCAGCAGCAGCAGGTCTTTCCAGGCGCCGTGGTTGAGCAACCCGGTCAGGCTGTCGGTGAGGCTCAGGGCGCTGAGCCGGCGCTTGTGCTCGGCCAGCTTGATCGCCAGCTGGTAGCACACCCAACCCAGCGCCAGCGGGTACAGTGTCAGCATCGGCAAGCAGGCATACACCTGCAGCGGCGTGGCATTCAGCTGCAGGCCCGTGCCGAGCAGCAAGGTGGCGATGAGCATGCCCGCCAGCTGGGCCAGCCCCCCACGAAAGACCATGCGTTTGCCGCCAGCGGCGACATTGTTCATGGTCATCATCGACAGTACGGTCACGCTGGGCAGCGGGTTGAAGTGCATGGCGGCGGTCCAGAAACCGCCCATCAGCGAGTCCAGCACCAGATTACGTTGTTCTGCCTGGTAGGGCGTCGCCGAGCGGGTGGCCCACAGGTAGGCGACGTGAGGCCACAGCAGCCCGTTGAACAGCATCAGCAGCCATACCCAGATCGGCGGCGACAGAGGCGCGATGGCAGCCATCACACTGAGCAGGCCGATGCCCATGCCGATGACCCGCGGCAGGTAGATGCGCTTGACGAATGAAAGGCCTTTGCCGCTGCGTTTGTCCATTATGGTCATTGTTCTTCTGCCGGATACCGTTTATCGCATAACGCGCGTGAATATTGTTGAACAGTGTTTCATCGTTGAAAAATGACCTTACAAGCCATTTCACGGTTGATCCGGTCACTGTGGGGTAACATGAACACTTTCCTGTTGCTCGGAGTGCTGCTGATGGTTCCCTTGGCCAACGCTGCCGGCGAGCCGGCGCCACATTGGGACGGACGTTTCCACAACCAGGTGGTGAGGCCACAGGATGGTGTAATGAAAAAGCTGCGCATCGGGCTCAAATACCTGTTCTTGCGCAAACCGCCGGAAACCCGGCCATCCATGCCCGTCAGCCTGCAGCCCATGACCCGCCAGCAGGTGTTCGATGCCCCTGACCACAGCCTGTGGCGCCTGGGCCATTCAACAGTATTGCTCAAGTTGCGCGGGCGCTTCTTTATTACAGACCCCGTGTTCGCCGAGCGCGCCTCACCCGTGCAGTGGGCCGGCCCGCTGCGTTTCCATGCGCCACCACTGCCACTTGAGCAGTTGCCGCCGCTGGCGGCGGTTGTGCTGTCTCATGATCACTTCGACCATCTAGACGAACAGGCCATTCGCAGGTTGGCCCCACGCACCGCAGTGTTCCTGGCGCCGCTGGGCGTGGGCGACCGGCTGATGAAATGGGGCGTGCCGCCTTCGAAAGTACGGCAGCTGGACTGGTGGCAGGAACGCGAGGTGGAAGGCGTGCGCTTCGTCGCCACTCCGGCCCAGCACTTTTCCGGGCGCGGGCTGCTGGACAGCAACCGGACCCTATGGGCGTCCTGGGTGATCATGGACGAGGATGTGCGCGTGTTCTTCAGCGGTGATACCGGCTACTTCGACGGCTTCAAGCAGATCGGCGACCGCTTCGGGCCGTTCGACCTGACCTTGATGGAAGCCGGGGCCTACAATGTTGCCTGGCCCGATGTTCACATGCAGCCCGAGCAAAGCCTGCAGGCGCACCTGGATCTACGCGGGCGCTGGATGCTGCCGATTCACAACGGCACTTTCGATCTGTCGATCCATGGCTGGCAGGAACCCTTCGAACGCATATTGGCCCTGACCAGCCAGGCCCAGGTGCGGCTGAGCACGCCGCAGATCGGCGAGCGGGTCAGCATCGACTCGCCGCATGCCGGGCAGAACTGGTGGCAACCGCGGCCGGTGCGCCAACGCGGCCAGGCGAATGAGCCCACGGTAGCGACCCGCTGAGCGTCATTGTTTGCCTTCCTTGGTGCGCGGGGGCGGGGCCTGATCATTTTCGGATAGCTGCGAAGGGGGTCTGCCACTGTCACTGCGCACTTGTGCATGGCTGATCAGGCCGAAGATGAAGCTGCCGCCGATGATGTTGCCGGCCAGCGTCGGCAAGGCGAACTCGAGCCAGAAGCTGCGCCAGGTTTCATCGCCGGCCCAGACCAGATACGACACCTCGACCGAACCGACCACTATATGTGTGAAGTCGCCCAAGGCCATCAGGTAGGTGATCATCAGGATGATCCAGATCTTGGCGTGCTCCATCGACGGGATCATCCACACCATGGTGGCGATCATCCAGCCTGAGACGATGCCTTTGGCAAACATCTGGCTGATGTCGTTCTTCATGACCTTGCGGCCCACCTCGAGGAAGGCCACATCAGTCTTGCTGTCGAAGATCGGCAGCTCCAGCATGACCCAGGCTACCAGCAGGGTGCCCGCCAGGTTGCCAAGCAGTACCACGCCCCACAGGCGCAGCAGCCGGCCGAAGTTGGCCAGGGTAGGGGAGGTCATGACCGGCAGTACGGCGGTCAGCGTGTTTTCGGTAAACAGTTGTTGGCGTGCCAGGATCACGGCGAGGAAGCCTGCGCTGTAGCCGATGCTGGCTATTACCTGGGCGCTGTCCCCTTCTGGCAGGCGGGCGTAAAACAGGCCCATGGCCATGAGTGAAAGGCCCATGGACAGGCCGGCAGCCAGGGCCGACCACCACAGGGCGGCAATGGTGCGCTCCAGTTCCTGGTCGCCCTGGTAGCGAATGATCTCGTGCAGTACCGCTGCGCGCGGTGGTTGGTTGTGGCTGACTTCCTGCTCTTCGTCTGCCGACAGGCCCGGTGTCTTCTCGCTCTGCGCATCGCTCATGGCCGCTACGCTCCGTGGGTGGGTTATATACAGATGCGTGGCGCTTTCATTAGTTGCCAGGCAGTTGCCAAACGCTGTCGGAAAGTTTTTTCAGATCAGGGTGTTGACTCTGATTTCAAAGCGCGTATTATTCGCCTCCTCGCAGCGATGAACGCTTCGGGGCAAGCGGTAAGTTGTTGAAGTTGTTAGCTTTCGAAAGAAAGCGGTGGTAAAAAACTTCAAAACAAACGCTTGACAGCAAATGAGGAAAGCGTAGAATGCGCGCCTCGGTTGAGACGAAAAGCTCTTAACCAAACGCTCTTTAACAAATTGAATCAAGCAATTCGTGTGGGTGCTTGTGAGTACGGACTGATAGTCAAAAAGATTATCAGCATCACAAGTGACCATGCGAGAAATCACATAGTCATTTGAGATTGCTGAGCCAAGTTTAGGGTTTCTTAAAAACCCAAGCAGTATTGAACTGAAGAGTTTGATCATGGCTCAGATTGAACGCTGGCGGCAGGCCTAACA
>NZ_JABMCN010000132.1 GCF_013179515.1 Pseudomonas sp. CM27
TCGGCCGCTCCCAAGCGATAAGGGCCAGCGCCAGGCGGGCCTTTTCGCCACCGGAGAAATTCACTACCGGCTCGTCGGTGCGGGCACCGTGGAAGTCGAAACCACCCAGAAAGTCGCGCAGGGTCTGTTCGCGCTCGGTGGGGGCAATGCGCTGCAGGTGCAGCAGCGGGCTGGCCTTGTCGTCCAGCGAGTCCAGCTGGTGCTGGGCGAAATAGCCAACGGCCAGGTTTTCGCCACGTACCAGGCGGCCGGACAGCGGTTCGAGCTCGCCGGCGAGGTTCTTGATCAGGGTCGACTTGCCCGCACCGTTGGGGCCGAGCAGGCCGATACGCGCACCCGGTGTGAGCTGCAGCTTGACCTTGTCGAGGATGGCCTTGTCACCATAACCCAGGCGGCCTTCGGACATGCTCAGCAACGGGCTGGAGATTTTCTGCGATTCGCGGAAGACGAAGTCGAACGGCGAATCGACATGCGCCGCAGACAGCTCCTCCATGCGCTCCAGGGCCTTGATCCGGCTTTGAGCCTGGCGGGCCTTGGTGGCTTGCGCCTTGAAGCGGGCGATGTACTTTTCCATGTGCGCGCGCTGCGCCTGCTGCTTCTCGTAGGCTTGCTGCTGTTGCGCCAGGCGTTCGGCACGGGTGCGTTCGAAGGCGCTGTAGCCGCCCTTGTAAAGGTTCAGCTTGCGCTGTTCGACGTGCAGCACATGGTCGACCACGGCATCCAGGAAGTCGCGGTCGTGGGAGATCAGCAACAGCGTGCCGGGGTAGCCCTTGAGCCAGTCTTCAAGCCACAGGATGGCATCCAGGTCCAGGTGGTTGGTGGGCTCGTCGAGCAGCAGCAGGTCGGAAGGGCACATCAATGCCTGGGCCAGGTTCAGGCGCATCCGCCAGCCACCGGAAAAGTCGCCGACGCGGCGATCCATCTGCTCGTTGGTGAAGCCCAGGCCCGCCAGCAACTTGCGCGCACGGGCGTCGGCGGTATAACCGTCGGCGCTTTCCAGCTCACTGTGCAGGCGTGCCAGGGCGGTGCCGTCGTGGGCTTGCTCGGCCACCGCCAGTTCGGCCTGGACCTTGCGCAGGCGCACGTCGCCGTCGAGCACATAGTCCACGGCCAGGCGGTCGAGGGTGTCGACCTCCTGGCGCATGTGGGCAATGCGCCAGTCACCGGGCAGCAGGCAATCGCCGCCATCGGGCGACAGCTCACCGCGCAGCAAGGCGAACAGGCTGGATTTTCCGGCACCGTTGGCGCCGATCAGGCCGGCCTTGTGACCGGCGTGCAGGGTCATCTCGGCGCCATCTAGCAAGCGCTGCGGACCACGCTGTAAAGTGAGGTTGGATAGTCTGATCATGATGGTCGCGGAGTCTACCAGCTTCCTCGGCCCATAGCGCGAGTGGAACCATGCACACCGACCTGTGGAATCACGCCCTGGCCCTGTATACCAAGCCCGGCGTAGAGGCCGCCTGCCTTGACCTGCAGGCGCTGGGTGGCGATGTCTGCCTGCTGCTGTGCGCAACCTGGCTGCAAGCACGTGGGGTAGCGGTGGGGGACGCGCGCGTGCAGGCGCTGCGCGAGGTTGCCCAGCGCTGGCAGCAAGAAGTGGTCACCCCCTTACGCACCTTGCGCCAGCAATGGCGAGCTGCAGCGCAGGATGATGCGCAGCTGGCGACCTTGCGTGATCAGGTCAAGGGGTTGGAGCTGCAGGCCGAGAAGGCCTTGCTGGAGCGCTTGCAGAAACGCTCGCTACAGTGGCCCGCGGACTCGGCTGAGCCCACGGACGATTGGCTGACCCGGCTGGCGCCGGAACAGGCTCGGCACCACGACGCGCTGGGTCGGTTGCGCGTCGCGGCGGCCGCGCTTCAGGACGCCGAAGAAGGTGCCTGAGCCGGGGTGCTGGCAGGTGCCGAAGCGCCTGTCGA
Organism: Pseudomonas sp. CM27; assembly: GCF_013179515.1. Lineage (GTDB taxonomy): Bacteria > Pseudomonadota > Gammaproteobacteria > Pseudomonadales > Pseudomonadaceae > Aquipseudomonas. Next base: position 1,917 of record NZ_JABMCN010000132.1, read on the forward strand.
AGCTGCCGGAGAAGCTGAGTTGGTCGCAGTGGCCGGGGTGCTGGCGGGCGTAGACGGTTTGGCTTCGGCTGGCTTGCTGGCGGCCGGTTTGGCGGCGGCTGGCTTTGCAGCGGGTTTGGCCGCTGTACGTGCCGGTGCCTTGGCGGCAGCTGGTTTTGCAGCTGGCTTGGCGGCAGCGGCTTTCGCTGGCGCCGGCTTGGCCGCAGCAGTAGCTTTGGCTGCTGGCTTGGCCGCTGGTTTGGCTGCAGCAGCTTTGGCAGCTGGCTTGGCCGCAGGTTTGGCTGAAGCAGCGGCCTTGGCAGCTGGCTTGGCCGCAGGTTTGGCTGAAGCAGCGGCTTTGGCAGCTGGCTTGGCCGCAGGTTTGGCTGCAGCAGCGGCTTTGGTAGCTGGCTTGGCTGCAGGTTTGGCTGCAGCAGCGGCTTTGGCAGCTGGCTTGGCTGCAGGCTTCGCCGCAGCAGCAGTTCTGGCAGCTGGCTTGGCAGCAGCAGCAGTTCTGGCAGCTGGCTTGGCCGCAGGTTTCGCCCCAGCAGTAGCTCTGGTCGCTGGCTTGGCCGCAGCTGGCTTGGTGGTCTTGGCGGCGCGCTGATCAAGCGCCTTGGCAGCTGCTTCGCGAACCTTGCCTACACCCTGGGCCAGTTTCAGGCTGTCCTGAGCATCACGCTTGAGTTGCTGGATATACGCGCGAGTCTGGGTCTGACGTTCCTTGAGGGAATCGAGCAGGTCTTCAAGTTCGCCGATGGCTTTTTGCGCCTTGTTCTGCGCCTTGGCTTTACCTGCCTTGGCCGAATCCTGAAGTTTCAGGCGACCGTTGTGCAGTTTTTCCTGAGCCTTGCCACGCTGCTTTTCCAACTTGGCCAGCAGTTTCTCCGCATCAGCCAGCGCTTGTGAGCAGGCATCTTCCAAGTGTTCGAGCAGGCTGCCCGAAAGTTGCTGGAGCAGGTGCAACGGCGTACTTACTGGCTTCTTCTTGGCCGACATGGTTTACCTCCTGGCTGACGAGATTGCGGCTCATACTATGCTTCTGCTGCTACCGCCGCTAGGGCATGTTGACAGTAATATTTACGCCGCGTTGCATGCCTGGGCAAAGTTGTTATCTTGCAGCTGCATGAAAGTGTAGTTGCAGAATTAATCATTGCTGATATTTGCCAGTTGCCTTGCAACGCATCCCTGTAGGAGCGGCCTTGTGTCGCGATGGGCCGCAAAGCGGCCCCGGCAATATCAGCTTGATGCACAAACCCTGGGGGCGCTTCGCACCCCTATCGCGACACAAGGCCGCTCCTACACGGACTGCGCGCCAGGAGCCGACCATGCCTCGATATCTTGTTTTAGGTTTGTGCCTGCTGGCACCCATCGCCCTGGCGGACAGCGATGAGCACGACCTTGCCTACAGCCTGGGCGCCAGCCTGGGCGAGCGGCTGCGTCAGGACATGCCAGGCCTGCAGCTGGATGCGCTGGTCGAGGGGCTGCGCCAGTCCTACCAGGGCCAACCTTTGAAGCTGGACAAGGCACGCATGCAGGCCGTGCTCCAGCAGCACGAAACACAGGAAGGCGATGCCGCCACGCAAAAGTTGCAGGCTGCCGAAACACGCTTCATGGCCAATGAGCGCGGGCGTTACGGCATGCATGAATTACCGGAAGGTGTGCTGTACAGCGAACTGCAAGCTGGCACTGGCGCGCAGCCGAAACCGGGCGGGAAGGTACAGGTGCGCTATGTAGGCAGGCTGCCGGATGGCTCGGTGTTCGACCAGAACCAGACCCCTCAGTGGTTCAGCCTGGACTCGGTAATCGAAGGCTGGCAAGTGGCATTGCCGCAGATGCACGCTGGCGCCAAATGGCGCCTGGTGATTCCGTCAGCACAAGCCTACGGTGCCGAGGGCGCGGGTGACTTGATTGCACCCTACACGCCACTGGTATTCGAAATCGAGCTGCTGGCGGTTGGCGACTGACGCACGCCCTCAGGCCTCGACCGCACCTTCTTCCTTGTGGGCGTTGTGCAATACCTCGATCAGGCAGTCTTCAAGCTCGAAGCGCTCGTGCAACAGAGCGCCCAACTTGGTCAGCTTCTCGGCGAAACGCTCGGTGTCCTTGCATTCGCCCTTGGCGCAATGATCATTGAACGCCAATGCGATCTGGGTGCTGTCGTTGATCCGCGGGTTGATCTCCTCGGCCAGCTTCAGCGCCTTCTGGTCATCGAACGCCTTGGCCTCACTGACCAGCTGCTCGCAGACTTCGAAATGCCACGCCGAAACGTAGTCGACCAGCAGGCCGCAAAAATCCCCGTTCGTGTCCTTGTCGGCGAAGGCCGGCTTCAAATCGCGCAGTGCGCGGAAAGCCTGCACCAGTTCCTGGCGCTCCTTCAGCCAACGGTCGATCAGATCATGAACCCCACCCCAGCGTTCCTGGGCGTTCTGACAACTATCGAGCATGGCGATCTCTTCCCTTCTGGGTAGATGCCGCTGCACCTCGCGCGACGAAGACGAAGCACAAAGGTGACATCAGCAGGACGGCATCGAGCAGTTGTGTTTTCAGTATGCGTGCTGGGAGATTATTCCCGCACGGCCTGCCCTTCAAGGTACGCAGCAGACTAAGTTCATACAAGTGTTTAATACCCGGTGATATCGCCATTGGTCGCACTAATGGCCCCGCCTTGCGCCAGGTCAGGTTCTTGCCAGGCTGCGGAAACGATACGCCAGCAGGCAGCTCAAGGGCAGCATCGCCAAAAGCAGAAAGGCCAGCAGGCTCCACTCGGGCAGGGTGAGGTCAAGAAAGCTCCAGGTCAGCGAGTGGCAACCCGGGCCACCGAGCAACAGTTGCCGGGCAGCCTCGCCCCAGGATTGCTCGAGCAACCGCCCGATCGGCACGGGGCAGCCATGGCTCGCCCCATCGGCACCCTGCAACCAGACATGCCGTGCGGCCAGCAACGCGCCGGCCAGGGAGCAGCCCAACGTCGCCCGCGCGTAATGCCGGATGCCCTGCCCGCCTGGTGCCTGCAACACCGCCGCCAGGCACAGCAACGCATACACGCCAAGCACCAACCGCTGACTGAGGCACAACGGGCACGGCACCAGCCCGAGCATGTTTTCAAGCTGGAAGGACGCGGCCAGTACCGTCAGTGCGGCCAGGCAGGCAGGAAGAAAAAATGTGCGCAAACGGGCCGGCAGCATGGGCGGGGAAAGTCCGGGGAAAATGTAGTGGCTTGAAACAGTAGAGGAACGACGCGCTTTGTTTCAAGGCGAGACAGTAGCGAGAAGTCGCTGAGTCGCGAAGGATATTTCTACCAGAGCGGTAGGAAACGTCTGAAGAAAAGGACGGCAGATATGACTTACATCAATGGAAAAGCTACCCGCCCCCATGGCCCGCACCTTGGCGCGGGCCATGGGGTAGGTCAGGCGCGTACGCCTTCTGGCAAAGGCAGGGCCAGCAGACGCTCGTCCAGCAGGCCGAGGCCCTCCTGGAATAGCTGGTTGCTGCGTTCGGTCTCGCCCAGGCCGGCAAGCAAGCGGGCCAGCTCGGCACAGGCCTCGGGGTTGCGCTCCATGCGCAGGCTGCTTTCAAGGTAGTCACGCGCCTTGCCCCACAGACGGTTCTGCAGGCTCAGGCGGCCCAGGGTCAGCAGCAGGCTGGCGTCTTGCGGGTGAGCCTTCAACCAGCCTTCGGCGGTTTGCAGTTGGCGTGCAGGGTCGTCACCGCGCACCAGGCCGTACAGGCGTGCCAGGTGGCTTTCGTAGTCTCGCTTGAGGGCCGTGCGCAACACCTGCTCGGCTTCGCTTTCGGCGCCCACCTGGCGCAACTGCTCGGCATAGGCCAGCACCAGTTGCGGCTCCTGGCGCTGGGCCGCAGTCAACTGCTGCCAGGCTCGCTCCAGGGCCTGACGTGCAGCTTGCGCGTCCTCGCCACGGGTCGTCGCCAGGCTCAGGTTCTGGCCCCAGGCGCGTTGCTCCAGCGCCGCCAGCTCGGAAGCCGGCAAAACCTTGCCCTTGCGCAGGTCGGGCAACAGGCGGATCAGTGCCGACCAGTCGCCGCGCTCCAGGTACAGGCGCTGCAGCAGGCGCAGCACCTGGCTGTTGTGCGGGTGACGTTCCTGCATGGCCAGCAGGGTTTCCAGGGCACCATCACTTTCGCCACGGTCCATCTGCAACTGGGCGTGGGTCAGGGCGATGGCCAGTTCAGCTTGCGGTTGGCGCTCCAGGGCTCGCTCCAGCAGGTTGTCGCTGTCTTCGGTACGGCCTTGCTCGTTGGCCGCCCGCGCGGCACCCAGGTAGTACAGCAGCGGCTGCCGCTCGGCCTCGGCGGCACGGTGCAGGTGGCGCTGAGCGCTGGCCCAACGGCCCTCGGCGAGATCCAGCTGGCCCTGTTCGATGGACAGGCGGATACGCCGGCTGCGGTTACGCCGCGACCATGGGTTGACCACGCCACTGGAGGTCAGCACCAGGCCCACCAGGTAACGCAGCAACCACAGCACCGCGACCACGGCCACCAAGCCGGCCAAGGCTGCCCAAAGCCCGGACTGATAGCGGAAGCTGCCATAGGAAACCAGCACATAGCCGCTGTGCTTGGCGACAGCAATGCCCAGCGCCGCTGCGATCACGATCGCCAGCACCGCCAGCAGGTAGACACGCTTCATGGCTTGCCCCCTCCGGCCTCGGCCGGCAGATGACGGCGCTGGATATAGGCCTGCACCGAAGCCAGGCTTTCGCTGAGGTCAGGCGTGACCACCGACACCGGCTGGTCGGCCAGGGCATTGAGGCTGTCGAGCATGGCCTTGCTTTGCGGGTTGTCGGCGTTGAAGTTGGCCAGCAGCACGCTGCGGGCATCGTCCAGCGCCTGGCTGTAGACCTTGGCGTCACCATTGAGCGCGGCCCACTGGGCCTGTTCGATGGTCAGGCTCAGGGCCAGGCGCAGCTGGTTCAGTTGCTGCCCGGCCAACAGCGGCCGCACGTTGTCATCGGCGTTGAAGTCGATCTGGAAGTACTTGGAGATCTCAGCCCACCACTGCGACAGGCGGCTGGCACCATCACCGTCTGAGGTCAGGGCACCCAGGGCATCGGCATTGCTGTCGAATTCGGGCGACTGGGCGCTGAGCTGCTGCACCAGCTCACGCTGCGCGGCCAGCTTCAGGAACAGGCCGGTACGGTCAGGCTGCTGGGTGCTGTTGAGCGTGGCCAGGCTGCGTGCCAGTTGCTCGCGGGCAGCGAAGGCGCCCGGATCGCTTTGCTCGCGCAGGATTTCGTCGGCGCCCTCGACCAGCGCCTTGGCACTGGTGATGTCCTGCAGGGCCGACAGGCGCAGGGTCGCCAGGCGCAACAGGTGCTCGGCCTCGGCCAGGCGCCATTCCTTGCGGCTCTCGCCAAGCACGGTTTCCAGACGCTGGCTGAGACGCTGCTGGTCGCCTTGCAGCTGCGCCACCAGGCGGCGGCGGTCTTCCAGCTCACTGGCTGCCGGCAGGCTGGCCAGCTGCGCGCTGATTTGCTGCTCGCGTTGCTGCAGGGCTTCGGTGCGCTGGTTCAGCGCCTCGAGGTGCTGGCCCTGGTTGAACTCGCTGCCTTGCAGTTGACGCACCTGCCAGACACCCCAGCCACCTACTGCGACCCCGGCCGCGCCCAATAGCAGGGCCAGTGCTGCCAGGCCACTGCCAGAGCGCTTGGCAGGAGGCGGGGCAACGGGGTCCGCCGGCGTCTGTGCCGACGGCTGATCGTTATTGGACAAGACAGTCTCGCTCACGTATCCATCCTTTGCATGGGGGCGCATCGCGTTCAGCTTAGCGCCTTAAGAGGCAGGTGCAGCGCTGCGCTGCACGGCTGCCAGCAAGGCCGTGGCACTGGCGCCACGGCAATCCACAACCTGTTGGGCCCCGGCGGCCCTGGCCTGTTCGGCGACCCGCGGGCTTGGCACGAACAGCGGCAGCTGTGCCAGCTGCGGCCAATCGGCGCCGGCCATTTGCTGCAAGTGTTCAAAACCCTGCCCACTGCTGACCACCAGGCCATTGAGGCGTTCCGCTTCGATGCGGCGCATCAGCGTGCCCGGCGGGTAAGCCGGAAGGCAGCGACGATACAGTTCCAGATAATCGACACTAGCACCTTGCTGTGCAAGACGCTCTGCCAGCAGTTCGCGACCTCCGACGCCACGAACGATCAAGACGCATGGCGCTGCCACCTCCAGCGCCTGGTGCAGGCCAGGCATGGCCAGCAAGGCCTCGCTGTCATCACCACGCGGCGGGAAGCTTACCTCGAGGCCTGCGCCCTGCAGTACTGCGGCGGTGGCCTCGCCCACGGTGAACCAGCCCTGCTGTGGAGGCCGCAGGCCAGCCTCGGCCAGTTGCTCGAGCAACAGCCTGGCGGCCGGTTTGCTGACCACGATGATCGCGGCAAAGCCATGCAGGCTTTCCAGCAGCAGGCGTTGCCGGGCATCCACAGCCACAGGCTCCAGCGCCAGCAACGGCAGGCAGCTACTGCCCACCCCCGCTGCCGCCAGGCATTGCGCCAGCGCCTCGCAGTCCTCGGCAGGCCGGGTCAGCAACAGGCGCCATTCACTCACGGGTGGCCGGCCTCGCCATAGACTTCCTTGAGGATGGCCTCGGCGCCCTGGCCCAGCAGGTCTTCGGCCACTTGTACGCCCAGGCTTTCGGCGGCCGCGCGGGGAGCGCGGGCATCGGCCACCAACAGGGTACCTCCGCTGGGCTGGCCGACCAGGCCACGCAGCCAGAGTTGATCGCCTTCGAGCACCGCGTAGCAGGCGATCGGCACTTGGCAGCCACCATTCAGGTGTTTGTTCAGGGCGCGTTCGGCCACCACCCGGTCGGCGGTATCGACATGGTGCAGTGGCGCCAGCAGGGCGTGGATTTCCTGGTCCGCGCTACGGCATTCGATGCCTACCGCCCCCTGGCCGCCAGCCGGCAGGCTGTCGTCGACGCTGATATTGGCGGTGATACGGTCTTCGAAGCCCAGGCGGATCAGGCCGGCGGCGGCGAGGATGATGGCGTCGTACTCGCCGGCATCCAGCTTGGCCAGGCGGGTGTTGACGTTGCCGCGCAGGAAGCGGATTTGCAGGTCCGGGCGGCGCGCCAGCAACTGCGCCTGGCGCCGCAGGCTGGAGGTGCCGACGATGCTGCCGGCAGGCAATGCTTCGAGGCTGGCGAAACGGTTGGACACGAAGGCATCGCGCGGGTCTTCGCGCTCGCAGATGCAGAACAGGCCCAGGCCTTCGGGGAAGTCCATGGGCACGTCCTTCATCGAGTGCACGGCGATGTCGGCCTCGTTGTCCAGCAGGGCGGTTTCCAGTTCCTTGACGAACAGGCCCTTGCCGCCGATTTTCGCCAGCGGCGCGTCGAGCAGCTTGTCACCACGGCTGACCATGGGCACCAGGGTTACCAGCAGCCCGGGGTGAGCCTGTTCGAGGCGGGCTTTGACGTATTCGGCCTGCCACAGGGCCAAGGCACTTTTACGGGTGGCAATGCGGATTTCGCGAGTGGACATGAAACGCCCCGATCCAGAGAAATGCTGTCGATGATAACAGCATCGCTGGTATCGCTAGCAGATACGGATCAGGATCCTGTACTTGCCTGTACCGGCCCAATCGCCGGCAAGCCAACTCCCACAGGTCCCCTGCAAGGTTCAAGGTTGGCGCTTCACCTGTGGGAGCTGGCTTGCCGGCGATGGGCCGGTGCAGGTTTAGAGGGTCTGCATCATCTTGCGTACACCGGCCACATGGCGCCGGCTGACAGTGAGGGCATCGCCATCCAGGCCCTTGAGGTACAGCTGGAAATGCCCCAGCGGGGTACGCTGCAGGCGTTCGATACGCTCACGGGCGACCAGCGCGTTGCGGTGGATGCGCACGAAGCGTTCGCCGAACTCGTCTTCCAGGGCTTTGAGCGGCTCGTCGAGCAGCACTTCCCCGGCTTCATGGCGCAAGGTCACGTACTTGTGGTCGGCGATGAAATAGATCACCTGGGGCAGCGGGATCAACTCGATCCCTTTGCGCGTGCGGGCACTGATGTGGCTACGCGGGCCGCCACCTTCATTGGCCGGCCGGGTGAGCGCCGCCAACTGGGCGCGGTTGGGTTTTTCGGCCTTGCGCAAGGCATCGCGCAGCGCCTGGCCGTGGAAAGGCTTGGTTACATGGCTGAGGGTACTGTCCTTGAAAGCCTCGGCACCGTATTCATCGTCACCGGTGCAAAACACCACCGCCGGCGGCGCCTCGCGCTCGCACAGGCGAGCAGCAACCTGCAGGCCGTCCAGGCCTGGCATGCCGATGTCCAGCAGGACCACATCGGGCTTGAGGCTTTCGATCAGCGCCAGGGCCTCCTCGCCGTTGGTGGCGCTGGGCTCCAGTACGGTGTAACCCTCCAGTTCGCCGAGCAGCCGGGTGAGCCGTTCACGGTCTTGGGGTTCGTCATCAACGATCAGGACATTCATAATTGCGCTGGATTCCTGAATGAGTCTCGCACAGGTATAGCGTAGACAGGTGTGGTTCGAGCGACACTGCGGTCACGCTCTAGACCGGTGCGATGGCCAAAGATTCACTCGGCTGGCAGATTCACCGCCAGTCCTCTGTCCAACTGTAGACGGTCCGTGGAACACTGCCGTTCATTCCTTGAAATCCTTCAGCGCCGTTTTCCGGGCATTTCTGTCGACCGGCGCCCTGCGGCAGCCAGCCCAACCCTGCTATCATCGGCGCCACTTTTTCGTTCACGCCTGCAATGAGTGAATCCATGAGCACCGACAAGACCAATCAGTCCTGGGGCGGCCGCTTCAGTGAGCCCGTCGACGCATTCGTCGCCCGTTTCACCGCCTCGGTCGACTTCGACAAGCGCCTGTACCGCCACGACATCATGGGTTCGATCGCCCATGCCACCATGCTGGCGCAGGTCGGCGTGCTCAGCGATGCCGAGCGCGATACCATCATTGATGGCCTGAATACCATCCAGGGCGAGATCGAGGCCGGCAACTTCGACTGGCGCGTCGACCTCGAAGACGTGCACATGAACATCGAGGCGCGCCTCACCGACCGCATCGGCATCACCGGCAAGAAGCTGCACACCGGCCGTAGCCGCAACGACCAGGTGGCCACCGACATCCGCCTGTGGCTGCGTGACGAAATCGACCTGATCCTGGCCGAAATCACCCGCCTGCAGCAGGGCCTGCTGGAGCAGGCCGAGCGTGAAGCCGAAACCATCATGCCTGGCTTCACCCACCTGCAGACGGCCCAGCCGGTCACCTTCGGCCACCACCTGCTGGCCTGGTTCGAGATGCTCAGCCGCGACTACGAGCGCCTGGTCGACTGCCGCAAACGCACCAACCGCATGCCCCTGGGCAGCGCCGCACTGGCGGGCACCACCTACCCGATCGACCGTGAACTCACCTGCAAGCTGCTGGGCTTCGAAGCCGTGGCCGGCAACTCGCTGGACGGCGTTTCGGACCGTGACTTCGCCATCGAATTCTGCGCCGCAGCCAGCGTCGCGATGATGCACCTGTCGCGCTTCTCCGAAGAGCTGGTGCTGTGGACCAGCGCGCAGTTCCAGTTCATCGACCTGCCCGATCGCTTCTGCACCGGCAGCTCGATCATGCCGCAGAAAAAGAACCCGGACGTGCCAGAGCTGGTACGCGGCAAGACCGGCCGCGTGTTCGGCGCCCTGACCGGCCTGCTGACCCTGATGAAGGGCCAGCCGCTGGCCTACAACAAGGACAATCAGGAAGACAAGGAACCGCTGTTCGACGCCGCCGACACCCTGCGCGACTCGCTGCGCGCCTTTGCCGACATGATCCCGGCGATCAAGCCCAAGCACGCCATCATGCGTGAAGCGGCCCTGCGCGGTTTCTCGACCGCCACCGACCTGGCCGACTATCTGGTCCGCCGTGGCCTGCCGTTCCGTGACTGCCATGAGATCGTTGGCCACGCGGTGAAGTACGGCGTGGACACCGGCAAGGACCTGGCCGAGATGAGCCTGGACGAACTGCGCCAGTTCAGCGACCAGATCGAGCAGGACGTGTTTGCCGTGCTGACCCTGGAAGGGTCGGTGAATGCGCGTGACCACATTGGTGGTACTGCACCGGCGCAGGTGCGTGCTGCCGTTGTTCGTGGCAACGCCCTGCTGGCTTCGCGTTGATCTGAACCGGGGGCCGCTTTGCGGCCCTTTCGCGACACAAGGCCGCTCCTACAGGGGATCGCATATTTCCTGTAGGAGCGGCCTTGTGTCGCGATGGGCTGCAAGGCAGCCCCAGCTTTTAGCGCTTGCCGCTACGAATCATCTCCATGAAGGCCGGCATCGAGGCCTCCTTGTCTGCCAAGATCCGCGCCATGTGCGGGTTCTCGCCCATCAGCTGCAGCAGCGCCTTGGCCTGCGGAAAGTCCGCCAGCAAGTCGATGTTCAGTACCTTCTTGCCCACCGCGTACGCCAGATCGACCGAGAAGCAGAACATCAGGTCTGCCAGCGTCAGTTGCTCACCCGCTACATAAGGGGCAAAACGCCCGTTGCGCTTGAGCGTGGCAAACCCGGCCAGCAAGTCGGCTCGGGCCTTCTCCTTGACCAGCGGTTCCACCGACATGCCAAAGAACGACTCGGCGTAGCAGGTACGGGCTGGCAGTTCGATGTACAGCTCGATTTCTTTCAGCAGCTCGCGCACCTTGGCCTGCCCGAACGCATCGCTCGGCAGCAGCGCCTTGCCGGGCTGGGTCTGCTCGATGTAGTCGAGGATCACGCTGGTTTCGCTGAGGAAGCCCTGTTCTGTTTCCAGTACGGGCACTTTGCCGCGCGGGCTGACTTCCAGCGAGCCTGGGGTCTGGCCACCATAGAAGGTGACTTCCTCGAAGGGCAGGCCTTTTTCCAGCAGGGCCAGCTTGACCATGTTGTAGTAGTTGCTGACCGAGAATCCGTGAAGCTTGAGCATGGGGTAACAGCCTCCAGGCCGTATGGGGATGGCCCGGCTTTTATAGCCCTATCGCATGCCCCTGACCAGTGTCATGCACCCGGTCGATGACCAGGCATTGCCGCCACGGGCATGGCACACTGTGCATCCCATCACAGGAGCACCGCCATGAGCGAGCCAACCGACACCGACAATGACGACGAAGCCTTCGCCGAGGCGACGCTGACCCAGGCCATCGAAAACCAGATTGAAAGCGGCGATCCGGCGGCAGCCAAGGCCACCTTCAACAAACTGAGCCTGGTCGGTTACGAGCGTGAAGACATTCTCAACCTGATGGCCCATGTGCTGGCCTTCGAGGTTGACAACATGCTGAAGGAAGATCGCGAGTTCGACCGCGAGTGGTATGAGAACGCGCTACGAGCGCTGCCAGAGCTGCCACCTGAGATGGATCAAGGCGACGACGAATAACCCGACTACACTCGAAGGTCAGGCACCGTTGAACGGTGCCGTAATCCTTGTCTGGAAGTCAGGAGTCGCCATGCCTTTTACCCCCGATCTGATCGACGAACTGGAAGTACTCGCGCTGTTCAAACACGACAGCAGCCAGGAAGGCATCAAGATAAACAGCAACGCCGCACCTGCCCTGATCGCAGCAGCGCAACGCCTGTATGATAAAGGGCTGACCGATCAACCTGATGGCGGTTATCTGACCAGCCTGGGTCATGACGCCGTAGATAGTGTCCAGCTACTGCAGAACATTCTCAAGGCGCCACAACCGGCCTGAGCCGAGATTGCAAGGGGCTGCGCTGCAGCCCATCGCCGGCAAGCCAGCTCCCACAGGTACTGCGAATGGCCTGAAACCGATGTGGCCAGATCCCATTGGTACTGCACATGGTTTGAAGCCGATGTGGCCAGATCCCACTGGTACTGCACATGGCTTGAAGCCAATGTGGCCAGATCCCACTGGTACTGCACATGGCTTGAAGCCGATGCGGTCGGTGTGGGAGCTGGCTTGCCGGCGATGGGCCGCAGCGCGGCCCCCGGTCAGTTGGCTGTAGCCCTGCGCTTTTCCGCCAGCCACGAGCGCCCGTACAGGACCACGATGGCCAGCAACGCCACCGCCTGCGCCGACAGCGAGTAGGCATCGGCGTGAATCCCCAGCCAGTCGAACTCGAAGAACGCCACCGGCCGCGTGCCCAGCACCCCGGCTTCCTGCAACGCCTTCACCCCATGACCGGCGAATACCACCGACAGTGCACACAGCAGTGCGGCGTTGATGCTGAAGAACAGCGTCAGTGGCAGCTTGGCCGAGCCGCGCAGAATCACCCAGGCCAGGCCCACCAGCAGCACCAGCGCAGTAGCGCCACCGGCCAGCACCGCCTGATGCCCGGCAGGGCCTGCCTGCAGCCACAGGGTCTCGTAGAACAGGATCACTTCGAACAGTTCACGGTATACCGAGAAGAACGCCAGCACGGCAAAGCCGAAACGCCCGCCGCCGCTGACCAGGCTGCTTTTGATGTAGTCCTTCCAGGCGGCGGCGTGACGGCGGTCGTGCATCCACACGCCGAGCCACAGCACCATCACCGCGGCAAACAGCGCCGTGCAGCCTTCCAGCAGCTCACGCTGGGCACCGCCCACGTCGATCACATAGGCCGCCAGGGCCCAGGTAGCGAAGCCGGCGACCAGCGCCAGGGCCCAGCCGACGTTGACGCTGCGCACCGCCGATTGCTGGCCGGTGTTGCGCAGGAACGCGAGGATCGCCGCCAGCACCAGAATCGCTTCAAGGCCTTCGCGCAGCAGGATCAGCAAACCGGAGATGTAGCTCAACGACCAGCTGAGGCCATCACTGCCCAGCAGCTTGGCAGCCTGGTCGAGCTTGGCCTTGGCTTCGCCAAGACGTTGCTCGGCCTGGGCCACGGGCAACCCGTCCTGCAGCGACTGACGATAAGCCATCAGCGACTTTTCAGTGTCCTTGCGCACTTGGGTATCGACGTTGTCCAGCGAGCTTTCCACCAGTTCGAAGCCCTCCAGGTAGGCAGCCACCGACAGGTCATAGGCCTGGTCGTGGTCACCTGCACGGTAGGCCGCCAGGCTCTTGTCCAAGGTGCTGGAGGTGTATTCGAGCAGCTGCGCCGGGCCGCGTTTTACCTGCGGCGGCTGGGCCCGCTGGGCGCGGAATGCTTCCAGCACCGCAGCGCCTTCGTTGGCAGCGACCTCGGCCGGAGTCTGGCGGGCCAGGTCGGCGATGTTCCATGTCCTGTCGCCTTTGCCGGCTTCCGGCTTGGCGGTGAAGCTGGCGATATAAGCGGCGATATCCCAACGCTGGCGGTCATCCAGTTGGTCGGCAAACGACGGCATCTCGGTGCCGTCGATACCCAGCGCCAGCGTGTTGTACAGGTCGAACAGGCTTAACTGGTCGAGGCGCGAGACATCGCGCAGGTTGGCGGGTGCAGGCTCCAGCCCCACGCCCGCCGGGCCATCACCTGCGCCCGTGTCGCCGTGGCAGATCGAGCAGTTCTGCGCGTAGAGTGCAGCGCCACGCGCCGGGTCCGGGGTGATCACCGGGGCCTGGCTGACCTCGTAGGCCACCGCCAGGCGTGCACCCAGCTGGCGCGCCTGCCTGGCGACTGTCGCGCCATCTTCACGTTGGTCGATGGCTTGGCGCAGCGCCTGGACGCCTTGGCCCAGCGCCGCCTGTTCGGCATGCGCAGGCAGGCCGCTGACCAGATCGGCCAGCACCGCGCTGAACTCCTGCTGCTCGCGGTATTCGCTGTCGTCGATCACCTTGCCGTCTTGCACGGTCGGCGGGTAGTCGGCGCCAATGTAGTCCAGCAGGTGCAGGGCCTTGGTGGCCTCGGCAGGGGCTTCTGCCTGCGCCAGGGTGCTGCACAGCGCCAACAACGGGCCTAGCAACCAGGCAAGCAGACGGGTACGGGTATTCATGGCCAGTCTCGAAGGGAATGCGAAAGAGAACATTGTTCACTTCCACTTTGCTTCTCTCAAGGGTGCTGGGCGGATTTCATGAAAAATCCTGGTACAAATCAGATGAAGCGAGGTGGCATCGGGATTGATGGGGGCGTGGCCTGCCAGGGCCTCAATCGCCGGCAAGCCAGCTCCCACAGGTATGCACTTGACTTGAGGGCGATGCGGTCGGTGTGGGAGCTGGGTTGCCGGCGATGGGCCGCACAGCGGCCCCCAGGTACTTCTATTGAAGAACCTTGCTCATTCCGCGCTCCATATCATCGATCAGTGCCTTGGCCATCTCGCTGAGTATCCGCGCCGCGCTCCCGGCAATGCGGTCGTTCTCCATTTCCGCCTCGGTAGTGAGGTGCCGGATACAGCCAAGGAGCACTGACAGTTGGGAGAATGCATGATTGAACGGCACGTTGGCCTGCAGGCGAAACAGGTCAAAGGTTTCCGCGCCAACGGTGGAAGTGTCTCTTGGATCGTTGCTCATCGCTTGCCCCCTTGCCGTACATGCTCGGACAAAGCATTGATCACCGCGCACAGCACGCGAATGTTCATGCCCATGGCGTTGCGCGTGTCACCTGGGTCGGTGCCGAGCAGGACAGTGGTGGTGTGCTCGATACTCAGGGTGAGAGCGCTGGTCAGCCGCTTGCAGTCGTCGATGCTGAGCGAGTCGATGAGTGAGAGATTTGGTGGGTCGAGCAGGAGCAGATCGGTGACGGGTGGGTCGGGGACGAGCTTTTTCATGGCGGAACTCCTGTACAAAAAAGAATTCTGCCCTCCGCATCGTCTCAC
>NZ_JABMCN010000133.1 GCF_013179515.1 Pseudomonas sp. CM27
ACTGTCCCCCTGCTGGAAACCGGCGGCGAAGCGCTGACCACCCACTTCTACAAGATGATGCTCAGCGAGTACCCGCAGGTACGCCCGCTGTTCAACCAGGCGCACCAGGCCAGTGGTGACCAGCCGCGGGCCTTGGCCAATGGCGTGCTGATGTACGCCCGGCATATCGACCAGCTGGAGCAGTTGGGCGGCCTGGTGGGGCAGATCATCAACAAGCATGTTGCCCTGCAGATCCTGCCGGAGCACTACCCGATCGTCGGCAGCTGCCTGCTGCGTGCCATCGAGGAAGTGCTGGGCAAGGAAATCGCCACCCCCGAAGTCATCGAAGCCTGGGGCGCGGCCTATGGTCAGTTGGCCGATATCCTGATTGGGGCCGAAGAAAACCTCTATAAACAGAAGGAAGAAGCCGCCGGCGGCTGGCGTGGTACCCGCGAATTCCGCCTGGTGCGCCGTGAGCAGGAAAGCAGCGAAATCGTCTCGTTCCATTTCGCCCCGGTGGATGGCAAACCGGTGCTCAAGGCCGAGCCTGGCCAGTACATTGGCCTGAAGCTGGACATAGACGGTGCCGAGCAGCGTCGTAACTATTCCCTGTCGGCGCTGTGCGATGGCAAGGAATACCGCATCAGCGTCAAACGCGAAGCGGGCGGCAAGGTCTCCAGCTACCTGCACGATGAATGTGTGGTGGGCGAGACGGTGCTGTTGTTCCCGCCGGCGGGTGACTTCACCCTGGCTGCCAGCGACAAGCCGCTGGTGCTGATCAGCGGTGGTGTGGGCATTACCCCGACCCTGGCGATGCTGCAAGCCGCACTGCAAACCCAGCGTGAGGTGCATTTCATCCACTGTGCGCGTAATGGCGCCGTGCATGCCTTCCGTGACTGGGTCGACGGGCTGGCCGCACGTCACCCGCAGCTCAAGCGCTTCTACTGCTATGCCGAGCAGGACAGTGCTGATCAGGCTGATGCCGTGGGCCTGCTGAGTGAAGACCTGCTGGCCGAGTGGCTGCCGCTAGAGCGTGACGTGGATGCCTACTTCCTTGGGCCCAAGGCCTTCATGGCGGCGGTCAAGCGCCAGCTGAGGGGTCTGGGTGTGCCCGAGCAGCAGAGCCGCTACGAGTTCTTCGGGCCGGCGGCTGCCTTGGAGTGATGTAGTGCCTGTACTGGCCCTATCGCCGGCAAGCCAGCTCCCACAGGCACACCACAGGCCCCAGGACCTGTGCGTTCCCTGTGGGAGCTGGCTTGCCGGCGATAGGGCCGGTGCAGGCTTATGCATTCTCAGTGGCTGGGCCGCACCTCTCCTTCCTGCCTATATATAAAGAGAGATGAAACCGCCCACCCAGCTTTCACCTTTAATCCTGCTTTAATCACGGTATCCTTCACTCCCGGGTGTCGAGGGGCTCGCCCCTGCGCGGCACCCGGGCAGCCGTTTTTTGCCGCCCGACGTTGAACCGACCTCGTTGCGGCCGGTCTCAGCCACACCGGATAGCCCTGCGCAGTGCTATCACGCCGCTTCCTCGGCACGCTCCAAGGCCCTGCCCCAGCGTGTAGACTTGCGCAAGGCAGGCGGACCACGCTGCCACTATCCATCGAAGGAACCGGCAATGAACGAACAAACCTCGCGCCTCAATCGGGAACGGCGCTTTCTGGTGCTGTTGGGCCTGATCTGCATTTCGCTGATTGGCGGCGCCCTCTACATGCAAGTGGTGTTGGGTGAGGCCCCTTGCCCGTTGTGCATCCTGCAGCGCTACGCGCTGCTGTTCATTGCCATATTCGCCTTCCTTGCTGCCGCGATGCCGGGGCGGCGCAGCCTGACCTTGTTCGAGGCGCTGGTGGTGGTCAGTGCAATTGGCGGAATCGTTGCGGCCGGCAACCATGTGTATATACTCGCCAACCCCATGGTCAGTTGCGGCATCGACACCCTGCAGCCGATCGTGGATGACCTGCCGCTGGCCAAAGTCTGGCCGCTGGCGTTCCAGGTCGACGGCTTCTGCAGCACGCCGTACCCGCCGATTCTCGGTCTGTCACTGGCGCAATGGGCGCTTGTGGCCTTTGTACTGACCGCTATCCTGGTTCCGCTCGGGATCTTGCGCAACCGACGCCAGGCTTAGACATAAGTCCCGATTTGCGTGTGGTCTTTTACGCCGCACGAGAACAGGGAAAATGTCCACACCGCTTGATCCAGATCAACCCCGAGGCCTTGCAGAATGCGGCTTTGGAGCCTATCAGGCGGGGTGCGACAAACTGTCGCGAAGTTGAATAATTGAGCATCATTGTTACGCATTCTGTAAAAGACTGTTGCTCAATAAGTCATAGTCAAGGGTTGGCGACCTAACTACAATCGCCCCCAATTTCCGTTCGGCACTGCTTGCGAGTCGCAGGATTGAAGGAAGCCCCAGCGCTCCTTTTTGCTGACTTCGTCAAGTTTCGCCCAACGGCGATACCGGGCGGACACCCCTCCGCGTTTCCCGCACCAAATGGACTTGGTCTGAAGTACAGGCCTGTTGCCTACGAAACCATAAGCACCGCCAACACGTTTGAAGCCAAGGTCCTGCAGTCGGACCCCAGGCAGGAGCGAGTACGGGCGAAAAATGCCTCACTTGGCAGGACGAAGTGTTGGCTACCAAAACACAAATTGCATTGAAGCAAGCTGATCTAGAGGTCGTGAGATGAGTAAAAAGCGTTACCCCAGACTGTTTGGCATATTGCCCGTTTTAGGCATGCTTTTACTCAGTGGGTGCAACTGGACCCTGCTCGACCCGAAGGGCCAGGTCGGCATTGAGCAAAAGAACCTGATCCTGATCGCAACCGGCCTGATGCTGCTGGTGGTGATTCCCGTCATCATCATGACCCTGGCGTTCGCCTGGAAGTACCGTGCTTCCAACAAGGCAGCCACCTACACCCCCGACTGGTCGCACTCGACCAAGATCGAGGCCGCGGTGTGGATCATCCCGATCCTGATCATCATCGCCCTGGGTTACGTCACCTACAAGTCGACCCACAAGCTGGACCCTTACCGTCCGCTTGATTCGGACGTCAAGCCGATCCAGATCGACGTGGTCGCGCTGGACTGGAAGTGGCTGTTCATCTACCCGGAGCAGGGCATCGCTACGGTCAACAAGATCAACTTCCCGGCCAACACCCCGATCAACTTCCGCGTCACCTCCGACGCCGTGATGAACTCGTTCTTCATCCCGGGCCTGGGTGGCCAGATCTACGCCATGGCTGGCATGACCACCAAACTGCACCTGATCGCCAACGAGAACGGTGTGTTTGACGGTATCAGCGCCAACTACAGCGGTGCTGGTTTCACCGGCATGAAATTCAAGGCTACTGCCACTTCCCAGGCCGACTTCGATGCATGGGTCGCCGAGGTCAAGCAGTCGCCGCTGAAGCTGGACAAGGCCGAGTATGAAGCTCTGGTCAAGCCTAGCGAATACGTCCCAGTCGCGCTGTACAGCGAGGCGCCAGCGGAGCTGTTCCAGACCATCGTCGACAAGTACGAAGGCATGAACCGCGGCAAGCCGGTCCACGAAGAAGCAGGCAGCAAAGATCTGGCCACTACCAAGGGTGTGGAAACGAGTATGCAACCAGCTGCCGGTGCAGAGGAGTAAGAGATGTTCGGTAAACTAAGCCTGGAGGCGATACCCTATCACGAGCCGATAGTCATGGTGACGCTTGCCATGATCGCGCTCGGCGGTATCGCTGTCGTCGGTCTTATCACCTATTTCCGCAAGTGGACCTACTTGTGGAGCGAGTGGCTGACTACTGTCGACCACAAAAAGATCGGCGTGATGTACATCATCGTCGCGATGATCATGCTGCTGCGCGGCTTTGCCGACGCCATCATGATGCGTACCCAGCTGGCTGCCGCTACCGGTGGCTCCGAAGGCTATCTGCCGCCTGAACACTATGACCAGATCTTCACCGCTCACGGTGTGATCATGATCATCTTCATGGCGATGCCGTTCTTCACCGGCCTGATGAACCTGGCGGTTCCTCTGCAGATCGGTGCACGTGACGTTGCCTTCCCGTTCCTGAACTCCCTGAGCTTCTACCTGCTGCTGGCAGGCGTGCTGCTGGTCAACATCTCGCTGGGCGTTGGTGAATTCGCCAAGACCGGCTGGGTTGCCTATCCGCCGCTCGCAGGCATCCAGTACAGCCCTGGGGTAGGTGTCGACTACTACATCTGGGCGCTACAGCTATCGGGCCTGGGTACGACGCTTACCGGTGTGAACTTCCTCGTCACCGTGATGAAGATGCGCGCACCTGGCATGAAGCTGATGGACATGCCGATCTTCACCTGGACCTGCACCTGGGCCAACGTACTGATCGTTGCTTCGTTCCCGATTCTGACTGCCGCACTCGCTCTGCTGACTGTTGACCGTTATCTGGACTTCCACATTTTCACCAACGAGCTTGGTGGGAACCCGATGATGTACGTCAACCTGTTCTGGGCGTGGGGTCACCCTGAGGTCTACATCCTGATCCTGCCGGCCTTCGGCGTGTTCTCGGAAGTGACTTCGACGTTCTCTGGCAAACGCCTGTTCGGCCACCACTCGATGATCTACGCATCGGGCGCGATCGCCATCCTCGGCTTTGCGGTATGGCTGCACCACTTCTTCACCATGGGTGCCGGCGCCAGCGTCAACACCTTCTTCGGCCTGGCGACGATGCTGATCTCCATCCCGACCGGTGTGAAGCTGTTCAACTGGCTGTTCACCATGTATCAGGGCCGTGTGCGCTTCACCGCACCGATGCTCTGGACCCTGGGCTTCATGGTCACCTTCTCCATCGGTGGCATGACCGGCGTACTGCTGGCCGTACCAGGTGCTGACTTCGTCCTGCACAACAGCCTGTTCGTAATTGCGCACTTCCACAACGTGATCATCGGTGGCGCGGTATTCGGCTACATCGCCGGTTTCGCCTTCTGGTTCCCGAAAGCCTTCGGCTTCACCCTGAACGAGAAGTGGGGCAAAGCTGCCTTCTGGTTCTGGCTGTCGGGCTTCTACGTTGCGTTCATGCCGCTGTACGCCCTGGGCTTCATGGGCATGACCCGTCGTCTGAACCACTCCGACAACCCACTGTGGGAACCCTACCTGTACGTAGCCGTTGTCGGCGCCGTGCTGATCCTGTTCGGTATCGCTTGCCAGCTGATCCAGATCTACGTGTCGGTTCGCGACCGCAAAGACAACATGGACGTCACTGGCGACCCATGGGGCGGCCGTACCATCGAGTGGTCCACTTCGTCGCCGCCTCCGTTCTACAACTTCGCTCACATGCCTGAGAAAGTTGGTCTGGACGCCTGGCACGAAGCCAAGGAAGCCGGTGTTGCGTACAAAGTTCCGGCCAAGTACGAAGCGATCCACATGCCGAGCAACACCTCCACCGGTCTGTTCATGGGTCTGTTCCTGACCGTGTTCGGTTTCGCCTTCATCTGGCACATCTGGTGGCTGGTGGGCGCGAGCCTGTTGGCAACCATCGCAGTCTTCGTTCGCCACGCTGCACGTGACGACCAGGGCTACATGGTTCCGGCCGAAGAAGTGGCGCGCATCGAAGGCGAGCGTCTGAAAGCGCTGGCCAAAGCAGGTGCTCTGCCTGCCGGCGCACGTGTCGAATCGTTTGAGCGGGTGTAATCAATGTCCAGTCAAGTAATGCACGGCGGCGCTGCTCATGGTCACGACCATGGGCATGACGACCACCACCACGACTCGGGCCAGATGACCGTACTGGGCTTCTGGCTGTACCTGATGACCGACTGCATCCTGTTTGCGTCGCTCTTCGCCACCTACGCGGTGCTGTCCGGCAGTTTTGCCGGCGGCCCGTCGGGTCATGACATCTTCCAGCTCGATTTCGTAGCTGTTGAAACGCTGTTCCTGCTGCTGTCCTCGATCACCTTCGGCTTCGCCATGCTGAAGATGTTCGATGGCAAGAAAGCAGGCGTACTGGGCTGGTTGGCTGTGACCTTCCTGTTCGGTGCAGGCTTCATCGCGATGGAAATCTATGAATTCCATCACCTGATCAGCGAAGGCTTCGGCCCGCAGCGCAGTGGCTTCCTGTCGGCGTTCTTCGCGCTGGTCGGTACCCACGGCCTGCACGTGACTGCTGGTCTGATCTGGATGGCAATCATGATGTACCAGATCAGCAAGCACGGCATCACGCCGACCGCCAAGACCCGCATGAGCTGCCTGAGCCTGTTCTGGCACTTCCTGGACGTGGTCTGGATCTGCGTATTCACCGTCGTTTACCTGCTGGGGGTTCTGTAATGGCTAACGCACACGACACTCATCACGAAGGTAATCACGGTAGCGTCAAGTCGTACATGATCGGCTTTGTACTGTCGATCATCCTGACCGCGATCCCGTTCGCGCTGGCGATGACCGCCAGCTTGCCGAAGAACCTGACCGTTCTGATCATCGTTGCCATGGCCGTGATCCAGGTAGTCGTACACCTGGTGTACTTCCTGCACATGGACCGCTCGAAAGAGCAACGCAACAACGTGTCGACGTTCCTGTTCACCGTGATGGTTATTGCACTGCTGGTCGGCCTGTCGCTGTGGATCATGTTCAACATCCACATCGAAATGATGGCCAAGTGAGGTAAGACTGCATGTCCGTTAAGCACTTTATCCAAATCACCAAACCGGGGATCATTTTCGGTAACGTGCTTTCCGTGGCAGGCGGTTTCTTCCTTGCCTCGAAGGGCCATGTGGATTTCGCCCTGTTCCTGGCGGTGGTGATCGGTACTTCGCTGGTGGTGGCGTCCGGATGCGTGTTCAACAACTGCATCGACCGTGACATCGACCACAAGATGGAGCGCACCAAGAACCGCGTCATGGTTCAGGGCGGCATGTCGCTGCCCCTCGCGCTGATCTACGCCACCCTGCTCGGGGTGGCGGGTTTCAGCCTGCTGTATGTCCAGGCCAACCCGCTGGCGGCGTTCTGTGCGCTGATCGGCTTCGTTGTCTACGTCGGTTTCTACAGCCTGTGGCTGAAGCGCAAATCGGTGCACGGCACCTTGGTCGGCAGCCTGTCCGGTGCCATGCCTCCGGTGATCGGCTACTGCGCCGTGAGCAACAGCTTCGACCTGGCTGCGGTAACCCTGCTGGTGATGTTCAGCCTGTGGCAGATGCCGCACAGCTTTGCCATCGCGATCTTCCGCTTCAAGGATTACAGTGCTGCCAATATTCCGGTCCTGCCGGTGGCACGCGGTATCCTTGCCGCGAAGAAGCAGATCGTGCTGTACGTGCTGGCGTTCGTGCTCGCCACCTTGATGCTTACCGTCGGCGGTTACGCCGGCCTCGGCTACCTGGCCGTGGCAGCTGCCATGGGCCTGTACTGGCTGTACATGGCATGGGGTGGCTACAAGGCCGAGGACGACAGCAAGTGGGCGCGCAAGGTGTTCGGCTTCTCCATCCTCACCGTCACTGCCCTGAGCGTGATGATGGGTGTGGACAGCCAAACGGCTGCGGACGTGCTGATGACTTACGCACGCTGAAATAGCTGCCTGTTTCACGAAAACCCCGGACATGTGCCGGGGTTTTTTTATGGGTTTTTCCTGGGCCGGCCTCTTCGCGGGTGAACCCGCTCCCACAGGATCTCCACAAGCTTGAGGGTTTTGATATCCCTGTGGGAGCGGGTTCACCCGCGAAGAGGCCATGCCTGAAGAAATAAATCCCTGATTTTAAAAAATACATCTGAAAAAATCTAAAAAAACAGGAAATTGTCCTTTACATGCATCCTGTTTCGGCACTATCTTCTGATCCAGGCCGCCACATCGGCCAACGTCGCTCGGACGGTTCCGGGCGCTTACGTATTCAGAGGAAGCCATGGCCAACCCAGGTTCGCCGCGCCGCTTTGCGCGCATCGATCGTCTCCCCCCTTACGTCTTCAACATCACTGCCGAGCTCAAGATGGCTGCCCGCCGCCGTGGCGAGGACATCATCGACCTGAGCATGGGCAACCCCGATGGCGCCACCCCGCCGCACATCGTCGAGAAGCTGGTGCAGGTCGCCCAGCGTGAAGACACCCACGGCTACTCCACCTCCCGCGGTATCCCGCGCCTGCGCCGGGCCATCTCCAACTGGTACAAGGAACGCTACGAGGTCGACATCGACCCGGAAAGCGAAGCCATCGTCACCATCGGCTCGAAAGAGGGCCTGGCCCACCTGATGCTGGCCACCCTTGATCAGGGCGATACGGTACTGGTGCCCAACCCCAGCTACCCGATCCATATCTACGGTGCAGTGATTGCCGGTGCCCAGGTGCGCTCCGTGCCGCTGGTGCCGGGTGTGGACTTCTTCAACGAGCTTGAGCGGGCCATCCGCGAGTCGATCCCCAAGCCGAAGATGATGATCCTCGGCTTTCCGTCCAACCCGACTGCCCAGTGCGTGGAGCTGGACTTCTTCGAGCGTGTGGTGGCCCTGGCCAAGCAGTATGACGTGCTGGTGGTCCACGACCTTGCCTATGCCGACATCGTCTACGACGGCTGGAAGGCCCCATCGATCATGCAGGTGCCAGGCGCCAAAGACATTGCGGTGGAGTTCTTCACCCTGTCGAAGAGTTACAACATGGCTGGCTGGCGAATCGGCTTCATGGTCGGCAATCCCGAACTGGTCAGCGCCCTGGCCCGGATCAAGAGCTACCACGACTACGGCACCTTCACCCCCTTGCAGGTAGCGGCCATCGCCGCGCTGGAAGGCGACCAGCAATGCGTGCGCGATATTGCCGAGCAGTACCGCCAACGCCGCAACCTGTTGGTGAAGGGCCTGCACGAACTGGGCTGGATGGTCGAGAACCCCAAGGCGTCGATGTACGTGTGGGCGAAGATCCCGCCGGAATACGCGCACCTCGGCTCGCTGGAGTTCGCCAAGAAGCTGCTGGCCGAGGCCAAGGTATGCGTGTCGCCGGGTATCGGCTTTGGTGAGTATGGCGACGACCATGTGCGCTTTGCCCTGATCGAAAACCAGGACCGCATTCGCCAGGCCATTCGCGGTATCCGTCAGATGTTCCGGGCTGACGGCCTCGGCCGCAAGTAAGCAACCGGGGCTGCAAAGCAGCCCCGGAATCTTCAGCCGGGCGAGCTTTCCGCCTGCATCCCACGCCTCAGCCTACCTATCTTCAGCACTCATTTCTCAGCGAAGAGATCCCCCATGAGTGTCTTCACCGCCTATTTCTGCGGCACCGGCTCGCACCGCTTCGACGATGCCAACCCCAACTTCTGGAACGGCGAACTGGTCTCGACCCTTGCCAGCAACGATCAGGGCCGCGAGTTCGCCCACTGGATAGCCGTGGACGGTCCAGGTAGCGGCAACCTTCAGGATGACAACCTGTTCGTCGAGCCTGGCAGTTACTACAACTGGAGCGGCCAGCTGTTCGGGCGCGGCTGGGAAGAGAACGTCAACCATGTGCTGCAGCTGATAAAGGGTGAAACCAGCTGGCAGCGCAGCAAACTGAGCGAAGATGAATATGAACGGCTGAAAGACGCCGGTGTGCCGATACCGGATGCTGCTTCCACGGCCTCCTGGTTCTGGCGCACTTACGACTATGGAGTACGTCAGCCGACCCCGCAGGAGCTGCAGAAGCGCATCATCAGCATGTTCCGCGAGCCACGTCTGCCAACCCAGGTCAACCTGGTGGGATGGAGCAGGGGAGGGATCAGCTGCCACATGTTGGCCAACGCCATGGCGAACGACCCTGCACTGCGGGGGATACCTGTGAACATATTCGCGATTGATCCAGTGCCTGGGGTCGGCAATGTGCAGTCCGAGCGGGTAACGTTGGCTGCCAATGTCCGGGAATACGTAGGCTTCTATTCCCGGGATGAGCGCTCCAGAGGGTTTGCCTGTGTCATCCCGTCAGTCCACGGCAGCACGCGTATCTGCGTCTACCCGATGCCAGGGCGCCATGCCACGCTGGTGGGCAACGCCTCGGCCGATGGTGCTGGCGTTGGCAAGGTGTTGGCCGAGCCTGGCCTGATCGTGCGCCATTTTGCCGAGGTATGCCTGACTCGCTGGGGCGTTCAGCTGGCCAACCGCCTGAATCTCGACGATAGCCAGTTGATGCAATACCACAAGGCGATGGCTGCAGCGGACGGGCGCTACCAGGACATGCGAAACGAGTCGTACACCGTGCTTACCGAAGGTGAAAAGCATGACCGGCTGGTGCATTGCGGCCTGGCCCCCACGCATTTCAGCAAGGTGCAGGGCAACGCCTATCACCCCCGCGAGGGGTTGGCCTTGCAACGCTGGAATGCCAGCACCTACAAGGCTATCAGCTGACGGCAGCGGGCGGCCGGTGACGTCACTGGCCGCTCGCACCCGTGCGCCGGATCAGCGGCAACTTTTTTTACGTCTGCCCTCTATCCAGCCGGCCCCGCTTGGATTAAAAATGGCGCCGCGGGCCAGACCCGATAACAACAACCTTCCCTCCGTGGCACCATGTCCGAATATAACCCTTGCCTTGACTGCGGCGCCTGCTGCGGGTACTTCCGTGTGTCCTTCTTCTGGGGCGAATGCCAGTCTGCCGGGGGCGTTGTGCCGGACGATTTGGTGGTCCAGATCAACCCAACCCGCGTTGCCATGATTGGCACCGATGCCAAGCCTTGCCGCTGTGTCAGCCTTGCTGGCGAGATTGGTAAAGAGGTGGCCTGTACCATCTATGCCAATCGCTCCAGCCCTTGCCGCGAGTTTGATGCTTCGTGGGAGGGTGGGGTGCATAACCCCAGCTGTGATGATGCGCGGGCGGCGTACGGGCTGCCACCGCTCACCCCGCCGGGGGCCAACGAACCGCACTGGCCGGATGATGGGGCTGAGGTGGCCTGAGGCATTGTTGCTCGCCTGCACTGGCCTCATCGCCGGCAAGCCAACTCCCACAGGTACTGCACGAGGCTCAGGCCCTGTGGAGACCTTGTGGGAGCTGGCTTGCCGGCGATGGGCTGCAAAGCAGCCCCGGGATGCCCGAACCTTGCACATGAAGTTAAACTGTCATCTCCCCAGCAATGGACAGGAGATCCGGCGTGACCCCACCCCGCAGTTTCCCCAGTGACCTCTGCCTCGACAGCCCGCGCCTGCAGTTGCGCCCCATGCGCCATGCCGATGCCGCGCAGTGGCTGGCGATCATGGCCGACCCCGAGGTCATGCGTTATTGGCACCATGCCCCCTGGCATGACCTGGCCGAGGCCGAAAGCGCCCTGGCCGCCGACCGCGAAGCCTATGCCAGCGGTGATCAGCTCAAGCTCGGCATGTACCGCCGCGACAACGGCGAACTCATCGGCATGGTCCAGCTGTTCAACATCGACGACATCTCCCGCCGCGGCGAAATCGGCTACTGCCTGGCCAGCGCGGTGCAGGGCAGGGGCTACATGGACGAAGCGCTGACCTGCTTCATCGACTACCTCGCCCATACCCTGCACATGCGCCGCCTGGAAGGCGAGATCGACCCGCGCAACCAAGGCTCGGCACGTACCCTCGAACGGCAGGGCTTCGTGCTGGAAGGCACCCTGCGGGCGCGTTGGTGCGTGGCGGGTGAACTGTCCGACTCGGGTATCTACGGATTATTGCTGGAGCCACCGGTTGCATAGTCTCATGGCGGCAACTACTGTTCGGGCACAATTCTCACTTGTGGCCCGTGCTCCATACCCGTAGCCGACCCACCAAGACCGTGGGCACTTCGACCTATGGCAACTACTACGGCGAACCACGCAATTTCATGGTGACCCTGCGCGGCAGTTACTGAAGGTTTGGTGGCGGGGCAGGGCCTGGGTTAAGGTCGCAGTCTGTCCCGTTTTCCCCAGGTGTGTCCCTTGCCCGTTTTCTACCTGAGCATCAGCCTGCTGCTGTACCTGCTCGCCCTGTTTTTCGACGGTGCACTGATGAGCGGCGGGCGCCACATGCCTGCGCTGCAGATGCTGCTGTACGGGCCATGGGGCATGCCCTTCGGCTTGTACCAGTGGTTTGCCAACCCGCTGCTGGCCGTCGCCATCCTTGCGCATCGGCGGCTCCGCCGGCTGGCGTTGCTGGCCGGGCTGGCAGCGCTGTACCTGGCGGCCAGCAGCTTCGGCATCACCCGTTTGCCGGATAACCAGACCTATGAATTCCATGACCTGACCGGTTTTGGTCTTGGCTTCTACCTGTGGCTGGCGGCGATAGTGGTGTTCTGCCTGGGCCAGGCCTGGCATTGCTGGAAGGCGCGTAGCGCCGACGACATGCCGGGCTGGAGCTGGCTCGACGTGGTGCTGATTGCGGCGTTGGGCGTGGCCTTGTATACGGCGACTCAAATGCCCTCGTTGCGCTTCGAGCCGGGCAAGGTGCTGATGCCGCCTGAGCAGCCGCAGACGCTGTGATATCCACAAGGAGGATTCGCATGATCAAGCATTATCTGGCAGGCCTGGCACTGGCCGGCGTGCTGCCAATGGCGGTGGCGGAGGACTACACGCCGGCCTATGGACAGTGCATGGACAAGGCCTCCAGTACTGTGGCCATGAGTGAATGCATCGGGGCCGAGACACACGTGCAGGACCAGCGCTTGAACCGTGTGTACAAGCAACTGATGGGCAAGCTGGATGCCGGGCAGCAGAAGAGCTTGCGCGATGTACAGCGCAAGTGGCTGGCCTACCGCGATGGTAATTGCCAGTTCCATGTGCAGGCCAGTGGCGGGACCATGGCGCAGCTGGAGGGTGGTTCATGCATGATGGACATGACCCGCGACCGGGCGGCCGAGCTGGAGCGGGTGCTTAGCCCGGGGCTGTAGAGCCTTTTCAGAAATGATTGGCCCGCCCTTGTAGGAGCGGCCTTGTGTCGCGAAAGGGCCGCAAAGCGGCCCCGGGATGTCAGCATCAAGGCAGCAATAGCCGGGGCTGCTGCGCAGCCCTTTCGCGACGCAAGGCCGCTCCTACAGGTTTTGCAGCGCCTGTCAGATGCGGGGTTCGCGAAGCGCCCGGGCCTTGAGGTACTCGCGCACTTCCACGGCATCCCCGGCAAACTCGATGCGCTCGGCTTTGGCATCGCGCTGGTAGGCATACATCGGGTCGTAATATTCGTTGAGCAAGCCTTCGATCCAGCCCCGGTGCAGGTCCACCGCGCCGCTGCGCTGCTGTTCTTCCAGGGCCTGGCGCAGGGTCTCCGACAACCTCTGGTAACGTTCGCCACCAAGACGTTTGTGGATATTGGCCATGCTTTGCAGCATTCGCTCGGCAAACAGGCGGCGGCCATCTTCTTCGCCATGCACGCTGACGAACTCGGCACTCAGGTTGACCACGTAGTCGCGCAGAATGCGCTCGACGCGGTTGGCGAAACTGTCTTCCAGCCACACCAGCGGGTACTGCTGCATACCTTGGTACAACGCCAAGGGTACGGTGCAGCTGCCAACGATGCGCCCTTCATCTTCAAGCACAAACTGCCCGATGCCCCTGGCGCGTTTCTTCAGCACATCGATTGCCAGCTGGTTTTCGAAGTCGATCTGAGCTGGTTGCGCAGTGGCGCGCTTGCCAAAGCTGGAACCACGATGATTGGCATGGCCTTCCAGGTCCAGCACGTTGCCCAGCTGGTGTAGCACGTCGGTCTTGCCGGTGCCGGTCAGGCCGCCCAGCAGCACGAAATCGCACTGCTCGACCGCCTGCTGGGTGGTCTCCAGCAAAAAGGTGCGCATGGCCTTGTAGCCACCTTTGATGCGCGGGTAGCGGATACCCGCCTCATCGCGCAGCCAGCCCTGCACGATCTGCGAGCGCAGGCCGCCACGGAAGCAGTACAGGTAGCCCTCGGGGTGGGCCTGGGTGAACGCCACCCAGGCGTCCAGGCGTGCCTGTCTGGTGGCGCCGCTGACAAGCTGGTGGCCCAGGGCGATGGCGGCAGCCTGGCCCTGCTGCTTGTAGCAGGTGCCGACCTTCTGCCGCTCCTGGTCATTCATCAGCGGCAGGTTGACCACACCCGGGAAGGCGCCTTTGGCGAATTCGACCGGGGCACGCATGTCCATCATCGGCACGTCGTCGAGGAACAGCTGGGCAAAATCGGTGCAGTCGGGGCGCATCAGATCACCTCGACTGCGTGGCTCTGTCGCTCGACCAGCGTGCCGATCGGCGACAGTTTCAGGCCCAGCTCTGCGGCCACCGCGAGGAATTCGGTTACAGCTTCCGGGGCCACCGCCACCAGCAGACCGCCGCTGGTTTGCGGGTCGCACAACAGGTGCTTCTGGTCGTCGCCGAGGGCGCCGATCTTGTGGCCGTAGCTGTCGAAGTTGCGCAGGGTGCCACCAGGGATGCAGCCCTCGGCCAGGTAATGGTCCACGCTGGGCAGGCGCGGCACGGCGGCGTAGTCCAGGTGCGCGGTAAGGCCGCTGCCTTCGGCCAGCTCCACCAGATGGCCGAGCAGGCCGAAACCGGTGACGTCGGTCATGGCCTTGACCCCATCGAGTTTGCCGAAGCGGCTGCCGGGGGTGTTGAGGGTGCACATCCAGTCGCGGGCCAGGCCCTGGTCCTGTGCGCGCAGTTTGGTCTTTTTCTCGGCGGTGGTGAGGATGCCGATGCCCAACGGCTTGGTCAGGTAAAGCTGGCAGCCCACGGTGGCGGTGTCGTTGCGCTTGAGGTGGCGCTTGCTGACCACGCCGGTCACGGCCAGGCCGAAGATTGGCTCGGGGGCGTCGATGGAGTGGCCGCCGGCCAGCGGGATGCCGGCTTCGGCGCACACCGCACGGCCACCGCGGATCACTTCGCGGGCGACTTCCGGTGGCAGTACGTTGACCGGCCAGCCGAGGATGGCAATGGCCATCAGCGGATCACCGCCCATGGCGTAGATGTCGCTGATGGCATTGGTGGCGGCGATGCGGCCGAAATCGTAGGGGTCATCGACAATCGGCATGAAGAAGTCGGTGGTGGAGACCACACCGCGCTCTTCGTCCAGCGCGTACACGGCTGCGTCGTCGCGCGAGGCGTTACCGACCCACAGTTTCGGGTCCAGGGTCTGGGCGCCGCTCTCGGCGAGGATCACGTCCAGCACCTTGGGGGAAATCTTGCAGCCACAGCCGGCACCATGGCTGTACTGGGTCAGGCGAATCGGCTCGCTCATACGCACCTCGGCAGGTCAAATTGTTGCGCGATTGTAGCAAAGCTGGCCTTTGGGGCTGTGGCTCTTATACTTCTGCGGGTCAGCTACCCGCTGCTCTTCTCGCCATTGAACCGGAGATCACCCATGCTCAAACGCCCCTTGGCGCTCGCCGCCGGCCTCGTGCTGTCTTGTTGTGCCGTAGTCGCCCAGGCCGCCGAAACCCTGCGGGTCAGCGCCATCCCCGACGAAGCGCCGACCGAATTGCAGCGCAAGTTCAAGCCATTGGGCGAGTACCTGGCCAGGCAACTGGGCATGGAGGTGAAGTTTGTGCCGGTAGCCGACTACCCGGCGGTGGTCGAGTCGCTGGCTGCCGACCGGCTGGACCTGGCCTGGCTGGGCGGCTTCACCTTTGTCCAGGTGCACCTGAAGGACCCGAAGGCAACCCCGCTGGTGCAGCGTGAGCAGGATGCGCAGTTCACCTCCAAGTTCATCACCGCCAACCCTGACGTGAAAAGCCTCAGCGACCTCAAGGGCAAATCGTTCGCCTTCGGCTCCATCTCGTCCACTTCGGGCAGCCTTATGCCGCGTTACTTCATGCTCAAGCAGGACAACATCAAGCCCGAGGACTACTTCAGCCGAGTGGCCTATTCCGGTGCCCACGACGCCACCGTGGCCTGGGTGCAGGCCGGCAAGGTGGACGGTGGTGTGCTCAATGCCAGCGTGTGGCAGAAGCTGGTGGATGCCGGCAAGGTCGATACCGGCAAGGTGAAGGTGTTCGCTACCACCCCGACCTATTTCGACTACAACTGGACCGTGCGCGGCAATATGGAGCCGGCGCTGAAAGAGAAGATCAAGAAGGCTTTCCTCGACCTCGACCCGGCCAACCCGGAGCACAAGGCGATCCTCGACCTGCAGGCTGCCAGCCGCTTCATCGAGACCAAGCCTGAAAACTACGTGGGCACCGAGCAAGCTGCACGCGAGGCCGGTCTGCTCAAGTGACTGCTTCCAACGTGGCTATCCATCTGCACAGTGCCGGGCTGCGTCATGGCCAGGTGCGTGCGCTTGACGCGGTGAGCCTGTGCATCGAGCAGGGCGAGCGTGTCGCCATAATCGGGCCGTCGGGGGCGGGCAAGTCGAGCCTGCTGCACCTGATGGCTTCGGCTATTCGGCCTGGCAGCGGTCGCCTGGAGCTGCTCGGCGAGCAGCCGTGGGCATTGTCGGCCAGGGCACGTCAGCGCCTGCGGGCGCAGGTAGGCCTGGTGCACCAGGCACCGCCGTTGCCGCCGCGCCAGCGAGTGGTGACAGCGGTGCTGGCCGGCCGCCTGGGGCAGTGGGGAATGCTGCGCGGCTTGCTCAACCTGCTGTACCCCAGCGATGTACCGGGGGCGCGCCAGGTTCTGGCAGA
>NZ_JABMCN010000134.1:0-9016 GCF_013179515.1 Pseudomonas sp. CM27
TGGCGCGTACCTTGGCGTCTTCGGCGTTGACCATCACCGCCTCGAAGAAGGCGTCGACCGGGTCACGCAGTGCTGCCAGTCGGGCCAGCGATTCGCTGTACTGGCGTGCAGCAGCCATTGGTTGCACGGCCTGGTCGGCCTGCTGGATGGCCGAGTACAGGGAGAACTCGTTGGCATTGTCGAAGTACTTGGGCTCGACCTGTTCGGCGATGGCGCCTTCGGCTTTGCTCAGCAGGTTCGACACGCGCTTGTTCACCGCGGCCAGGGCTTCGGCTTCCGGCAGCTTGCGGAAGGCCTGCACAGCCTGTACCCGCTGGTCGAAGTCCAGCGCAGAACCTGGCTGCAGGGCACGTACCGACAGGTAGGTAGCCACATCGATGCCTTCGTCTTCGTAACGTGCACGCAGGCGGTCGAAGATGAACTCCAGCACCTGCTCGGCCAGGCCGGCAGCCTTGACCTTGGCGCCGAACTGCTTGACGGCGAACTCCACTGCACCGGTCAGGTTCAGGTCCAGCTGCTTCTCGATCAGGATACGCAGCACGCCCAGGGCGGCGCGGCGCAGGGCATACGGGTCTTTGCTACCGGTGGGCAGCATGCCGATACCGAAGATGCCGACCAGGGTGTCGAGCTTGTCGGCGATGGCCACGGCAGCACCGGTAAGGGTCTGCGGCAGCTCGGCGCCAGCACCGCGCGGCATGTACTGCTCGTTCAGGGCCAGGGCAACGTCCTGCGGCTCACCGTCGTTGAGCGCGTAGTAGTAACCGGCAACACCCTGCATCTCGGGGAATTCGCCGACCATTTCGGTGGCCAGGTCGCATTTCGACAGCAGGCCGGCACGGCCAGCGCGCTGGGCGTCGCCGCCGATCAGCGGGGCAATGAACGCGGCCAGGCGGGAAACGCGTTCGGCCTTGTCGTACACGGTACCCAGCTGAGCCTGGAACACCACGTTTTTAAGGCGCTCGTTGAAGGTTTCCAGCGGCTGCTTCTTGTCCTGCTTGAAGAAGAACTCGGCGTCGGTCAGGCGTGGGCGCACGACCTTTTCGTTACCTTGCACGATCTGCTGCGGGTCGCGGCTTTCGACGTTGGCCACGGTGATGAAGCGCGGCAGCAGCTTGCCTTCGCTGTCCAGCAGGCAGAAGTACTTCTGGTTGTCCTGCATGGTGGTGATCAGGGCTTCCTGCGGCACCTCGAGGAAGCGCTCCTCGAACGAGCACACCAGCGGCACCGGCCACTCGACCAGGGCAGTCACTTCGTCCAGCAGCGCCGGCGGCACGATGGCGCTGCCTTCCTGCTGCATGGCCAGCTCGGCGGTACGCTTGCTGATCAGTTCGCGGCGCTCGGCGAAGTCAGCCAGCACGTAGGCTTTGCGCAGGTCTTCGACGTAGTTGGCCGGGGTGGTGACAAGCACGTTTTCCGGGTGGTGGAAGCGGTGGCCGCGGGATTCACGGCCGGCCTTTTGCGAAAGGATGGTGCAGTCGACCACCTGGTCGCCGAGCAGCATCACCAGCCATTGGGTCGGGCGCACGAACTCTTCACGGCTGGCCGCCCAGCGCATGCGCTTGGGGATCGGCAGGTCGTTGAGGGAATCTTCGACGATGGTCGGCAGCAGGCCAGCGGTAGCCTTGCCCGGGATGTGCTGGGAGAAGCGCAGCTTGGCGCCGCTCTGGTCGATTTCGGCCAGCTCTACACCGCATTTCTTGGCAAAGCCCAAGGCAGCCTGGGTGGGCTCGCCGTCTTTGAAAGCAGCCTGCAGGGGCGGGCCATCGATGTTGATGCTGCGGTCAGGCTGCTGCACGTCCAGCTGGCGAATCAGCACGGCCAGGCGGCGCGGCGCGGCGTACACCTGCTTGCCGGTGTAGTTCAGGCCGGCGGCCTGCAGGCCTTTCTCGATGCCGGCCAGGAAGGCGTCCCCGAGGGTAGCCAAAGCTTTGGGTGGCAGCTCTTCGGTGCCCAGTTCTACCAGGAAATCTTGAGCACTCATTGTGCAGCCTCCAGCTTAGCCAACACTTCGTCACGCAGTTCAGGGGTGGCCATCGGGAAGCCCATGCGTGCGCGGGCTTGCAGATAGCTTTGCGCCACGTCCCGGGCCAGGGTACGTACGCGCAGGATGTAGCGCTGACGCTCGGTTACCGAGATGGCGCGACGGGCGTCCAGCAGGTTGAAGGTGTGCGAGGCCTTCAGGACCATTTCGTAGGTCGGCAGCGGCAGGTCCAGCTTGATCAGGCGGTTGGCTTCGCTTTCGTAGAAGTCGAACAGTTCGAACAGCTTCTCGACGTTGGCGTGCTCGAAGTTGTAGGTCGACTGCTCCACTTCGTTCTGGTGGAACACGTCGCCGTAGGTGACCTTGCCGAACGGGCCGTCGGCCCACACCAGGTCGTACACCGAATCGACGCCCTGGATGTACATGGCCAGGCGCTCGAGGCCGTAGGTGATTTCACCGGTGACCGGGTAGCACTCGATACCGCCCACCTGCTGGAAGTAGGTGAACTGGGTGACTTCCATGCCGTTGAGCCAGATTTCCCAGCCCAGACCCCAGGCGCCGAGGGTCGGCGATTCCCAGTTGTCTTCGACGAAGCGAATGTCGTGCACCAGCGGGTCCAGGCCAATGGCTTTCAGCGAGCCGAGGTACAGCTCCTGGAAGTTGGCCGGGTTCGGCTTGAGCACCACCTGGAACTGGTAGTAGTGCTGCAGGCGGTTGGGGTTTTCGCCATACCGCCCGTCGGCGGGGCGACGGCTAGGCTGCACGTAGGCAGCGTTCCAGGTTTCTGGGCCGACGGCACGCAGGAACGTGGCGGTATGGAAAGTGCCGGCGCCTACTTCCATATCGTAGGGCTGAAGCACCACACAACCTTGAGCTGCCCAGTAGTTCTGCAGGGCGAGGATCAGGTCTTGGAAGGTACGCACGGCTGGCGTAGGCTGGCTCACGAAATTCACCTGTATCTGGGGATGCGGATGTAAAGAGCGGGAGTATAACCTGATTCGCCTCGCCCTCTACTCATTGGAGCCTTATGCCACGCTGCTTTTGGTGTACCGACGATCCGTTGTACCAGGCCTACCATGACCAGGAATGGGGAACGCCGCAGCGTGATCCGGCGTTGCTCTTCGAGATGCTTTTGCTCGAAGGGTTCCAGGCGGGCCTGTCGTGGATCACCGTATTGCGCAAACGCGAGCGTTATCGCCAGGTGATGCACGGCTTCGACGCGGCGGCACTTGCGCACATGACCGACGAACGCATCGAGGAACTGATGCAGGACGCCGGCATCATCCGCAACCGCCTCAAGCTCAAGGCCGCCCGGCGCAACGCCCAGGCCTGGCTGGCTGTGGACAACCCTGGCGAATGGCTGTGGTCGTTCGTTGGCGGTGAGCCAAAGATCAATCACTTCAAGGGCCGCAGCGAAGTGCCAGCGGTGACCGACGAAGCCAAGGCCATGAGCAAGGCCCTGCAGAAAGCCGGCTTCACCTTTGTCGGCCCGACCATCTGCTACGCCTTCATGCAGGCCACCGGCATGGTCATGGACCACACCACCGATTGCGATCGCTACGCCGCCTTGCTGCGCTGAGAGGTTACAATGCGCGCCTCGCTGAAATAAGGAATTGGCCTGTGGAAAAGTTCAAGGGCGCCCTGATGGTCGGGGTGCTGCGTCTGTTTGCCAAGCTGCCCTGGGGCGCTGTGCAGCGCGTCGGCGCCGGTATCGGCTGGTTGATGTGGAAGGTGCCCAACGGTTCGCGCAATGTGGTGCGCATCAACCTGGCCAAGTGCTTCCCGGAGATGGACCCGGCCGAGCGCGAGCAGCTGGTGGGCCGCGCGCTGCGGGATATCGGTAAATCCTTTGTAGAAAGCGCCTGTGCCTGGATCTGGCCGCCGCAGCGTTCGCTGGACCTGGTCAAGGAAGTGCACGGCCTGGAAGTGCTGGAGCAGGCCTTGGCCTCGGGCAAGGGTGTGGTCGGCATCACCAGCCACCTGGGCAATTGGGAAGTGCTCAACCACTTCTACTGCAACCAGTGCAAACCGATCATCTTCTACCGCCCGCCAAAGCTGAAGGCTGTGGATGACCTGCTGCGCGAGCAGCGGGTGCAGATGGGCAACCGCGTGGCACCTTCGACCAAGGAAGGCATCCTCAGCGTGATCAAGGAAGTGCGCCGCGGTGGCCAGGTGGGTATCCCGGCCGACCCGGAGCCGGCGGAGTCGGCGGGCGTGTTCGTGCCGTTCCTCGGTACCCAGGCACTGACCAGCAAGTTCGTGCCGAACATGCTGGCGGGCGGCAAGGCGGTCGGGGTATTCCTGCATGCCCTGCGGCTGCCGGACGGGTCGGGCTTCCGGGTGATCCTGGAGGCGGCGCCCGAGGCGATGTACAGCACCGATGTGACCGAATCGGCTGCTGCCATGAGCAAGGTGGTCGAGCGCTATGTGCGTGAGTACCCGAGTCAGTACATGTGGAGCATGAAGCGCTTCAAGAAGCGCCCACCCGGCGAGCCGCGCTGGTACTGAGATCTTGGGGGCGCTCCGCGCCCCTTTCGCCGGCAAGCCAGCTCCCACATTGACCGCGCAGGCCTGGGGCTGTGCTTCAACCTGGGGGAGCCAGGGTTTTGCGCTGGGTCCAATAGCCTACCTGGTCCCTGTGGGAGCTGGCTTGCCGGCGATGGGCTGCAAAGCAGCCCCGGCAATCTCAAGCTTTGTTCAGTTTTTTAAGAAAAACGGTCATCTCTTTCTCGGCCTGCTTGTCGCCATGAGCTTGTGCCGCCACGATCCCGTCTTCCCAGGCCTTGCGCGCTGCCGCCAGGTCACCCTGCAGCTGATACGCCTTGCCCAGCAGCTTCCATGCCGCCGAATACTTCGGGTCCTGCTCTACGCAGCGTGCCAGGTGCACAGCCGCTTCCGCTCCGTTGCCCTCGTCCAGCCAGGCCTTGCCCAGACCAAACCGCAACAGCGGGTTATCCACACCCTTGGCCAGCATCTTCTCCAGCGATTCGCGCATGCCTTCTTCTCCTAGAAGAAACTCAAGCCGACGTGGAATAGCTTCTCCACATCCCGAATATGCTTTTTATCCACAACAAACAGGATCACATGGTCGCCTGATTCGATCATGGTGTCGTCATGGGCAATCATCACCTCTTCGTCACGGATGATCGCACCGATGGTGGTCCCCGGCGGCAGGGCGATGTCCTCGATGGCCTTGCCCACCACCTTGCTCGACTTCGAGTCGCCGTGCGCCACCGCCTCGATGGCCTCGGCCGCGCCGCGTCGCAGCGAGTGCACGCTGACGATGTCGCCACGGCGTACGTGCGCCAGCAGGGTGCCGATGGTGGCCAGCTGCGGGCTGATGGCGATGTCGATATCACCGCCCTGCACCAGGTCGACATAGGCCGGGTTGTTGATGATGGTCATCACCTTGCCCGCGCCCAGGCGCTTTGCCAGCAGCGAGGACATGATGTTGGCTTCGTCATCGTTGGTCAGCGCCAGGAAGATGTCGGCGTCGGCGATGTTCTCTTCCAGCATCAGGTCCTTGTCCGAAGCGCTGCCCTGCAGCACCACGGTGCTCTCCAGGGTATCGGAGAGGTGCCGGCAGCGGGCCGGGCTCATCTCGATGATCTTCACCTGGTAGCGGCTTTCGATGGCTTCGGCCAGGCGTTCGCCAATCTGCCCGCCCCCGGCGATGACGATGCGTTTGTTGGTTTCATCAATACGGCGCAGTTCGCCCATCACGGCGCGAATGTCCTTCTTCGCGGCAATGAAGAACACCTCGTCGTCGGCCTCGATCACCGTATCGCCCCGTGGGGTGATCGGCCGGTCGCGGCGGAAGATGGCTGCCACGCGGGTGTCTACGTTGGGCATGTGCGCGCGGATCTGGCGCAGCTGCTGGCCGACCAGCGGGCCGCCGTAGTAGGCCTTCACGGCCACCAGCTGGGCCTTGCCCTCGGCGAAGTCGATCACCTGCAGCGAGCCCGGGTGTTCGATCAGGCGCTTGATGTAGTTGGTCACCACCTGCTCGGGGCTGATCAGCACGTCGACCGGGATATGGTCGTTGTCGAACAGCTCCTCGCGGGTCAGGTAGGCGGACTCGCGCACCCGGGCGATCTTGGTCGGGGTGTGGAACAACGAATAGGCCACCTGGCAGGCGACCATGTTGGTTTCGTCGCTGTTGGTCACCGCCACCAGCATGTCAGCGTCGTCGGCACCGGCCTGGCGCAGCACCGTAGGCAGCGAGCCACGGCCCTGCACGGTACGGATGTCCAGGCGGTCGCCGAGGTCGCGCAGGCGGTCGCCGTCGGTGTCGACCACGGTAATATCGTTGGCCTCGCTGGCCAGGTGCTCTGCCAACGTCCCGCCTACCTGGCCTGCGCCGAGGATGATGATTTTCATCCGTTACTCCCTACCCTTGGTCTTATCCGCGCGAGGCGGCGATCTTGATCAGCTTGGCATAGTAGAAGCCGTCGTGGCCGCCTTCCTGGGCCAGCAGCTGGCGGCCGTGGGGCTGGCGCAGGCCGGCTTCGGTAGCCAGGTCCAGCTCACGGGCGCCCGCGGTACGGGCAAGGAACGCCTCGATCACTTCGGTGTTCTCGGTCGGCAGGCTGGAGCAGGTGGCGTACAGCAGCATGCCACCCACTTCCAGGGTCGGCCACAGGGCATCGAGCAGCTCGCCCTGCAGCGTGGCCAGGGCCGGGATATCGTCGGCCTGGCGGGTCAGCTTGATATCCGGGTGGCGGCGGATCACGCCAGTGGCCGAGCAGGGCGCGTCCAGGAGGATGCGCTGGAACGGCGTGCCGTCCCACCAGCTGGCGGTGTCGCGGGCATCGCAGGCGATCAGCTCGGCGTCGAGCTGCAGGCGGTCGAGGTTCTCGCGCACGCGGATCAGGCGCTTGGCTTCGAGGTCGATCGCCACCATGTGGCCCAGGCCCGCTTCGGCCTCCAGCAGGTGGCAGGTTTTGCCACCCGGGGCACAGCAGGCGTCGAGCACGCGCTGGCCGGGGGCCAGTTCGAGCAAGTCGGCAGACAGTTGCGCGGCTTCGTCCTGCACACTTACCCAGCCTTCGGCGAAGCCTGGCAGGCCGCGCACGTCACAGGCTTCGGCCAGCACGATGCCGTCACGGCTGTACCGACAGGCGCTGGCGCCCACCCCTGCTTCGGCCAGCAGCGCCAGGTAGGCGTCGCGGCTGTGGTGGCGGCGATTGACCCGCAGGATCATCGGCGGGTGGGCGTTGTTGGCAGCGCAGATGGCTTCCCACTGCTCGGGCCAGAACGCCTTCAGCTGCTTCTGCAGCCAGCGTGGGTGGGCGGTACGTACCACCGGGTCGCGCTCCATGCCGGCCAGTAATTCTTCGCCTTCGCGTTGAGCACGGCGCAATACCGCATTGAGCAGGCCCTTGGCCCACGGCTTTTTCAACTTGTCAGCGCAGCCCACGGTCTCGCCGATGGCGGCGTGGGCCGGGATGCGGGTGTAAAACAGCTGGTACAGGCCGACCAGCAGCAGCGCCTGTACATCGGCATCGGCGGCCTTGAACGGCTTCTGCAACAGCTGGGCGGCGAGCAAGTCCAGGCGTGGCTGCCAGCGCGCGGTGCCGAACGCCAGGTCCTGGGTCAGGCCACGGTCACGCTCATCGACCTTGTCCAGCTGCGTTGGCAGCGAGCTGTTGAGCGAGGCCTTGCCGCTGAGCACAGCGGCAAGGGCACGGGCGGCGGCGAGGCGCGGGTTCATTGGCCCAGCACCTTGCCAGCGGCGAACTTCTCGCGCCGGCTGTTGAACAGGTCGCTGAAGCTCAGCGCCTTGCCGCCAGGCAGTTGCAGGCGGGTCAGGCTGAGCGCCTGGTCACCGCAGGCGACCACCAGGCCGTCCTTGCTGGCAGACAGGATCTCGCCAGGGGCGCCCGTGCCTGTGGACAAGTTGGCGGCCAACACCTTCACGCTTTCGCCATCGAGGGTGCTGTGGCAGACCGGCCACGGGTTGAACGCACGGATCAGGCGCTCCAGCTCGACGGCCGGGCGGCTCCAGTCGATGCGCGCTTCGTCCTTGTTCAGCTTGTGGGCGTAGGTGGCCAGGGCATCGTCCTGCACTTCACCTTGCAGCGAGCCGTCGGCCAGGCCGGCAATGGCCTGCACCACGGCAGGCGGGCCCATTTCGGCCAGGCGGTCGTGCAGGCTGCCGCCGGTGTCGTCGGCGCTGATCGGGGTGACCACCTTCAGCAGCATCGGGCCGGTGTCCAGGCCTGCTTCCATGCGCATCACGGTGACGCCGCTTTCGGCGTCACCGGCTTCCACGGCGCGCTGGATCGGCGCCGCACCGCGCCAGCGTGGCAGCAGTGAGGCGTGGCTGTTGATGCACCCCAGGCGCGGGATATCGAGCACCGCCTGCGGCAGAATCAGGCCATAGGCAACCACCACCATCAGGTCTGGCTTGAGCGCGGCCAGTTCGGCCTGGGCATCGGCATTGCGCAGGGTTTGCGGCTGGAACACCGGGATGTCATGGGCCACGGCAAGCGCTTTGACTGCACTGGGCATCAGCTTCTGGCCACGGCCGGCAGGGCGGTCGGGCTGGGTATAGACGGCCACGATGTCGTAAGGGCTGTCGAGCAGGGCCTTGAGGTGTTCGGCGGCAAACTCTGGAGTGCCTGCAAAGACGATGCGCATGGAGTTCTCGCTTCAAAATAGAAAAAGGCTTGCCGGAGCAAGCCTTCTGGAAGGTGGGGATCAGGCTTGCTGGCGGTGCTGCTTTTCCAGCTTCTTCTTGATCCGGTCGCGTTTGAGCTGCGACAGGTAGTCGACGAACAGCTTGCCGTTGAGGTGATCGAATTCGTGCTGAACGCAGACCGCCAGCAGGCCTTCGCATTCCAGCTCGTAAGGCTTGCCGTCGCGGTCCTGGGCCTTGACCCGTACCCGCAGCGGGCGGTCGACATTCTCGTAGAAGCCGGGCACCGACAGGCAACCTTCCTGGTACTGGCCCATGTCGTGGGTCAGCTCTTCCACCGTGGGGTTGATGAAGACCCGCGGTTCGCTGCGGTCTTCGCTGAGGTCCATGACCAC
>NZ_JABMCN010000134.1:9114-16142 GCF_013179515.1 Pseudomonas sp. CM27
ATTCTCGTAGAAGCCGGGCACCGACAGGCAACCTTCCTGGTACTGGCCCATGTCGTGGGTCAGCTCTTCCACCGTGGGGTTGATGAAGACCCGCGGTTCGCTGCGGTCTTCGCTGAGGTCCATGACCACAACCTGCTTGTGCACGTTGACCTGGGTCGCGGCCAGGCCGATGCCAGGGGCTTCGTACATGGTTTCAAACATGTCGTCGATCAGCTGACGCAGGGCGTCGTCGAACTCCGTCACCGGTTTGGCGATGGTGCGCAGGCGCGGGTCCGGGAATTCGAGAATGTTCAAGATGGCCATAAGGTCAGGCAGTCACTGTGCGGTCGGTTGAAAACTGAGCACACATAATAAAGGGAAACGGCGATTTCAGCACCTGGCAACCTCGTCTAGGGTGTCTATGGGCGTAATAGCCCCCAGTCAATGGACAGCTTTTCAAAGTGTTACCCACAAAGTTATCCACAGTTTGTGCCACGTAAATGGCCCTGCTTTGATCAAGGATGATCTTAATGTCGATTTACCATTCGTCGCCTTGCCCGCCTGCCGAGCTGGAAGCCCGGCTGCGTTTGCACCGCCTTCCAGAAACCGGGTTGAGACGCTTTCGTAACCTGATCGATGCGTTTGGCTCGGCCTCCTCGGCACTATCTGCACCGGGTTCGGCCTGGCGTGCACTGGGCATTCCCCAAGTTACTATCGATGCTCGGCGCAGTGCCGAAGTGCGCGATGGCGCGTTGGCTGCAATGGCTTGGTTAGAGCGTCCGGGCCAGCATTTACTGATGTGGGACGACCCGGACTACCCTGCCCTGCTGGCTGAAATCGATGACGCACCGCCGCTGCTTTTCGTCGCCGGCGAACCGGCGCTGTTAAACCGTCCCCAGTTGGCAATTGTGGGCAGCAGGCGTGCCACACCGCCGGCCCTGGATACGGCTGGCGCTTTTGCACGCTATCTGGCGCAAGCCGGTTTCACCATTACCAGCGGGTTGGCCGTTGGCATTGATGGCGCCGCTCATCGGGCCGCATTGAAGACCGGAGGGAGCACGATTGGTGTGCTCGGCACGGGGTTGCAAAAACTTTATCCACAGCGCCACCGCGAGTTGGCCCAGGCCATGATCGAGACCGGCAGTGCGCTGGTTTCCGAGTACCCGTTGGATGCCGGGCCGCTGCCCGGCAACTTCCCCCGGCGCAATCGCATCATCAGTGGTTTGTCGCTGGGCGTGCTGGTGGTCGAGGCCAGTCTGGCCAGTGGTTCGCTGATTACGGCGCGCCTGGCGGCGGAGCAAGGCCGCGAGGTGTATGCCATACCGGGCTCCATTCACCATCCAGGCGCCAAGGGCTGCCACCAGCTGATTCGTGACGGCGCGCTGCTGGTAGAGACGGTGGAGCAGATCCTGCAAACGCTGCAGGGCTGGCAGAACCTGCCGCCCGACGTTGCGGAAAAATTCGACCATCCCCTGCTCGCCCTGCTGCACGCCGCGCCACAGACCAGCGAAAGCCTGGCCCATTGCAGCGAGCAGCCGCTGGCCGCCGTATTGGCGCAGCTTACCGAGCTGGAGCTGGAGGGCCGGGTCAGCAATGAAGCCGGGCGTTGGTTTGCCCGCGCGGGCTAAGTACACTGCTCACAAGCAAGGTATATAGGCGGGGAGACACAAATGGTGAGCAGTTTTCGTGTGCAACAAGCCGCACGTGAGATCCGGGCGGGCGCGGTGATCGCCTACCCGACGGAAGCGGTCTGGGGCCTGGGCTGCGACCCGTGGAACGAGGACGCGGTGTATCGGTTGCTGGCGCTGAAATCGCGCCCTGTGGATAAAGGCCTGATCCTGATCGCCGACAACATTCGCCAGTTCGACTTTTTGTTCGAGGATTTCCCCGAAGACTGGATCGACCGCATGGGCAGCACCTGGCCGGGGCCGAACACCTGGCTGGTGCCGCACCAGAACCTGTTGCCCGAGTGGGTGACCGGGCAGCATGACACCGTGGCGTTGCGGGTCAGCGATCACCCGGTGGTGCGTGACTTGTGCGCGCTGGTGGGGCCTTTGATTTCCACCTCGTGCAACCCGGGCGGGCGCCCGGCGGCGAAGACGCGGTTGCGGGTGGAGCAGTACTTCCATGGCCAGCTGGACCTGGTGCTGGGTGGGGCGCTGGGGGGGCGGAAGAATCCGAGTGTGATTCGGAACTTGGCTACTGGTGAGGTTGTGCGCCCGGGCTGATATCGCTGGCGAGGGCTTCGCCGGCGTGCGCGCCCCGGTCGATCGCCGGCAAGCCAGCTCCCACAGGTACTGCACAAGACTTGAAACCGGCGCGGTCGGTGTGGGAGCTGGCTTGCCGGCGATTGGGCCGCAAAGCGGCCCCAGTGGCTCTGCAGATTTTTCTGATTTTTTCTTGAAAGGCTGTCCAGCTTGCGGATTGGGAAATATCCTACGAGCCGCGTCCCCTGCCATCACCTTCTCAGTGGGAACCTCTGCCCTTAGGCTTACACCGTCGCTGAATAACTTGGCGATCGGGCGTGGTAACCCGAACCAGGGAGAGTTTCTGGCGGTCTATGGCGGCTGTACGCGGGAGGCTTTGCGCCTGCCGGGTTTGAGACTCTCTCCGGTTTACCACCCCGTGTACAGCTGCCACCTAATCGTGTGGTAACGAATAGGTGGGGCATTGAAGTGAGGGTTTCCAATGAAAAAGATAGTGCCCGATCCACCCCTTCCCTACACCTCCACCCGCCCCTTCGGCCGCTGCGACGCCGGCCATGACCCGCTCTTCACCGTAAACCCGAACATTTCCGCCGAGGACGCTCTGGTCCACGTAGCCCTGTACCTGCGCAGCGCCTACGAAACCGGCTACAAAGCCCTGGACTACATGCGCGAAGAGGGCCGTGGCATGTTCTGGTCGAACCTGCATGCAATTGAAATGGCAGAGGGTGTGATTGAGGCGATACTCGATGGCATCGAGTCGACCCCACCACCGCAGAAGAGGGTGTGAAGGCTGACAGGTGCCTGCCTCGAGGGTTTCAGCGCCTGTGAAATCGAGCGCCGCCCGCGCGGCGCTCGATCTACGTAACACCACAAAAATCAATGTGAGCACCATTTCCTACACGCTCTGTCGAACGCAATCACCTGCCCATCAGAAGACTTCCAATTTATGCTTTGCATTCCCAAGGTTCCCGACCATGGGATGTTGAGGTTTGTACCTAGGCTTGTACAATGTTTCAGCTGGTGCCTGCCAGATTCATTAGCAGAAACCACCGAGCCTATTGCCCGTTCAGCATTGTTGCCCGGGCCGAGAAAAACCCGAGCCAGGCTTGCCTGGAAAGGATTTGAAGAAATGCATGTACTGACTTTTAGCCAGGCTCGCGCCGACCTGAAGCAGACGATGGATGATGTATGTCGGGATCACGAACCCGCGATCATTACGCGCCAGCGC
Source organism: Pseudomonas sp. CM27 (assembly GCF_013179515.1). Lineage (GTDB taxonomy): Bacteria > Pseudomonadota > Gammaproteobacteria > Pseudomonadales > Pseudomonadaceae > Aquipseudomonas. Next base: position 12,529 of record NZ_JABMCN010000134.1, read on the forward strand.
GGTGAGCCGGTGGTCATGATCTCGCTTGAGGACTACAACGGCATGCAAGAGACCATGTACCTGCTGGGTTCTTCAGCCAATGCCAAGCGCTTGCGCGCATCCATTGATCAGCTGAGGTCAGGTAAAGCTGCTACCCATGAGCTGCCCATAGATGAACATGAAGTCAAAACAACGCAACAAGACTGAAGCTCGCAATTCTGTAAGCGTTGCGTTTACTTCAGAAGGTTGGGAAGACTACTGCCATTGGAAAGATGCTGACACGGATGTGTTTGCGACGATCAACGCCCTGATCAAGGAGTGCCTGCGTACTCCTTTCAAAGGCACCGGTAAGCCTGAGCCACTCAAGGGCGACCTTTCAGGATTCTGGTCTCGTCTTATTACTCGCGAACATCGGTTGGTCTACCTCTTCGAAGGTGGGCAGATGACAATCTTGCAGTGCCGATATCACTACGACGATTGATCATGCCCCGCCGTACTCAATGCCGATGCAGCACTTGTGGGAGCGGGTTCATCCGCGAACACCGGCAGAGCCGGTGCCATCCATCGCGGTGGCTTCTTCGCGGGTAAACCCGCTCCCACAGGGAACGTGTGTGGCTCAGGGAATTAGTACAGTCGATCCTACGGTCCGCCGCGCCGACAGCTCCACCTGCGCCTTGGCCGCCTCGCTCAGCGGATACTTTTGCTGGATATCCACAACCAGCTTCCCACTCGCAATCATCGCAAACAGGTCATCGGCCATGGCCTGGGTGTTCTCGGCATTATTCGCATAGGTCGCCAAGGTCGGCCGGGTCACATACAGCGAGCCCTTCTGCGCCAGAATCCCCAGGTTCACCCCGCTCACCGCACCCGAGGCATTGCCAAAGCTCACCATCAACCCACGCGGTTGCAGGCAGTCCAGCGAGGTCAGCCAGGTATCGGCACCCACCCCGTCATACACCACCGGGCATTTCTTGCCATCGGTCAACTCCAGCACCCGCTTGGCCACGTCTTCGTGGCTGTAGTCGATGGTCGCCCAAGCCCCCAGCGCCTTGGCACGTTCGGCCTTCTCGGCGGAGCTGACGGTACCGATCAGCCTGGCGCCCAGTGCCTTTGCCCACTGACACGCCAGCGAGCCGACGCCGCCTGCCGCCGCGTGGAACAGGATCACGTCACCTGCCTTTACTTCATAGGTCTGCTTCAGCAGGTACTGCACGGTCAAACCCTTGAGCATCACCGCCGCCGCCTGCTCGAAGCTGATGTTGTCGGGCAGCTTGACCAGGTTGGCCTCAGGCAGCGTATGCACCTCGCTGTACGCCCCCAGCGGGCCGCCGGCATGGGCCACGCGGTCGCCGACCTTGAGCCGGGTCACACCCTCGCCCACAGCCTCGACCACACCCGCCGCTTCGGTGCCCAGGCCGGAAGGCAGGGACGGCGGCGCATACAGCCCGCTGCGGAAGTAGGTATCGATGAAGTTCAGGCCGATCGCATGGTTACGCACACGTACCTGCTGTGGCCCGGGCGGGGTGGGTTCGAATTCCACAAACTGCAGCACTTCCGGGCCGCCATGCTGGCTGAACTGGATACGCTTGGCCATCTCGCACTCCTGTACTCGGGATCGGGAAAAGGCCTTCTATCGGACGCCTTTGCTTGATCGCCGTCAACTGCGGCGCGCGGGTTGGCGGTGGTATGCTACGCGGCGAATTCTTCCCTGCCCGTTCCTGGTGACCCGATGACTAGCCGCACCGAGGCCGTGAAAGCCTACCTGCTCGACCTGCAAGACCGCATCTGCTCTGCCCTCGAAGCCGAAGACGGCGGTGCCCGCTTCGTCGAGGACGCCTGGGTGCGCGAAGCCGGTGGCGGGGGCCGTACGCGGGTGATTGGCGAAGGCAAGCTGATCGAGAAGGGCGGGGTCAACTTTTCCCATGTGTTCGGCAGTGGCTTGCCGCCTTCGGCAAGTGCCCATCGCCCCGAACTGGCAGGCCGTGGCTTCGAGGCCTTGGGCGTGTCGCTGGTGATTCACCCGCACAACCCGCATGTGCCCACTTCGCACGCCAACGTGCGTTTCTTCATTGCCGAAAAGGAAGGTGAAGAGGCCGTGTGGTGGTTCGGCGGCGGTTTCGACCTGACCCCGTACTACGGCAATGAAGAAGACTGCATCCACTGGCACCGCGTGGCCGAGCAGGCCTGCGCGCCGTTCGGCGCCGATGTGTACCCGCGTTACAAGGCCTGGTGCGATCGCTACTTCCACCTCAAGCACCGTGGCGAGCCACGCGGCATCGGTGGCTTGTTCTTCGATGACCTGAACGAGTGGGACTTCGACACCTGCTTTGCCTTTATCCGCGCCATCGGCGATGCCTTCGTCGACGCGTACCTGCCGATTGTCCAGCGTCGCAAGGACACGCCCTTCACCCCGGCGCAGCGCGAGTTCCAGGAATACCGCCGCGGCCGCTACGTGGAATTCAACCTGGTCTACGACCGTGGCACCCTGTTCGGGCTGCAGTCCGGTGGCCGCACCGAGTCGATTCTGATGTCGCTTCCGCCGCAAGTCCGCTGGGGCTACGATTGGAAGGCCGCGCCGGGCAGCGAAGAAGCGCGCCTGACCGAGTACTTCCTGCAGGACCGCGACTGGCTTGGCCAGTAAGCCTGTGGACAACCAAGGAATCGTCATGGACCAGTACGTCGTTTTCGGTAACCCCATCGGCCATAGCAAGTCGCCGCTGATCCATCGCCTGTTCGCCGAGCAGACCGGCCAGGACCTGGAGTACGCCACGTTGCTGGCGCCGCTGGACGAGTTCAGCGACTGCGCGCGTGGTTTCTTCAAGCAAGGCAGTGGCGGCAACGTCACCGTGCCGTTCAAGGAAGAGGCCTACCGCCTGTGCGACAGCCTGACCCCGCGTGCCCAGCGCGCTGGCGCGGTGAATACCCTGAGCAAACTGGCCAACGGTACCTTGCAGGGTGACAACACCGACGGTGCAGGCCTGGTGCGCGACCTCACCGTCAATGCCGGGGTCGAGCTGGCGGGCAAACGCATTCTCATTCTCGGGGCCGGTGGTGCTGTGCGGGGCGTGCTGGAGCCAATTCTGGCGCACAACCCGCAATCGCTGGTGATCGCCAACCGTACCGTGGAAAAGGCCGAGCAGCTGGCGCGCGAGTTCGACGAGCTGGGGCCAGTGGTGGCCAGCGGGTTTGCCTGGTTGCAGGAGCCGGTGGACGTGATCATCAATGCCACTTCGGCGAGCCTGGCAGGCGAGATGCCGCCGATTGCCGACAGCCTGGTCGAGGCGGGGCGAACGGTCTGCTACGACATGATGTATGGCAAGCAGCCGACACCGTTTTGCCAGTGGGCTGCGAACCTGGGTGCGGCCAAGGTGCTGGATGGGTTGGGGATGCTGGCCGAGCAGGCGGCTGAGGCGTTCTTTATCTGGCGTGGGGTGCGGCCGGATACGGCGCCGGTGTTGGCTGAATTGCGCCGGCAGCTTGCTCGAGGCTGAGATTGCCGGGGCCGCAAAGGAGGGTGTCAGAAATTTTGTGTTCGGGCATAACATGAGTAAGAGGTGCATGTATGCCAACCAAAAAAAAACCGCTCCGAGAGTTACCAAAGGTTCCGAAAGAGCTGCTGGAACAGTTTTCCGCTG
>NZ_JABMCN010000135.1 GCF_013179515.1 Pseudomonas sp. CM27
TCCATGCCGTAGGCCAGCGCAGCAGCGGTCGGTTCGTTGATGATGCGTTTTACGTCCAGACCTGCAATGCGGCCGGCGTCCTTGGTCGCCTGGCGCTGGCTGTCATTGAAGTAGGCCGGCACGGTGATGACCGCTTCGGTCACTGGCTCGCCGAGGTAGTCTTCGGCGGTTTTCTTCATCTTTTTCAGCACTTCGGCGCTGATTTGCGGCGGCGCCATTTTCTGGCCGTTCACTTCGACCCAGGCGTCACCGTTGTCGGCCTTGGCGATTTTGTACGGAACCAGCTGGATGTCTTTCTGCACCACCTGCTCTTCGAAGCGGCGGCCAATCAGGCGCTTTACCGCGAACAGGGTGTTGTGCGGATTGGTAACAGCCTGGCGCTTGGCCGACTGACCTACCAGGATTTCGCCATCGTTGGCGTAGGCCACGATCGAAGGGGTAGTGCGCGCACCTTCGGCGTTTTCGATGACCTTGACGTTACCGTTTTCCAGAATGGAGACGCACGAGTTGGTGGTCCCCAGGTCGATACCGATGATTTTGCCCATGTTAACTCTCCCGAAACTTGAATTTGTTAGCAGCGACTACTTTGGCCAACTGCGGTAATACTTGAAGGCTTGACACCTAGATGGGGTTGCCCCGACGGATTTCAAGCCTTTTCATTGATCGAGGGTTGCGCCGCGCTCGGCGCCTTGCTGACCACCACCATGGCGGGGCGCAGCAGGCGGCCGTTCAGCAGGTAACCCTTCTGGAACACGTTCAGCACGCTGTTGGGCTCTACTTCAGCATTCTCCTGCATGGCCATCGCCTGGTGGTGCTCAGGGTTGAACGGCTGGCCGTGCGGGTCGACAGCTTCGAGGTTGTAGCGCTTCAGGGTGTCCTGGAACATCTTCAGGGTCAGCTCGACGCCTTCGCGGATCTGCTTGACGTGCTCATCGTCGGCACTGGAGTGGGCCAGGGCCAGTTCCAGGCTGTCGATCACCGGCAGCAGGTCGCTGGAGAATTTCTCCAGGGCGAACTTGTGGGCTTTCTCCACGTCCTGCTCGGCCCGACGGCGGGCATTCTGCACGTCGGCGACGGCGCGCAGCGCTTGGTCCTTGGCTGTTGCCAGCTGCTCCTCGAGCTCCAGAACACGGGCCTCGGCAGCGTTGCCTGCAGCGGCTTCTTCGACGTTAAGGTTGTTCTCGTTCAGCTGTTCATCAGCCATGGGGTCTCTCCTGCGCAATTTTGTGGACTGCGAGCCAGGCTCGCCTGTGATGTCGGCTATATGGGGCCGGAAAAACCAGCTTCAAGGGGCACGATGGATTTCCCGGCCGCAACAGAATCTGCCAAGGGGCATTGGCAGGCCTGAAAAAAGTACTGTATAAATAACCAGACAAGACTCTCGGGAGCCGCCCCTCATGCTGGTGCACCTGTCCATTCACAACTATGCCATCGTCGAGCACCTCGACCTCGAAATTGCCCGCGGCATGTCCGTCATCACGGGCGAGACCGGTGCCGGCAAATCGATCATGCTCGACGCCCTAGGTCTGGCCCTGGGCGACCGGGCCGACAGCGGCGTGGTGCGCCCAGGCACCGACAAGGCCGACATCCTCGCCACCTTCGACCTGGTGGACATCCCCGAGGCCCATACCTGGCTGGCCGAGCGCGACCTGGCCAACGAAGGCCTGTGCATCCTGCGCCGGGTGATCACTGCCGAAGGCCGCAGCCGTGGCTACATCAATGGCACGCCCTGCCCACTCGGCGACCTCAAGGCGCTGGGGGAGCTGCTGATCGATATCCACAGCCAGCACGAGCACCAGTCGCTGCTCAAGGCCGACACCCACCGTCGCCTGCTCGACGAGTATGCCGGCGCCGTCGACCTGTCGCGTCAGGTGCAACTGGCCGCCAAGCGCTGGAACCAGACCCGCCTGGAGCTCGAGCGCCTGTCCAATTCCGGCGACGAGCAGCGCGCGCGTCATCAGCTGCTCAGCTACCAGCTGGAGGAGCTGGACAACCTCGGCCTGGGCGAGCACGAACTGGAGCAACTGGAGCAGGAACACAAGAACCTGACCAGCGCCGAAGCCCTGTTTGGCATCTGCCGCCAGGTGATCGACCAGTGCAGCGAGAGCGATTCGGGCAATGTGCTCAGCGCCCTCACCTCAAGCCTCAACCGCCTGGGTGCAGCGACCCACTCGCCGAAAGCACTCGGTGAGGCGGCCAACCTGATCGCCAGTGCCCAGATCCAGGTAGAGGAAGCCGTTGGCGAGCTCAATCGCTTCCTCGACAACTTCGATGCCGACCCCATGCGCCTGCAGGCGCTGGAAGAGCGCCTCGACACCATCTACACCCTGGCGCGTAAACACCGCGTTCACCCGACCGAACTGCCCCACCTGCAACAGCAGCTGATGGAAGAACTGGAAGGCCTGAACGCCAGTGACGAATCGATCGAGCGGCTAGGCGAAGAACTGACCGCATTTGCCCAGCACTATAAAGAGAAAGCGCGCGAACTCAGTGGCCTGCGCCAGCAGGCTGCGCAGCAGCTGTCAGGGGCGGTAGAACAGGAAATCCAGCGCCTTGGCATGCCCGGCGGGCGCTTCCGCATCGAGCTTACCGCCAACGACGCGGCAGACTTGTCGCCCCACGGGCTGGAGCAGATCGAGCTGCTGGTCAGCGCCAACCCCGGCCAACCGCTCAAGGGCCTGGCCAAGGTGGCATCGGGTGGCGAGCTTTCACGCATCAGCCTGGCCATCCAGGTCATTACCGCGCAAACCTCGCGCATTCCGACCCTGGTATTCGACGAAGTCGACGTAGGCATCGGTGGGCCTACCGCTGAAATCGTCGGCCAGCTGCTCCGCCGCCTGGGCGAGCGTGGCCAGGTGCTGACCGTAACCCACCTGCCGCAGGTGGCAGCGCAAGGACACCAGCACCTGTTCGTGCACAAGGTGCGCAACAGCGACACCACACACACCGCCGTCGCCAGCCTGGGCAAGCGGGAGCGGGTCGAAGAGGTGGCGCGAATGCTGGGCGGCATCGACCTGACCAAGGAATCCCTGGCGCATGCGCGCAAGATGGTGGTTTCCGGCAAGGCCTGATCCTTCCTGCACTGGCCCTATCGCCGGCAAGCCAGCCCCCACAGGGACAGCGCCTGGCCTGAGCCCAATGCGATCGAGGTAGGAGCTGGCTTGCCGGCGATAGGGCCAGTGCAGGCCACCAAATTCATCTGCCCAAAGCAGAAAGCACAAAGGCGACCCGAGGGTCGCCTTTGTTATTTATAACGATAAAAAACGTTACTTTTTCTTACGCACGTACAGGACCAGATTGTGGTCCACCAGCTCGAAACCGTGCTCTTCCACAATCTCACGCTGACGCTTTTCAATCGCGGCATCCATGAATTCGATAACTTCGCTGGTATCCACGTCAACCATATGGTCGTGGTGACCGCCATCGGCCAGCTCGAACACTGCATGGCCGCCGTCGAAGTTGTGGCGAACAACCAGCCCCGCCGCTTCGAACTGGGTCAGCACGCGATAAACAGTGGCCAGGCCGACGTCTTCACCTGCTTCCATCAGCGCTTTGTAGACGTCCTCGGCACTCATGTGACGCTGCTCGGTGGAATCGAGCATCTGAAGGATCTTCACTCGAGGCAGGGTCACCTTGAGACCGGCTTTGCGTAATTCGCTATTTTCAACCATGGTCAGCTTTCTCGCCGATGCTGCTTCGCAGCTTCTCTTAATACGGGTATGATCGGGGTTTACGTTGTCCAGCCAAGATAGTGGAAGTCGCCCACCGATGCAAAACACCAAGCTCTTGCTAACCAGCCTCACCCTAGTGGGACTGCTCGCACTCGCCGGTTGCTCGTTTCCCGGGGTTTACAAAATCGACATCCAGCAGGGCAATGTCGTCACGCAGGACATGATAGACCAATTACGCCCCGGAATGACCCGACGGCAAGTAAGGTTTATCATGGGCAACCCGCTCATTCAGGATACGTTCAACACCAATCGGTGGGACTACCTGTACAGCTTGCAGCCTGGTGGCGGTAAACGTCAGCAAGAACGCATGAGCATTTTCTTCAATGAAAGCGACCAGCTGGTCAGCCTGTCGGGTGACTTCATGCCAGGCGTCAGCCGCGACCAGGAAATCCTCGGTGGCAGCAGCGACACCACGGTAAGCCCGGCAAGCCAGACCGAGCAGCCAGCACAACCTGCTACGCAGCCTGAAGAAAAACCGGCCAAGCCAGGCTCGGTAGAAGAGTCCATCCAGCGCGAGATCGACACCATCGAAACTACGCCAGTGCCGACCCCGGCACCGCTGGAAACCCGGTAACCGGGACAGCAGATGCAAAAAAGCCCGGACATGATCCGGGCTTTTTGTTGCCGCTCTATGCGTCAGGCATTCAGTTGCTTGGCGCGCTGGCAGAAGGCGTCCACCAGGGTGTTGGCGGCCTGGTTGAAAAGAGGCCCCAAGGTAGCGCGCACGATTGACCCGGCATAATCGAACGACAGGTCCAGGCTGATCTTGCAGGCTTTCTCACCCAACGGCTTGAACACCCACAGGCCATGCAACTGGGTGAACGGCCCCTCTTCCAGGTTCATCTCGATGGACTGCCCAGGCACCAGCACGTTACGCGTGACGAAGTGCTGGCTCATGCCACCCTTGGCCACTTCGAGCTTGGCACGCATGTGCGTGTCGCTGCACTCGAGCACCGTCGAAGCCGAGCACCACGGCAGGAACTCTGGGTAGCTGGCCACATCGTTGACCAGATCGTAGAGCGCCTGGGCAGGGTATGGCAGCAGGGCGGAGCGTTGAATATGGGTAGTCATCCAGGCATCACTTCCAAGGCTGGGTGGCGGCGCTTCGCAGCGTGCCGAAAACAGGTTCTGTCGACAAGACAGGGGCTGTATTGTCCGGTATTCATTGCAGTGGCTCAAGCACACCGAAATCCCATAGCGGACGACGCGCGGACTTGCCTATAATGCCGCCCCTATGGCTAAGCAAAAAAAACATCCGACCGGGACCATCGCGCAGAACAAGAAAGCGCGACACGATTACTTCATCGAACACAAGTTCGAGGCCGGGCTGGTCCTGTCCGGCTGGGAAGTAAAAAGCCTGCGGGCCGGCAAGGCGCACCTCGTTGACAGCTACGTGCTGCTCAAGGACGGCGAAGCCTGGCTGTTCGGCAGCCACATCACCCCGCTGACCACGGCCAGCACGCATGTCATCGCCGACCCGATGCGCACGCGCAAGCTGCTGCTGAACAAGCGCGAGCTCGAGCGCCTGGAAGCGGCGGTGGCGCAAAAGGGTTACACCTGCGTCGCCATGTCGCTGTACTGGAGCAAGCACCTGATCAAGTGTGAAATCGCACTGGGCAAGGGCAAGAAGGAATTCGACAAGCGCGACACGGTGCGCGAACGCGATTCCAACCGCGAGCTGCAGCGGGCTGTGCGCAACAAGGGCAAGGAAGACTAGATCTTTCGGTTAGCCTGTTCTGGCCTCATCGCCGGCAAGCCAGCTTCCACAGGTACTGCACACGGCTCACAGCCAATGCAACACCTGTGGGAGCTGGCTTGCCGGCGATGAGACCAGCGAAGGTCAGCGACCGCTGCGCCGCTCTGCCCGCGCCACCCGCTGCGCCTCTTGCTGCGCCTCTGCCAGCACTTCCTGCACATACAGAATGTGCCGGCTGGATATTTCTCGCGCATCCTCCGCCCTGCCCTCGACAATCGCCAGGTAAAGCTCCCGATGCTGACTAATCAGCATGTCCCGGGTTTCGGTGCGCTGCTGGTACATGCCACCGATGTTGGTCACCACGTTGCGCTTGAGCAGGTCGAACAAGCCACGGATGGTGTGTAGCAACACCGCGTTATGACTGGCCTCGGCGATCGCCAGGTGGAAGCGCGCATCCGCCACGCCCTCTTCTGCCCGGGTCACTTCGTCGACCCTGGAATAGCAGTCCTGAAGCACATCGAAGGCTGCCTTCAGCCGCGCCCGGTCTGGCTCGGTGGCGCGCTGGGCTGCGTAATACGCACAGGACGCTTCCAGGGTATGGCGGAATTCGAGCAGATCGCGCTGCGCCTCTGCACTGTGCTCAAGCAATTGCAGCAACGGGTCGCTGAACGTGGAGCCCAGGGATTCGGCTACAAAATTGCCCCCTCCCTGGCGGCTGACCAGCAGCCCCTTGGCCACCAGCTTCTGGATCGCCTCACGCAGTGACGGGCGAGACACGCCGAACTGCTCGGCGAGGACGCGCTCGGCCGGCAGCCGCTGCCCCGAGGTCAGCGTGCCTTCCAGAATCATCCCTTCCAACCGATCGACAATATCGTCGGACAGGCGCCGTTGGCGGACCTGATCAAAAACCATCACATGCTCTCCACAAACCCCCGGCAGATTTCAGGGGGCGCCTATTCTCGCCGATCCAGGCCGCGCAAACACCCATCAAGCCACGATTTTCCCAGCGCACCAGGCGCCCGTTCATCGGTACCCGACCAAAGTTTTGCACAGGACAAATTGACACACCCACGACGGCGCTTTTAACCTAGCGCCCAGTCATTGTAAATTGGTCTTACCAATTATCCAATGCCAGTGCTGACCAACAACAATTAGGGGCCACCCCATATGCAAACCTGGCAACAACTCTATAGCCCGCTTGGTAGTCTTGGCTTGTCCGCACTGGCGGCGGTCATTCCCATTGTGTTCTTCTTCCTTGCCCTCGCCGTGTTCCGCCTCAAGGGCCACGTGGCGGGCAGCATCACCCTCGCGCTGTCGATCCTGGTGGCGATCTTCGCCTTCCAGATGCCTGTCGACATGGCTTTCGCCGCCGCGGGTTATGGCTTCCTCTACGGCCTCTGGCCCATTGCCTGGATCATCGTTGCCGCGGTGTTCCTGTACAAACTCACGGTCAAGAGCGGCCAGTTCGAAGTGATCCGCAGCTCGGTGCTGTCGATCACCGACGACCAGCGCCTGCAAGTGCTGCTGATCGGCTTCTGCTTCGGTGCCTTCCTGGAAGGGGCGGCGGGCTTTGGTGCACCGGTGGCAATTACCGCAGCGCTGCTGGTAGGCCTGGGCTTCAACCCACTGTACGCCGCCGGCCTGTGCCTGATCGCCAACACCGCACCGGTGGCCTTCGGCGCCCTGGGCATCCCGATCATCGTGGCCGGCCAGGTCACCGGTATCGACGCCTTCCACATCGGCGCCATGACCGGCCGCCAGCTGCCGCTGCTGTCGTTGTTCGTACCGTTCTGGCTGGTGTTCATGATGGACGGGCTGCGCGGCGTGAAGGAAACCTGGCCTGCCGCCCTGGTCGCCGGCCTGAGCTTCGCCGTGACCCAGTACTTCACCTCGAACTTCATCGGCCCCGAGCTGCCGGACATCACCTCGGCGCTGGCCAGCCTGATCTGCCTGACCCTGTTCCTGAAAGTCTGGCAGCCCAAGCGCTCGTTCAGCGAAGCCAAAGGCAGCGTTGGCGCCGCCGTGGTGCAGCCGACCGGCAGCCAGCCGACGCCCTACAGCTTTGGCGAAATTTTCAAGGCCTGGTCGCCGTTCCTGATCCTTACCGTGCTGGTCACCATCTGGACCCTGAAGCCGTTCAAGGCAGCCTTCGCCCCAGGCGGCGCAATGTACAACTTCGTGTTCAATTTTGCCATCCCGCACCTCGACCAGCTGGTGATCAAGACCGCGCCGATCGTCGCCGCGCCGACCGCCATGCCGGCGGTGTTCAAGCTCGACCCGATCTCTGCCACCGGCACCGCGATCTTCCTGTCGGCGCTGATCTCCATGGCCGTGCTGAAGATCAACTTCAAAACTGGTCTGACCACTTTCAAGGAGACCTTCTGGGAACTGCGCTGGCCAATCCTGTCGATCGGCATGGTGCTGGCCTTTGCCTTCGTCACCAACTACTCGGGCATGTCCTCGACCATGGCTCTGGTGCTGGCCGGCACTGGCGCTGCCTTCCCGTTCTTCTCGCCGTTCCTCGGCTGGCTGGGCGTGTTCCTGACGGGCTCGGACACTTCGTCCAACGCCCTGTTCAGCTCGCTGCAGGCCACCACCGCGCACCAGATCGGGGTCAACGACACCCTGCTGGTGGCCGCCAACACCAGCGGCGGCGTAACCGGCAAGATGATTTCGCCGCAGTCGATCGCCGTGGCTTGCGCCGCTACCGGCCTGGTCGGCAAGGAATCCGATCTGTTCCGCTTCACCGTCAAGCACAGCCTGTTCTTCGCCACCATCGTCGGCCTGATCACTCTGGTCCAGGCCTACTGGCTGACCGGCATGCTGGTTCATCACTAAAGTGAAAGGGCCGGGCGCCAGCTGCGCCCGGCACTCCCCACAAGCAACGCTGCGAGAATCCATGATTATTTCTGCCTCTACCGACTATCGCGCCGCGGCCCAACGCAAGCTGCCTCCCTTCCTGTTCCACTATGCCGACGGCGGCGCCTACGCCGAGCACACCCTGCGCCACAACGTGTCGGACCTGGCCAGCATCGCCCTGCGCCAGCGCGTGCTGAAGAACATGTCCGAACTCAGCCTGGAAACCAGGCTGTTCGACGAAACCCTGAGCATGCCGGTGGCCCTTGCCCCGGTCGGCCTTACCGGCATGTACGCCCGCCGTGGCGAAGTGCAGGCCGCGCGCGCAGCGGCAGCCCATGGCATCCCGTTCACCATGTCCACGGTGTCGGTGTGCCCGATCGAAGAGGTGGCGCCTGCCATCAACCGGCCGATGTGGTTCCAGCTGTATGTACTCAAGGACCGCGGCTTCATGCGCAACGCGCTGGAGCGCGCCAAGGCAGCCGGGGTTAAAACCCTGGTATTCACCGTCGACATGCCGACCCCCGGCGCCCGCTACCGTGACGCTCACTCAGGCATGAGCGGCAAGAACGGCCCGCTGCGCCGCGTTCTGCAAGCCATGACCCACCCCGAATGGGCGTGGGATGTCGGGGTGATGGGGCGCCCACACGACCTGGGCAACATCTCCACCTACCGTGGCAACCCCACGGGCCTTGCCGACTACATTGGCTGGCTGGCCAACAACTTCGACCCTTCCATTTCCTGGAAAGACCTGGAGTGGATCCGCGAGTTCTGGGATGGCCCGATGATCATCAAGGGCATTCTCGATGCCGATGATGCCCGCGATGCGGTCCGCTTCGGTGCCGACGGCATCGTCGTCTCCAACCACGGCGGCCGCCAGCTCGACGGCGTGCTGTCCAGCGCCCGCGCCCTGCCCGCCATCGCTGACGCAGTCAAAGGTGACATCAAGATTCTTGCCGACTCGGGCATCCGCAGCGGTCTCGACGTAGTGCGCATGATCGCCATGGGCGCCGACACCGTACTGATCGGCCGCGCGTTCCTCTGGGCATTGGCCGTGCACGGCCAGGCCGGGGTGAAAAACCTGCTGGAGCTGTTCGAGAAGGAAATGCGCGTAGCCATGGTGCTGACCGGTGCCAAGTCGATCAGCGAAATCACCCGCGACTCGCTGGTACGCGAACTGGGCGCCTGACGCCTGCACCCACCACTGCCTGAATGACCGGGGCACACCGCGCGCCAGACGCCGTGGCCCCGCGAGGAGACTGCATGAGCCTGCCCGCCGCGTTTCTGCGTGATGCCGAGCGCCTGATCCCCGCCGAACGCCGGTTCGACGACCCCACCTCTACCTTGGCCTTCGGCACCGACGCCAGCTTCTACCGGCTGATCCCCAAGCTGGTGGTACGCGTCGAGTCCGAGGACGAAGTGGTCGGCCTGATCAAGCTGGCTCAGCGCGAGCGGGTGCCGGTTACCTTCCGCGCCGCCGGCACCAGCCTGTCTGGCCAGGCCATCAGCGATTCGGTGCTGATTGTGCTCGGCGACAACTGGAACGGTCGCGAGATTCGTGGCCAGGGCGAGCAGATTCGCCTGCAGCCGGGCGTGATCGGTGCCCAGGCCAACGCTTGGCTGGCCCCTTTCGGGCGCAAGATCGGCCCCGACCCGGCCTCGATCAACGCCTGCAAAATCGGCGGCATCGTCGCCAACAACGCCAGCGGCATGTGCTGCGGTACCGCGCAGAACACCTACCACACCCTGGCCGGCCTGCGCCTGGTGCTGGCCGACGGCACCCGCCTGGACAGCGAAGACCCGGCCAGCGTAGAAGCCTTTGCAAGCAGCCACGCTGACTTGCTGGAATCACTGGCCCGCCTGGGCCGTGAAACCCGTGCCAACACCCCACTGGCCGAGCGCATCCGGCACAAGTACCGACTGAAGAACACCACCGGTCTGTCACTGAACGCGCTGGTGGACTACGACCAGCCGCTGGATATCCTGCAACATCTGCTGGTCGGTTCCGAAGGCACGCTGGGCTTTATCAGCGCCGTCACCTACGACACCGTGCCCGACCACCCGCACAAGGCCAGCGCCTTGCTGGTGTTCCCCAGCGTCGAAAGCTGCTGTCGCGCCGTGCCCCTGCTCAAGCGCCAGCCGGTGTCCGCCGTGGAGCTGCTCGACCGCCGCAGCCTGCGCTCGGTGCAGAACATGCCGGGCATGCCGCTGTGGGTCAAAGGCCTGTCGGACAACGCCTGCGCCCTGCTGATCGAATCACGCGCCGCCAGCCAGAGCCTGCTGCACGAACAGTTGCAACAGATAATGGCCTCCATCGCCGATTTCCCGCTGGAACAGCAGGTCGACTTCAGCGAAGACCCGGCGGTGTACAACCAGCTGTGGAAAATCCGCAAGGACACCTTCCCCGCCGTCGGCGCCGTGCGCCAGACCGGCACCACGGTCATCATCGAAGACGTGACCTTCCCCGTCGAGCAACTGGCCGAAGGGGTCAACCGGCTGATTCAGCTGTTCGACAAGCACCGCTACGACGAAGCGATCATTTTCGGCCATGCCCTGGAAGGCAACCTGCACTTCGTCTTCACCCAAGGCTTCAACAGCGCCGCAGAAGTGGCCCGCTACCAGGCATTCATGGATGACGTGGCGCAACTGGTGGCGGTGGAGTTCGGCGGTTCGCTGAAAGCCGAGCACGGCACCGGGCGCAACATGGCGCCGTTCGTGGAGCTGGAATGGGGCCAGGATGCCTACCAGCTGATGTGGAAGCTCAAGCGCCTGCTCGACCCCAACGGCATCTTCAACCCCGACGTGGTGCTGAGCGAAGACCCGGATATACACCTGAAAAACCTCAAGCCGCTGCCCGCTGCCGACGAAATCGTCGACAAGTGCATCGAATGCGGTTTCTGCGAGCCGGTCTGCCCGTCCAAGGGGCTGACCCTCAGCCCGCGCCAGCGCATCGTCATGTGGCGCGACATCCAGGCCAGGCAACGCGCCGGTATCGACACCGGCGACTTGATGAAGACCTTCCAGTACCAAGGCATCGACACCTGTGCCGCCACCGGGCTGTGCGCGCAACGCTGCCCGGTCGGAATCAACACCGGCGAACTGGTCAAGAAGCTACGCAGCCAGGCTGCCGGCCACCCAAAAACAGCCGAATGGCTCGCCGAGCATTTCAACACAGCACTGGGCGGCGCGCGCCTGACCCTGACCGCCGCCAACACTGCACGCAAGCTGCTCGGCGCGCCCCGCCTGGCCCGCCTGAGCGCATCCATGAGCAAAGCCAGCAACGGCCGCCTGCCGCAGTGGACCGCGGCCATGCCACAACCGCTGCGCCCGCTGCAGTTCAGCGCGGCCAGCAACGACGCCCGCCCGCGCGTGGTTTACCTGGCCGCCTGCGTGTCGCGCGTCATGGGCCCGGCGTACGCCGACCGCGAACAGAGCTCGCTGCTGGACAAGACCCGCGCCCTGCTGGAAAAGGCCGGCTACCAGGTGGTGTTCCCCGAAAACGCCGACAGCCTGTGCTGCGGCCAGCCGTTCGCCTCCAAGGGTTACCCCGAGCAGGCCGAACACAAGCGCCAGGAGCTGATCAACGCACTGCTGCACGCCAGCCGTGGCGGCCTTGACCCGATCTACTGCGACACCAGCCCCTGCACCCTGCGCCTGGTGCAAGACCTGGGTGAAACCCGGCTGGACCTCTACGACCCGGTGCGCTTCATCCGCACCCACCTGCTCGACCGCCTGGAGTTCACCCCCCAGGACGAGCCGGTGGCCGTGCACGTGACCTGCAGCACCCAGCACCTGGGCGAAAGCCAGGCGCTGATCGACCTGGCGCGGCGTTGCAGCAAGCAAGTGGTAATACCGGAAGGCATTCACTGTTGCGGCTTCGCTGGCGACAAGGGCTTCACCACTCCCGAGCTTAATGCCCATTCGCTGCGCAGCCTGAAGGATGCGGTGCAGTATTGCGGCGAAGGCATTTCCACCAGCCGTACCTGCGAGATCGGCTTGAGCAGCCACAGCGGCATCGACTACCACGGGCTGGTCTACCTGGTCGACCGCGTGACCCGCCCACGCAGTCTGTGACCGACTAACGCGTCCTCTGTAGGAGCGGCCTTGTGTCGCGATGGGCCGCGAAGCGGCCCCGATCTATGCACAAACGTTGAAATCCTGGGGCTGCTTCGCAACCCTTTCGCGACGCAAGGCCGCTCCTACAGGTTGCAGCGCACGTGGTCTCCACACTCACCATCCTCGCGACCACCATCCCGATTGAACCCCCGCCAATACCCCGCAGTCCACCTTACAGGCCCACCTTCCCGAGGCCCCAGAGGAGACTCCCATGAAAGGTACCGCGCTTTCGGCCCTGTTCGCGGCCGCAACCCTGCTGGCTTCGCCGGCGTTCGCCGCCGGAGACCTCTGCACCATCAACCTGCAAAAGATCGATGACAGCATGGCCACCGCCGGCGCCACCTCCGAAGGCATGGACAAGGCCGTGACCGAACACGTCGACAAAGCCAAGGCCGCCCAGGCCTCAGGCGACACCAAGGAATGCATCGCGATTACCAGCAAGGTGCTGGAGCGTCTGGAAAAAACCGACAAAGGCAGCGGTTCGGCCGGTGGTAGCGGTACTTGATGCCTCGTTGCGGGCGACCGGACCGGCTGTCGACGTCGCCCGCGCAATGGCGTATACTCCACCCCACGTACCGTAAGGTGCGTTAGCGTAACGCTAGTGTGGGGCCGATTAGGATTCGACGCCGGTAGCGAAACTCTAGGTGCATGCCGAGTTGGTAACAGAACTCGTAAATCCACTGTTGCAACTTTTATAGTTGCCAATGACGAAAACTACGGCGCGGAGTTCAAGCTGGCTGCGTAAGCGGCCCTCTTGACCCGTTGCTTCTGGTAGCTTCGGCTCCAGCAATCATTAGGGGATGCCTGTAAACCCGAACTGATTGTCATACAGAACAGGATCGTCGCGTAGCACGTTGTGGGCGAAGTGACTAAAACTTACACAACTCATCCAAAGCACCCTGCCCGTCGGGCGGCTGCGGATTAAATCAGTAGACACGGCTAAGCATGTAGTACCGACAGCGGAGTACTGGCGGACGGGGGTTCAAATCCCCCCGGCTCCACCAAATCCTAGAAAGAAGACGCCCTCGGGCGTCTTTTTTTGTGCCTGGATTTTGCGATCTGCGGGTCAAAAAGTCGGATTTAACCCCTTCCTTGTAGGGCGTTTCCCAAAGATACTCCCAGCGCCTGTTTTCCGTTGCGGGCATTTTTTCAGGGTTTAGTCTCGGTGGGTCGTTGCTCATCAACGGCATGACTTTGACAGGTCGCGACGGTAAACAACAAAACGGCTCGTCGTTATGGCTGCTGTACGTGCGGGCACGCTTGCGTGCGCCGGAACTTGTTGTTTCCGCCGGTCTGTCAGCCCGCGTACAGCTGCCACCCTCTGTTTGACAGCAGAAGGTGACGGCCCTGAAATGGAAGCAATCATGTTGAAGATAGTCCCCGACCCACCCCACCACCTCCACTCCCTGGAAGACACGATCATGCTGGCCTCGGACTACGCACTCCAGCGAACCTGAATCCGATGCATTGATTCGCAGGCCAAGCGAAAACCTGTGGGAGCCCGGCTTGCCGGCGATAGGGCCCGCCCAGGCAACAACAAGACCAGGGAGACTGACCAATGACCACCGAAGACACGAATTGCACCGTCGGGAAAACCATCTTCTTTCAAGGCAAAACCAGACCCATGCACTATTCCGCATCGAAGCTGGCATTCCTTGCCAGAACGCCCGCGAGCAAGCTTCCGAGCTGATGGGCTACGCGCGTGACCTGACCATTGACGGGCTGATGGAGGATAAACCGCAGCTGATCTGGGCCGCGCATTACCTGTGCGCCTTGGGTAAGGCCCTGCTGGATGATGCAGAGCTGGGCATGATGCGTTAGACCCTGAAAGGCGCGCATGAACCTGCCGGCTCGCCCGCTCAGTGTGTGACGCGGTGGATGGCACCGGCTGCGCCGGTGTTCGCGGCTGAAGCCGCTCCCACAGAGGTCTTTACAGACTCTGGATCTTGTCGCAGCTCGTGCCATCGCTAGACGCTTACCAGTTGTAACTCACCTTGGCCGTAACCTCACGCCCCGGATTGTAGTAGTTCGCCGTACCCGACCCCACCACATGCTGCTCGTCAAACAGGTTGCTGACATTCAGCGCAAGGTCTGTGCCCTTGGCAATCTTGTAGTTCAACGCCGCGTCAAACAGCGTGGTGCCGTCGCTTTTCTTGGTGTTGGCTGCATCCATGTAGTAACCGCCCACATAGCGTGCACCCAGGCCAACGCTCACGTCAGTGTCGGGAATGTCGTAGTAGCTCCACAGCGAGGCGGTATGCTTCGGCGCGACGGTAAACTCCTTGCCCTTTAGCGAAGAACCGTCATACAACGCCCCGCGCAGCACCTCGGTCTCCATGTAGGAATAAGCACCGATCAGGCTGAGGTTCTGGGTGATTTGCGCCTTGCCTTCCAGGTCCAGGCCGCGCGCGCGTGACTCGCCAACGGTTTGCTGCTCGATGATGCCGCTGGGCAGCACCACGGCAATGGTGACGTTTTCCTGGGTCAGGTCGTAAACGGCGGCGGAGAACAATGCGTCCATGCCCACAGGCGAGTACTTCACGCCCACTTCGTACTGCCGACCGGTCTGCGGGGTTACGCCAACCTGGGGTGGCGACACCGATTCCACCATGCTTACGTAGGTGGAGACTTCATCATTGACGATGTAAGTCAGTGCGCCGCGGTATGAGGTCTCGGAGAAGTTGTCGCTTTGCTTCTGTGCCCCGCCCACGTACTCCTTGCTGGACAGGTCCATCGAGTCATTGCGCACACCCGCCGTGGCGATCAGACGGTCGTAGAACGACAGGTTCTGCTGCAGGAACACCGCCTTGGTGGTGGCGTCATTTTGCTTGCGGGTATAAGGCGTGACGCCCCCCGGAACGCCGGTGAACACCGGGTTGGCGATGTCGATGGAAGGCGCCAGGCTGTAAACCGAACTCTGTTTGGTCGTCGAATCAAGGTACTCCACACCCACCAGGGTGCTGCTGTCGATGTGCTCGAACCGGGCGTCGTACTGCAGCATCAGGTTGCCGTTGAGCTGATCGGCTTCGCTGTCGGTGCCAAACACGTAGCGGGGGATGGTGGTGCCCACACGTGCGGCGCTGTCGCTCAGGTAGACATAGCCAAAGTCATCGCTCAGCTCGCTATAGCGCAGGTTGCTGCGCAGCACAAAGCCGTTGTCGAAGTCGTGGGTGATGTTGCCGCTGAGGCTGGTGCGCTCCACATCATGAAAGTTGTAGCTAGGCTCACCAAAGAAGTCGCTGCGGTCGTATTCCTTGTCCAGCGGGTAGCCACCGCTGTTCGGCGAGCTGTTGGTCTTCAGGTAGTCCAGGATCACGGTGGCCGAGGTGAAATCGGTTGGCGCCCAGGTCAGACCGCCCATGATGAACCGGTTGTCGTCCTGCGAGTGGTCGTACTCGCGGTCACTGTTCTGCATCTTGGCAGTGAATCGGCCGGCCAGGGTTTGGTCGTCGTTCAGGGCATCGCCCACGTCAATGCCGGTCTCGGCATGGTCATACGAGCCATAGGTCACGTAGCCTTGGCCAAACTGCTCGAAGCGCGGCTGCTTGGTCACGAAGTTCACCGAGCCGCCTGGGTCTGCCGGGCCAAACAAGGTGGAGTTGGCGCCGCGCAGAATCTCGATGCGCTCGTAGGCATAAGGGTCTTCACGCACACCGCGCATCGAACTCAAGGTCAGGCCGTCACGGTAAGTGGTGGCCTGAAAGCCGCGGATCTGAAAG